>NZ_JBEXNW010000050.1:0-57011 GCF_040611295.1 Streptomyces sp. NPDC002935
CACGGTGGCCTTGCCGCCACCCTTGCCGTACGCGGCGACGTACGGACCGTCACGCCAGACTCCGTGCCGGCCCGGCCGTCCCGTTCGCCGATGCCGGCGCAGCCGGGGCTCAGTGTCCGGCGGATTCCTCCGGGCGCGCGTGGCGGGGCAGGAGGAACGCGAGCAGGAAGGTCAGGGCGAGCATGCCGTCGACGATCCAGAGCAGCGTCTTCATGACGGAGCCGAAACCGCTCTGGAAGGCGGACGACGCCGTGGCCCCCAGCGCGGCGGAGATGCGGGCGCCGGCCTCGGGCGAGGTCGCGGCGGACCGGGCGTCCTTCTCCAGGCGCGCGCAGGACGCCGGGGTCGCGGCCGGATCCTTGGCGACCGCGCGGTCCGAGGCGCAGGTACGCAGGTCCGCCACGACTCGCTCCTGAGCCGCGGGCGAGACGTGAGCGGCGGCCAGCTGACCCCGCAGGCCGTCCGAGCGGTGGTCGACGGCGGTGGCGATCCCGCCGCCCAGCAGACCGAAGAACACGGTGCCGAGGATGGCCACACCGAACGCGCCGCCGAGCTGCTGTACCGCGGTCATCGTGCCGGACGCCGAACCCGTCTCGTGCTGCTCGACGCTGGCGAGCACGATGTCGAAGAAAGGCGCCATGAGCAGGCCCATCCCGATGCCCGTGACGAGCAGCGACGGCAGGAGCTGCCAGGGACCGACACCCGCCCCCACCTGGTCGAGGGTCAGCCACACGCCGAACACGCCGACCGCCATGACCAGCGCACCCGCCTGAAGGACGGCGCGTCCGAACCGGACCACACCCTGCGCCATGCCGAAGCCGACGATCATGCCGCCCGACCAGGGCACCATCACCAGTCCCGCCTTGAGCGGCGAGTAGCCGAGGCCGATCTGGGTGTACAGGTTGAAGACCAGCATGAAGCCCTGCATGGTCGAGAAGAACACCAGCCCGAGGACCATGCCGCCGCTGAAGCCGCGCTTGCGGAAGAGGCTGGGGACGACCAGCGGGTCCCGGCCTGCCTTGCTGCGGTGCGACTCGTACCTGGCGAAGACGGCGAAGACGATCACCGCGGCGCCCATCATCAGGAACGTCCACACGGGCCAGTCGTACTCACGGCCCTGCACCAGCGGGAAGATGATCAGCAGCGCGGCCAGGGAGACCAGGAGCATGCCGGGGATGTCGAGGCGCGGCTTGCTGTCGGAGCGACCCTTCGGCAGGTAGCGCACGGCACCGAGGAACGCCGCGGCACCCAACGGCAGGTTGATCAGGAAGATCATGCGCCAGCCGGTGCCGAAGTAGTCGGCGTCCACGAGCCAGCCCGCCAGGATCGGCCCGCAGACCGCGGACAGACCCATGACCGGGCCGAACATGCCGAAGGCCTTCTGCGACTCCTTCGGCGGGAACATCTCCTTGATCATGCCCAGGCCCTGCGGCAGCATCACCGCGCCGAACAGTCCCTGGACGACACGCGCGCCGATCAGCATCTCGGGCGACACGGATATCGCGCACAGCAGCGAACCCACGGTGAAGCCGGCGGCTCCCACCAGGAACATCTTGCGGCGCCCGTGAATGTCCCCGAGGCGCCCGCCGGTGACGAGCCCGACGGCCATCGAGAGGGTGTAGGCGGCCGCGAGCCACTGCAGCGTGGAGGCGCCGCCGCCGAGGTCGGCCCGCATGGAGGGACCGGCGATGTTCGTGACCACGGCGTCGAGGAGATCCATCACCTCGGCCGCCAGGATCACGAAGAGCGCAGCCCAGCGCCACCGGTAGGGCGCTGGCGAGTCGATGGGCGTCTCGGTGGACGCGACACCGGTGGTGGACATCGGAACTCCTCGTGAAGAGGCCGCGCCGCGTTGACGACCGGCGGGCGCGGTAGGTGGGATGGATGCGACTGCCCGGCTCGTCGGCACGGAGTGAGAGACGGGCGAACCAGACACTGGAGAACGCTGTTCACCTTAGCAGAACAGCGCTCACCGAAAGAACAGCGTTCATTAAGATATAGCGCAACTGGGCGGGCCGGACAAGATATATCGCGTTCTGCCGCAATGAACGCCGCTCACCGAGAGAGAACACTGCTCTCCCAGCGCCTAGACTGTCCTCATGAACGACGCGGCCGCCGGCACCCCCGCACCACCTCCGCCGTCTCCCTGGGAGCGCGAGCGCCCCGTTCGCGCCCGCGTCGCCCCCGACCGCGCACCCCTGTCGCGCGAACGCATCGTCGAGGCCGCCTTCACCGTGCTGGACCGCCAAGGGCTCGACGGGCTGTCGATGCGCCAGGTGGCGGCCGAACTGGGCGTCACGGTCTCCGCCCTCTACGCCTACGTCAGCTCCAAGGACGACCTTCTGGAGCTGATGTACACCCGGCTCTTCGACGGCTTCGCGATTCCCGAAGCCGACCCGGAGCGGTGGCGGGAGCAGGTGCGGGACTATGCCCGCTCCTGGCGGCAGCGCCTGTTGTCCCATCGCGACATGGCCAGGATTTCCATGGCCCACGTCCCCTTCACGGCCGAACTGCTGCCGCACGTCGAGGCGTTTCTCGCCGTCTTCCGCACCGCCGGACTGCCCGACCGCATCGCGGCGGAGGCCGGTGACCTCATCTCCACCTACATCGACGGGTTCGTCCTGGAGGAGGGCATGTGGCAGGACAGGGCCGCCCGGCACAGTGGTGACAGCTCTTCCCTGGCCCGTCCGGACTGGCATGAGATGGCCGACGAGATGCAGAACTACTTCGCGTCCCTGCCCACGGCGGACTTCCCCCATCTGCGTGCCCTGGCCGGGGTGATGGTGACGGACTCCTCCGACGAGAGGTTCGACATCGGTCTGGAGATCATGCTGCGCGGCCTGGCGAGCTACCTGCCGGACCCGGAGGCCCGAGCGGTCACGGACGCCCGCCGGGCTCCGGACACCGACTGATCCACGACACCTTTGTCCGAGGCGGCCCCGCCCCGGACGGCGCCGCGGAGCGCGGGATCGGAACAGGCCGCGGGAGACCTGCCTCGCCCGTCCAGGTGATCAGTTGTTCCAGCTCTCGTCGTACGGATCGTGCGGGGTGGGGACCGGCCTCGCCGCGCTGACGTCGAGGAACGGGATGATGCCGCTGTTGACCGGATCCCTCGTGCGCTTGGCGGTGTAGGTGCCGGTGACTTCGAGCCAGGTGTCGGGACGGAGGACGGGCGGAATCCGCCCGGACAGGCCGATCTTGACCGGTTGGGCGTCGGCGGCGCAGCAGTTGAGAGCCATGCGTACGAGATAGGGCGTCCCGGCGTGGTCGAGTGCGACGAAGCCGGTGATCCTGACCCGTCGTCCGCCGAGGGAGCGGCCGTGGTCGTACGCCGCCCGGCTCGCGTAGTCGACCAGGCCGAGAGGGACCGGGTCTCCGGCGGGCAGCTTGGCGTAGCCGAAGGGCGCCTGCAGCGCCGTGCCGGTGCGCATCGCGCTGTAGGAGCCGAGGGCGGGCGGGGCGACCAGGATGAGCGCGAGCAGCGGGAGCACGAGAAGCCACGCGATACGCGGTTCGCGATGCGTATGCCCATGCCCGTCCGTGTCCGTGTGCCCGTCCGTGTCCGCGTCCGTGTCTGTGTCCGCGTGCTCGTGCCCGTCCTCCTGCTCGTGCGCTTCCTCGCCGTCCCGCTCGCCGGCACGCTTCTCGCCGGGGCGGGCGGCGGAAGCCGTTCGGTGCTCGCGTACCTCGAACCAGACCGTGGCGAGGGCCGTGACGATCAGCACCACACCGGCCGCGAGCAGCAGGGGCTGCAAACCGGCCTTGACGTACCGCAGATAGAGGTCCGTGACGCTCGCGTGCAGCACCGCCGCGCCGACGAGGAAGAGCACGGCCGCCTGTGCCTGCCGGTTCACAGCAGCACCGCCCCGATCAGAACGGACATGAGGATCGCGAGGGCGAAGGTGGCGGGTGCGAACCGCAGCGCGAAGCCGCGGCCGAAGGTGCCGACCTGCATGGCGAAGAGCTTCAGGTCGATCATCGGTCCGACGACGAGGAACGCCAGCCGGGCGGTGAGCGAGAACTGGGTCAGCGAGGCGACCACGAACGCGTCGGCCTCCGAGCAGATCGACAGCAGCACGGCCAGGATCGCGAGGGCCAGGATCGACACCACCGGATTCCCGGCCGCGGCCTGCAGCCAGCTCGCCGGTACGACGGACTTGAGCGTGGCCGCGGCCATCGCTCCCAGGACGAGGAACCCGCCCGCGTGCATCACGTCGTGCCGCACGGACCCCCAGAACGCCGCCCCCTTGCCGAGGCCGTCGTGCGCCGGGCGGGCCGGCGGGCGCAGCCAGTCGGTGCGGCCGACACGCTGCCACAGCCAGCCCATCGCGCAGGCCACGAGGAGACTCGCCACGAAGCGGGCGAGAACCATCTCCGGGTTCCGGGGGAAGGCGACGGCGGTGGCGGTCAGCACGATCGGGTTGATCGCCGGGGCGGACAGCAGGAAGGCCAGGGCCGCCGCCGGAGTGACGCCGCGGCGCACCAGCGCCCCGGCGACCGGCACGGAGGCGCACTCGCAGCCGGGCAGGATCGCCCCGGCCATTCCGGCGACCGGCACCGCGAGCGCCGGCCGCTTCGGCAGCGCGCGGGCGAAGAACGACGGCGGGACGAACACCGCGATGACCGCCGACAGCAGCACGCCGAGGACGAGGAAGGGCAGTGCCTGGACCACCACCGCGACGAACACGGTCATCCAGCTCTGCATCACCGGTGCGGACAGCGCCCCGCGGATCGGCCCCTGCGACGCGATCACCAGCAGCAGGAGCATGGTCAGGGCGAGTGGGGAGTTGAAGTTCCAGCCCTGCCGGCCCTGGCGGTCGTCCCCGTCCTTCCGGTGAACCGGTGGCGGGGCTGCCTTGGTGATGGTCACGCTTGAGGTACCTCCGGTCGGGAAGGGCTCGGCTGCTGATGCCCTTCCGCCTTGAATACGCCGGTTCGGCCGCAGCTTCTCACCGTGTGTCGGCGGGATTGCCTGCGCCCGGGGGAATCTTGACCTTCACAGGACCGGGGGAGCGTCGTCTCACGCCCCCTGGCCCGTCGTGAGCTGCCGGTCCATCCTCCACCGGACACGTCCGAAGCTGACAGGCGGGTCCCCGGCGGCCGCGCCGCTCCCGGTCCGTTCCCACTCTGTGCGCCGGTCGTTGTGAGATCTCTTTACGCCACTGTCATGTACCTGTAGCTTCCCGGCCGCAAGAGCTTTCAGGAACTTGCCGGTTCTTCTTGCAGGACAACTCCCCCTCCGCGGCCCGCATTGGAGACGCCCCATGAGACGCAGACCCCAACGCCCGCCGCTACGACCGCTGGTGGCGCTCGTCGCGGTGACCGGACTGTTCGGACTGACCCCGCCCGACGCGGGCTCGGTCCCCATGGAGAGCACGGCCGCCACCTCCACCACGGCGACCGTCTTCTACTACACGAAGACCAAGAACTGGCCCACCACGTACCTGCACTACGCCCCGGACGGCGGCTCCTGGACCACGGTGCCCGGTGTGCAGATGGAGGCGGCCTGCACGGACTGGGTGAAGAAGACCGTCGACCTCGGCTCGGCCGCCGGGCTGCAGGCCACCTTCAACAACGGAAGCGGCACCTGGGACAACAACGGTGGCAACAACTACGCGCTGGGCACCGGCACCATCACCGTCAAGGACGGCGTGATCGCCCACAGCGACCCGTGCGCCGACACCGGCACGGGCGGCGCCAACCGGGCGACCGTCTACTACTCGACCGCCACGACCGGCTGGACCACGGCCAACATCCATTACGCGCCCACGGGCGGCTCCTGGACGACGGCCCCCGGCGTCGGCATGGAGACCGCCTGCACCGGCTGGTGGAAGAAGACCCTCGACATCGGTACGGCGACCTCGCTCAAGGCGGCCTTCAACAACGGCAACGGCGTCTGGGACAACAACAACAGCGCCGACTACACGATCCCGGCCGGCACCACGACCGTGAAGGACCGGACGGTGACCGCCGACGCCGCGGACCCGTGCGCCGCCGAGGTGCCCGACACCGAGGCACCGACCGCGCCCACGAAGGTCACGGCGACCGCCACCGACACCTCGGTGGTGGTGAGCTGGGATCCGGCGACCGACGACACGGCCGTGACGAAGTATCAGCTCACACGGACGGGTGGCACGAAAGGAACAGTCGTCACCGACGTCGGCTCGACGGTGTACTCCGACACGGGACTTGAGGAGAAGACCGGCTACACCTACACGGTGAAGGCCGTCGACGCGGCCGGAAACACCTCGCCCGCCTCCGCCGCGGCCACCGTCACGACCGGCGAGAAGGCTCCCGCCCCGGCCTCGGGGACCCCGCTCGGCACCGACCCGCGCAAGGACCCGATCTACTTCGTCCTCACCGCCCGCTTCTACGACGGCGACAGCTCCGACAACCGCGGCGGCAGCCAGGACGTCAAGTCGGGCAACGCGGCCAACAACGACCCCATGTTCCGCGGCGACTTCAAGGGACTCGTCGACAAACTCGAGTACATCAAGGCGCTCGGCTTCTCGGCCGTCTGGATCACCCCGGTCGTCCTCAACCGCTCGGACTACGACTACCACGGCTATCACGGCTACGACTTCTACAAGGTCGACCCGCGCCTGGAGTCGGCCGGCGCCTCCTACCAGGACCTGATCAACGCGGCCCACGCCAAGGGCATGAAGATCTACCAGGACGTCGTCTACAACCACAGCTCCCGCTGGGGCGCGAAGGGCCTGTTCACCCCGACCGTGTACGGCGTGCGCGACTCCCAGTGGAGCTGGTACTACGACGAGAAGAACGAGGGCTTCGAGTACGACGGCCTGACCGTCGAGCCCAAGTCCGGGAAGTCGTACTACAACGGTGACCTGTGGTCGACCGCCGAACCCTCCGGCAACACCTGCCTGAACTGGGGCAAGCCCACCGGAGGCAAGAGCGCCGAAGGCTACACCGTGTACAACTGCCAGTGGCCCAGCCCCACGTCGGGCATGTTCCCGAAGGCGTACTACCACCAGTGCTGGATCGGCAACTGGGAGGGCGAGGACTCCCGTTCGTGCTGGCTGCACGAGGACCTCGCCGACTTCAACACCGAGAACGCCACCGTCCAGAACTACTTGATCGGCGCCTACGACAAGTACATCGACATGGGCGTCGACGGATTCCGGGTGGACACCGCCGTCCACATTCCGCGCGTCACCTGGAACCGCCGTTTCCTGCCCGCCATCTACGACCGGGTCACCCAGCGGTTCGGCACGGACGCGGCGAAGAACTTCTTCGTCTTCGGCGAGGTGGGCGCCTTCGTCAACGACAAGTGGAACCGCGGCTCGGTGAACCACTCCGCACAGTTCTTCACCTGGAAGGAACGCAAGGAGTACAGCGCGGACGACGAGACGGCGGCGATCGAGCAGTACAACTACGAGGAACAGCTCGGCACCGGCAACCAGCCCACCTCCGCCAACGCCTTCCTGAGCGGGAACAGCTACCACACCCCGGACCGCAGCCAGTTCTCAGGCATGAACATCATCGACATGCGCATGCACATGAACTTCGGCGACGCGCAGAACGCCTACAGCAACGGCAAGGACTCCGACGACTCCGTCAACGACGCCACGTACAACGTCGTCTACGTCGACAGCCACGACTACGGCCCGAACAAGTCGAGCACCCGCTACAGCGGCGGCACAGACGCCTGGGCCGAGAACATGGCGCTGATGTGGACCTTCCGCGGCATCCCCACGCTGTACTACGGCTCGGAGATCGAGTTCCAGAAGGGCAAGCAGATCGACTGCGGACCGACCTGCCCGCTGGCGACCACCGGGCGCGCGTACTACGGCGACCATCTCGCGGGCAGCGTCACGGCCTCCGACTTCGGCAAGGCCGACTCCGCGAGCGGCGAGGTCGCCACGACCCTCGCACAGCCGCTGGTCAAACACCTTCAGCGGCTCAACCAGATCCGCCGGGCGATCCCGGCCCTGCAGTCGGGCCAGTACTCGACGGACGGCATCAGCGGCTCGATGGCCTTCAAACGCCGCTACACCAGTGGCTCGACCGACAGCTTCGCCCTCGTCACGGTCACCGGCGGCGCGACGTACACGGGCATCCCCAACGGCACGTACACGGACGCTGTCACAGGAGATGTGAAGACCGTCTCCAGCGGCACGCTGTCGGTGGCCGCACCCGGGCAGGGAAACCTGCGGGTCTACGTGCTGAACGGGCCCGGCAAGATCGGAGCCGACGGTCCCTACCTGAAGTAGCCACCTGAAGCAGCACCCGCCTCACATGGCCCGCGCCGGGTCGGCGGGTGACAGGAGCAGCGATCACCATGACCCCGCCGGGGCGTCCCCGTCCGGGCTGGACTCCGTGACCGCCGCTCCTGTCACCCGGACACGAGACGACCAGGATGAATGGCGTGGTCCGCGTTGGGTACGCGACGGTCGACGCGCCCGGGACCGAGACCGGCCCGGGTGGCCGCCCGCCCGCCACTACCCGGGGATCTGCCATGGACACGCCCTTGAACAACCACCACCCCGCCGCACCCGCGGCGACACCGGCCCAGGAAGCCCTCGACACCCTCGCCGCGAACACCGAGGACACGGCGGCGCTGGACACGCTCGCCGGCAGCGATGTGCTGGTGCCCGTGCCGGACGACGCCTCCGACGCGGACATCGCCGATCCCCACGCCGTCGCGCTGCCCGTCCTGGACCAGCCGGGCGGCGGACAGGTGGTCCCGGTGTTCACCTCCGAGCTGGAGTTGGCCGAGCTGCTTCCCTCCGTCTCCCGCTACCGGCTCGTGCCGCTCGGCGCGCTCGCCTCCCAGTGGCCGTCGGGCGATCTGGCCCTCACCATCGACGCCGCCTCACCGCACGGCCTGACCCTCACCTCCGAGGGCGTGCGCACACTGCTGGTCCGGCCGTAGGGCTGACGGCCGCGACGCGGGTCCCGCCCTGGGGCCCGTAGGGCGGGCATGCGCGCGCGGGCGAAGGACGTCCGGAATTACTCCTCACCGGGGAGTGGCCCGGCTCGTCCCGGCGGGGAAGATCCTGGAAAGTCCGCCGCCGAGGAGTGGGGTTCCCTTGAAAGTCGTCCTGCTGGGTACCGCCGCCGGTGGCGGCTTCCCTCAGTGGAACTGCGCCTGCGCGCTGTGCTCGGCCGCCCGCGACGGCAAACTGCCGGCCCGCACTCCGGAGTGCGTCGCCGTCAGCGGCAACTCCCGCGACTGGTGGCTGCTCAACGCCTCCCCCGACGTACGTACGCGGCTGAACGCCACCCCCGCGCTCTCACCCGGGCCCCGACCGGGGCACAGCGACACACCCGTCCGCGGTGTCCTGCTGACGGACGCCGAGGCCGATCACGTCATGGGACTGACCGCGCTGCGCGGTGCCGCGGGATTCAAGGTCTACGCCGCGCCCCCCGTGCTCGCCGCACTCTCCCCGCTGCACGCCGTGCTCGACCGCTACGCCCCGTGGGAGTGGGCCGACAGCTGGACCGAGGGCGGATTCGTCCTGGCCGGGGGACTGGTCGTCAGCGCCCACGCGGTCGGTTCCGAGGCCCCCAGATACCTCGCCGAGGCCGTCGGCGACGACCGCTGGGTGACGGCGTACCGGATCGAGGACCTGGCCAGCGGGGGTGTGCTCGTCTACGCGCCCCGCCTGGGTGCGTGGACGCCCGCGCTGGATGACCTGCTCACCGGGGCGACCTGCGTCCTGCTCGACGGCACCGTGGCCGCGGCCGGCGAGAGGGACACCGCCGTGCGGGTGCCCCGTGGGCAGGCGGTCAGGGGGCACCGTCCGGTCTCCGGCGCGGACGGCAGCCCGAGCGCCCTGGCCCGGCACCCGGAGGCGCGCCTGGTCTACACGCACCTCGACCACACGAATCCGCTGCTCGACCCGGCCACGGACGCTTACGCGTCGGTGACCGGGGCCGGCGCCGACGTCCTGCCCGACGGTGCGGAGTTCGTGCTGTAGACGGTGGACACCTGCCCCCGGGCGGAGGACGACACGCTGCCCGCGCCACTGATCGCCCGCATCGACTCCTGGGACGAAGCCCGAGCGGCGGAACACGGTTCCGCCGCCCCCGGCTACCGGTCCGATCTTTCGATCCCGCCCGGATGGCGGGTCGGCGGCCGGACGGGGGGTGCCACGGGCCCGTGGCACCCCCCGCGCGCGTCCAGCGGCCGGCGGGCCGGGCTCACTCGTGGATGCGCGTCACATTGTGGCTGTTGACGTTGACCTCGTTGTGGACGTCCCCGAAGTGGACGTCGATCAGCCCGCACAGCAGGCAGCCCGGGTTGTCGGCCGGGGGAGCCGGGGCTTGGGACACGGTGACGGTAGTGGTGTCGCTCGAAGCGTCACACGTGTCGTCGCCGTTGTAGGCGGCGGTGATGGTGTGTGTTCCGGTGGTCGTGAAGCCGGTGGTCAGTGAGGAGTGTCCGTCGGTGGAGACGGGTGCGGTCGCGAGGAGGTTCGAGCCGTCGAAGAACGACACGCCGAGGCCGCCGCTCGGGTCCGAGCTGCAGGTCACCGTCGCGTCGAGGGTCACCAGTTGCCCGGTCGTCGCCGAGGAGGGCGTGGCCTGGACCGTGGTCGACGACGGATCGGCGGCGGCAGCCGGCGGAGCGAGGGACAGCACCGTGGCCGCCGCCGCTACGGCGACCATGAGTCCGGCTTTGCGGGCACGACACGCTTTCACTGAGGGGCCTCCTCGGTCTGATCGTCAGGCGGGGGTTCGCCGTAACCGTTCGGAGCGTGACCTTAGGCCGCTTTTGATGGCATATGCGGGAGGCGCGGGTCCCGGCGGACCCACCTGAGTCATCGGCTCGCTCGAATGGGCTGGAGCGGGCCGGTGGCGCGGGGCAGGCGCGGGCCGGTGGCGCCCATGCCGTGCCATGGCTAGATCGCGGGAGGTGCGACGCGCTGGTAGGCGAGCGAGTTGCTGGTGCCGCCCGACGTCGTGACGTTCACCGGGACCGCGCCCGCCGGACCCGCCGGGGCGATCGCGATCGCGGTCGTGTCCGACACCACGGTGAAGGCCGCCGGTGCGGTGCCGAAGTGGACCGCGAATGTCGTGGTCAGCCCGGTGCCTGTCAGGGTCACGGCGGCGCCCGCGTCCGTCGGCCCTTGCGTGGGCGAGAGCGCGGTGAGCGCAGGCGCCGCCAGGTAGGTGTAGATGACGGAGTTGCTGGTGCCGCCGGGACCGGTGACGGTGCACGCGACGGAGCCGGTGCCGGCCGGTGCGACGGCGGTGATCTGGGTGGCGGAGTTGACGGTGTAGGAGGTCGCGGGGGTGCTGCCGAAGGTGACGGCGGTGGTTCCGGTGAGGCCTGTGCCGGTGAGGACCACGCTGGTCCCGCCGGTCGCCGGTCCCTCGGCGGGCGAGACGGACAGCAGCGAGGGTGCGTTGAGATAGTAGAAGAACACCGGCCCCGAGGTGCCGCCGACAGTGGTCGCGGTGACCGCCACCGCGCCGGTGCCGGCCGGTGTGACGGCGCTGATCTGGGTGGCGGAGTTGACGGTGTAGGAGGTCGCGGGGGTGCTGCCGAAGGTGACGGCGGTGGTTCCGGTGAGGCCTGTGCCGGTGAGGACCACACTGGTCCCGCCGGACGTCGGGCCCTGGTTCGGCGCGATCGCACTGAGGGTCGGCGTGGGCGCGTAGGTGTAGGCGACCGTGTTGCTGAGCCCGGCGGGTGTGCGCACGGTGACGTTGACCGTGCCGGTTCCGGGCGGGACGGTCGCCGTGATCGTCGACGGGGTGTTGACCGTGTACGACAGGGCGGCCGCGGATCCGAACGTGACGGCGGTGGCGCCGGTGAACTGGCTACCGTTCAGGGTCACGATATTCGTGCCCGCCGCCGGACCCGTGTTGGGTACGACCGAGGTGAGGACGGGAGGGGCCACGGTGACTCCAAGGGGGTGTGGTCGGCCTGGCTGGGCCGCGAACTGGGGGCACGGAAGCGGTGCGGGCGGGCGTACGCGAGCCCGCACCGATTCCGCTGGGCACGGGCCGGTGGACCGGAGCCGTGCGCGGCCGTGTGTCCGAGACGCCGTCAGATGCCGGGACCTGACACGTAGGTGAAGCTGTCGCTGAGGGTGGCGCTACCGCCCGCGGTGGTCACGACGACATCGACGGAACCTACGGTGCCGGGCGGTGAGACGGCCACCAGCGTGGTGCTGTTCAGCACTGCGAAGTCCGCGGTGATGCCGCCGAAGGTGACGGCCGTGGTGGACGCCAGACCGGTGCCGTTGACGGTCACCGAGGTGCCGCCGGACGCGGACCCCGAGGTGGGTGTGAGCGAGACCAGTGTCGGCGCGTCGACGTAGGCGTAGGTGAGCGGAGCGGTCGTGCCCCCGGTGGTGGTGACGGTGACGTCGACGGAGCCGCTGGCGCTGCCGGCCGGAACGACCACCGACAGCCGGCTGTCCGAGACGACCGTCGGGGTCGCGCTGTTGGAGCCGAAGGACACGCTGGTGGCTGTGGAGAGGCCGTAGCCGTTGATGGTGACCGTGTTGACGCCCGCGGTCGGACCGGAGCCCGGGCTCAGGGACACCGCGATCGGCGGGCTGATGTAGAAGAAGGAGAGCGAGTTGCTCGTCCCTCCCGCAGTCGTCACGTTGACGTCGACGACGCCGCAGCCCGCGGGGCCGATGGCGGTGATCGAGGTCGGGGTGTTCGAGGTGATCGTGGCCGTCCGGGACCCGAAGTGGACGGCGGTGGCACCGGACAGGTTCACGCCGGTGATGGTGACGGTTGTTCCGCCGCTGGTGGAGCCTTGGTTGGGACTGATAGGCATGAGGGTTCCTCCTCACTCGGAGGTCTTCTCCGAGCAGCGACTGGGTGTTCCGATCCACGGACGTCCCGAACCGGCTCAGGCCAACACGTCCGGCCGCTGGCAGATGGGGATGTGCGGAGGCCCGTCCGGACGGGATGAGTTCAGTCCCGGGAGGGAGGCTTGTCCGCGGGGAGTCGATGGATCATCGCCCATTGATGCAGACACCTGAATTGACCCATCAGAGTGATCCCTTTACCAAGGGAATTGACACGGTATCAACCGTTTGGCGGAGCGCGCTGGGCGTGCGGCGGCGCGTTCTGGTGGTACGCGGTCACCTGCCGGGCCAGCACGAACACGGACGCGGATCCAGCACATCGGCGGGGAGAGCCACCTCGCGGGTGACGGAGCGCGGCACGGCGGCCGGGGTCACCGGCCGGGGGGCACGGCCCAGGGCCCGCGCGCGAATCGCGCGGCCGGCGCTGTCGCCCAGGATGCGCCGCAACGTCACCGGCGGAAGGCCGGCAAGCGAGCCGACCGTGTGCGACCCGTACCGGCGCAGGGTGGGTGCGGTAGCCGGACCGATCCCCGACAGCGCCGACACCGGCCGTGGGCGCTGGAACCCGGCGACTGTGTCCGGGGAGTTTCCGGCGGGAGGTCAGCCGTGCAGCATGCGGGCGAGGACGGAGCGCTGCAGGGGGAGCACCTCGGCGTGCAGGTCGCGGCCCTTCGAGGTGAGGGCGACCCACACGCCGCGGCGGTCCTCCTGGCAGACGGTGCGTTCCACCAGGCCGTCCTTCTCCAGCCGGCCGATGAGCCGGGACAGCGCGCTCTGGCTCAGATGCACTCGGCCCGCGATGTTCTGCACCCGGCACTGCTCGCCGGGCTCCGAGACGGTGCCCGAGGCGAGGATGTCCAGGACCTCGAAGTCACTGGCCCCGAGGCCGTGCGGATGCAGTGCGCGGTCGATCTCGCACATCGTGCGCGCGTGCACCGAGAGGATGTCCCGCCACTCGTCCTCCAGCCCGGCACCGGGCGTCTTCGTTGCCATAACTGAACGGTAACAGAGATCAGGCCAGTCGTTGAGTGTGCAACTAGTGCGTCTGCATCCAGGTGCGGTCGCCTCACCGTTCGCCTACGCCCGGTCCCCCTTCGCCTGCTCCCGGTCGCCCTTCGCCCGTAACCGGTCGGCCGTCCTTGTCAGGTGGTGGGGTCCTGGATCAGCCCGACCAGGTTGCCTTCCGCGTCCTTCACCGACGCGACCAGCCTGCCGTTGCCCACGTCCTGGAGCTCCTGGAGTGTCTCGGCGCCGGCGCCGAGCAGGGCCGACAGGCTCTCCTTGATGTCGTCGACGTGCCAGAAGGGGACCGGTCCGGTCAGCCCCTTGGAGTGGCCGTTCGGGTCGAGGCCGACATCCTGGCCCGCGTCCTTGAAACCGACGTAGTACGGCTCGTCCACGTACGGCTCCACCCCCAGCAGCGCGGTGAACAGGGCCTTTGCCTTCGCGATGTCCTTGACGGGGTAGATGATGGTCTTGACTCCGGCGGTCATCTCGGGTCCTCCGTGCTGCGTGGCGGCCGTGTCGGCCGGCTGTCGTGCCGCCGGCGTTCCGACGGTCCTCTCACGCTAAGCCGGGGGAGGCGGGCGTGGCTTCTCGAATCCTGACCGGTGCGCCGGGCCTCCCCGGAGCGGAGCCGGGCCGGGGTGGTTCGGCACCCGGCGCCCGGCTCCGTCCTGCGGGGCGGTCCTCAGGTGGACTCGCGGCGCACCAGTTCCGTCGGCAGGATCACCGCCGCCGGATCCTCGCCGCCGATCTGGGCGAGGAGCACCCGGACCATCTCGGAGCTGATGCGGTCCCAGGGCTGGCGGATGGTGGTGAGGGCCGGGGTGGCGGCCGTGGCGGCGGGGGAGTCGTCGAAGCCGCCGACCGCGACGTCCTCCGGGACCCGGCGGCCCGCCTTGCGAAGCGCGGCCAGCACTCCCTGGGCCATCAGGTCGGAGGCGACGAACACGGCGTCCATGTCCGGGGCGCTGTCGAGGAGACGTTCGGCCCCCGCCTCACCGCTGGCACGGCTGTAGTCACCGGAGGCGATCAGCCGGTCGTCGGCCTCGATGCCCGCCTCGGCGAGCACCTCCCGGTACCCCGCGAGGCGCTCGACACCGCCGGGGGTGTCCAGCGGGCCGGTGACCATACCGATCCGGCGCCGTCCGAGGGAGAGCAGGTGCGTGACCATGTCCCGGGCGCCGTCGCGGTCGTCGGCGGCCACGTAACTCACCTTGGACCCGAGGCCGATGGGCTTGCCGCAGGCGACGAGCGGCACGCCCGCCTCGCGCAGTTCCTCGGCGACCGGATCGCCGGAGTGGCTGGAGACCAGCAGCACCCCGTCGACATGGCCCGCCGTGATGTACCGCGTGATGCGCCGCCGCTCGTCCTTGGTGCCGGCGAGCATCAGCAGGAGAGGCACGTCGTGCGCGGCGAGCGCCTGGGTGCAGCCGCGCAGCAGGACGTTGAAGTTCGGGTCCTCGAAGAACCGCTCCTGGGGCTCGGTCAGCAGGAAGCCGACCGAGTCGGACCGTCCGGTGATCAGCGAACGGGCGTGCCGGTTCACGACATAGCCCGTCCTGCGGATGGCGGCGTTGACCGCTTCCGCCGCCGTGGGGCTCACATAGTGCCCGCCGTTGAGCACACGTGACACGGTGCCGCGTGAGACACCGGCCTCGCGCGCGACATCGTGGATCGTCGGCGGCTTGCGTCGGCCCCCCGTGTTGCTCATGGTCATGACTTTACGGCTCCGGACAGCAGGTCGAGGCTCCAGAACCGTTGGATGACCAGGAACAGCGCGACCAGTGGGACGATCGCGAGCAGGGCGCCGGTGATCACCAGGGTGTACAGGGCCGGGGTGTTGGAGCCCTGTTCGAGGAGCGTGAACAGGCCGAGCGTGATCGGGAACTTCTCGTCGTCGCTGAGCATGATGTAGGGGAGCAGGAAGTTGTTCCACACGGCCACGAACTGGAAGAGGAACACCGTCACCAGACCGGGCACCATCATGGGCAGCGCGACCCGCGTGAAGATCCGCCACTCTCCGGCGCCGTCCATCCGCCCGGCCTCGACCACGTCACCGGGGACCGCCGCGGCGGCGTAGATCCGGGCGAGGTAGACGCCGTACGGAGAGAGGACGAGGGGCAGGAGCACGGACGCGTACGAATCCGTCAGGTCGGCCTTGGCGAGGAGCAGGTACTGCGGGATCGCGAGGATCACCGGCGGCATCAGCACACCCGCCATGAGGACGCTGAAGATGGTCTCGCGGCCCCGGAAGCGGTAGATCGCGAGGGCGTAGCCGCTGATCGCCGAGACGGCCGTCGACAGCAGGGCGCCGAGCCCGGCGTACAGCGCGGAGTTGCCCATCCACTTCCAGTAGATGCCTTCGCGGTAGGCGCTCAGTTCCTTGATGTTCTGAGTGAACCCGGTGCCCGGCAGGAAGGTGAACGTCGAGAACAACTCGCGGCCCGACTTGGTGGCGGCGATCACCACCCAGGCGACGGGCAGCAGACAATAGAGCGCGCCGAGCAGCAGCGTGAGGGTCGGGACCAGGGCGATCCGGCCGCGCAGGGGCGGTCCCTGGGCGGTGCCGGGGGTCGTGCCCGCGGCCGGCACGGCCTTGCGGACGGCAAGAGAACTCATCGTGCTTCCTCCTGCTTGGTACGGGAGTTCGCGGCGCGCAGGAAACCGAAGGACAGGACCAGCGTGGCCACGGCGATGATCACGGCCTCGGCGGCGGCCGCGTAGATGTCACCGGTGTTGAACGCGTCCCGGTAGACCTTCATCAGCGGACTCCAGGTGGTGGAGACGGAGTTGGTGAGGGGTTTGAGGGTGGTCGGCTCACTGAACACCTGGAGCGTGGCGATGATCGAGAAGAAGAAGGTCAGCACCAGGGAGGGCGCCACCATCGGGATCTTGATCCGCAGGGCGGTCTGCAGCGGGGTGGCACCGTCCAGCTTCGCCGCCTCGCGGACCTCGGCCGGGATGGCCTGGAGCGAGGTGTAGATGACGATCATGTTGAAGCCGGTGCCGCCCCAGACCGCGATGTTCGACAGCGCGAGGAACAGCGGGCCGCCGTCCAGCAGGTTCGGCTGCGGCATCCCCAGTTTGTCGAGGACGAAGTAGAAGGGGCTGACGTCCGGGAGGTACAGGAAGCCCCACAGCAGCGCGGCCACGACGCCGGGTATGGCGTACGGCAGGAAGATCGCGAGCCGGGTGAAGGGGGCGAGGCGCACCTTCTCTGCGTCGAGCATCAGCGCGAAGAGCAGCGCGAGGCCGAGCATCACCGGCACCACGATGGCGCCGTAGCCCGCCACGCGCAGCGCGCCGTCGACCAGTTCGCTGTCGGTCAGCGCGTCGGTGTAGTTCCTGAGGCCCGCCCAGACCTCGTCGCGGGCGCCGGCACCCAGACCGAGGCCCTTGACCTGGACCTTGTGCAGGCTCAGCCAGATCGCGTAGCCGATGGGCAGTGCGAAGAAGAGGACGAAGAGGATCGTCGCGGGGAGGAGAAAACCGTACGGGGCCCCCTTGACCCCGTACGGCTTCCGGCGTGCGGTCGTCACTGAGCGACCCCGAAGCCCTGCTTCTTGAGGTCGGCGACGGTGGCGTCCTGCATCGTCGTCAGGGCGGCACCGAAGTCCGACTTGTTCTTCGCGGCGGCGCCGAAGGCGTCGTTGAAGGACGTGTAGGCGACGTTCACGTTCGGGCCCCACGCGGACGGGGCGGTGCTCTTGGCGATCTCCGAGGCCTTGGTGTAGAAGTCCGGCTGGTTGGAGAAGAACGCCGGCGGCTGCGCGAACGCGTCACTGGTCTGCGCGCTCGTGGACGCCGGGTAGATCCCGCTCTCCTTGGCCAGCGCGGCCACCGCCTGCGGGTCCGTGTTCAGCCAGGCGGCGAACTTCGCTGCGGCCGCCTTGTGCGGGGAGTCCGTGGTGACGGCCGTCGAGGAGCCGCCCCAGCTGCCGGTGACGTTCTCGCCGGCCGACCACTGCGGCAGCGGGGCCATCGCCCACTTGCCCTTGGTGTCCGGGGCCGCCGTGGTCAGGGTGCCGGGCGCCCACACCGCGCTCACCCAGGCGATCTGCTTGCCGGTGTTCAGCGCCTTGTTCCAAGCGGGCTGGTACATCGGCTGGTTGTCGATCGCGCCCTCCTTGACGAGACCGCCCCAGAAGTCGGCGACCTTCTGGGTGGCCGTGTCGTCGATCCCGACCTTCCACTTGCCGCCGGAGGCGGTCCACCACTTGGCGCCCGCCTGCTGCGCCAGACCTGCGAAGAGGCCGGAGTCGTTGGCGGAGAAGGTGGTCAGCGCCTTGTCCGGTGCCTTCTTCTTCAGCGCGCGGGCGGTCTCGGCGAACTGCTCCCAGGTCGTCGGAACCGTCAGGCCGTACTTCTTGAACAGGTCCGCGCGGTAGTAGAACATCATCGGGCCGATGTCCTGCGGGATCGCGTAGACCGCGTCCGTGCCCAGCGTCGTCTGCTGCCAGACGCCCTCGGCGAACTTGGACTTGGCCTCTTTGGACTCGGCGGCTATGTCGGCGAGCGCGTCATTGCTGACCAGCGTCGGCAGCGCCTGGTACTCGGCCTGGACCAGGTCCGGTGCCTTCTTCGCCTTGTGCGCGGTGAGGATCTTGGTGACGAGGGTGTCGCCGGACGCCTGCTTCTTCACCGTGACGGTGATGTGCTGCTTCTTCCCCGGCCCCTTGTTCCAGAGGTCGACGACCTTGTCCATGCCCGGCGCCCAGGTCCAGAACGTCAGCGACGCTGGTCCGGACTGGGATGCGCTCTTGTCGTCGTCGGACGAGCCGCAGGCGGCGAGCGAGGTGGCGCCGAGGACGACGGCGATGGTGCTGGCCACGAGGCGGTTGTGCTTCGTGTTGGGCATGGAACGTTCTCCCCTGACCTGGGCCTCCGCCTGCTGCGGAGGCCTGCCCTATTGGTGCGCGGTGTGCGCTCCGTGCTTCTGTGAGCGTTCACAGTAGAGAAACATCCCGGACACTTGTCAATGGTTGTTGCTGTGCGGTTATGTTGGACTCACGCCGCTGGCGCTGTGTGTGCACGTTCCCAAATGATCGATTACATGGGAGAGATCCATGCCGGAGACCAACCCCAAGGGCCTCACCGGGCTCGCCTTCGGTGGGGACTACAACCCCGAGCAGTGGCCGGAAAGCGTCTGGCCCGAGGACGTCCGGCTGATGCGCGAGGCGGGCGTCACGATGGTGAGCGTCGGGATCTTCTCCTGGGCGCTTCTCGAACCGGTTCCGGGCACCTATGAGTTCGGCTGGCTCGACCGCCTGCTCGACCTGCTGCACGAGAACGGCATACGTGCGGACCTGGGTACCCCGACCGTCGCGCCGCCCGCCTGGTTCTACCGCGAACACCCCGAAGCGCTCCCCGTGGCCGCCGACGGCACCCGCTACTCCTTCGGCTCACGCGGCGCCATCTGTCACAGCAACCCCGACTACCGCGCCGCCGCGGCCTCCATCACGACGCGGCTCGCGACCCGGTACGCCGACCACCCCGCGCTCGCCCTGTGGCACGTCCACAACGAGTACGGCGTCCCCGTCTCGGCCTGCTACTGCGATTCCTGCGCCGCGCACTTCCGCACCTGGCTGACCACCACCTACGGCACCGTCGACGACCTCAACGAGGCATGGGGGACCGCATTCTGGGGCCAGCGCTACGCCGGCTTCGACCAGATCGACCCGCCGCGGCTGACCCCGACCGTCGGCAATCCGGCGCAGGCACTGGACTACAAGCGGTTCGCCGACGCCACCATGCGCGAGAACTTCGTGGCCGAACGCGACATCCTGCACCACCTCGCGCCCGGCATCCCGGTCACCACCAACTTCATGACGGCCCTCAGCCAGTGCGACTCGATCGACTACTGGGCCTGGGGCCGCGAGGTCGACCTCGTCACCAACGACCACTACCTGATGACCGACGGCCGCCGCACCCACGTGAACCTCGCGATGGCCGCCGACCTCACCCGATCGGTCGCGGGCGGCGCTCCCTGGCTGCTCCTCGAACACTCCACCTCGGGTGTCAACTGGCAGCCGCGCAACCCCGCCAAGGCGCCCGGACAGATGGCCCGCAACTCCCTCTCCCACGTGGCGCGCGGCTCCGAGGGCGCCCTGTTCTTCCAGTGGCGGCAGTCCCGGCGCGGCGCCGAGAAGTTCCACTCCTCGATGCTGCCGCACGCCGGAACTGATTCGCGGGTGTGGCGCGAGGTCGTCGAACTCGGCGCGTCCATCGACGCGTTGGCCGCCGCCAAGGGCACCCGCACGGTCGCCGACGTGGCCGTTTTGTGGGACTGGCAGTCCTGGTGGGCTCAGAGCCTCCAGTGGCGCCCGAGCGAGGACCACGACGCACGCGAGCGCGCCGACGCCTTCTACGAGGCCCTCTACGACCGCCACCTCACGGTCGACTTCGCCCACCCGGAAGCCGACTTGTCGGCCTATCCCCTTGTCGTCGTACCCGCCCTCTATCTGATGACCGAGGCCGCGGGGAACAACCTCACGGAGTACGTCGACAACGGCGGCACCCTCCTCGTCTCGTACTTCTCCGGCATCGTCGACGAGCACGACGCCGTGTACGAGGGACCCCACCCCGGCGCCCTGCGGGACGTACTCGGCCTGACCGTCGAGGAGTTCTCGCCGCTCCTCCAGGGCGAGATGGTCCGGATCACCGGTCCCGACGGCTCCGAACTCACCGGCGACGTGTGGACGGAGTTCGTGGTGCCGCGCGGCGCCGAGACCGTCTGGACGTACGCCGACGGGCTCGCCGCCGGCCACCCGGCGATCACCCGGCACCAGAGCGGCGCCGGCTCGGCCTGGTACGTGTCGACGCGTCTCGGAGCGGCGGGGCTGGACGCCCTGATCGGCTGGGCGGCCGACGACGCGCGCATCGCGCCGCGCGCCGAACTGCCCCGCGATGTCGAAGTGGTGCGCCGCACCGGCGAGTCGGGCACCTACGTCTTCGCCGTCAACCACACCTCGGCGGACGCCAAGGTGCCGCTGGACGCACACGGCACCGAGCTCCTGACGGGCGAACGCGCCGCGGGCCGGCTCGTGGTTCCGGCGGGCGCCGTACGGGTCGTACGTCTGGACGGCTGACCGGGTCGGTGGCTGACCGGGCCGACGGTCGTGCGGGCCGGCAGTCGTGCGGGCCGGCGGTCGTGCGAGTCGTCCGACGCGCGTGGCCCGGACGGCCAACCGGCTTGCGGGGTGCAGAACTTGCTCGTGTCCGGCCCCACGGTCGACCGGGTCGGCGAACGGTGGTCCGCACCACATGCTGCCGGGGCGGCCGACGCGGCAGACAGAACAAGCCGCAAAATCCGCCGATTCTGCGGCTGCACCGAGAGCCGTCCGTGCCGCAACCCGACGGCGGCACCGAAAGCCGTCCGGACCACAACCCGGCGGCGGCACCGAAAGCCGTCCGGACCACAACCCGGCGGCGCTGACAGCTCCGGTCGCCCAGGCCCGCGCAACGCAGCGACCACCGTCCGGGTTGCGGCCCTGGTGACCGCCCCTCAGCCCGTCGGGGCCGCAACCCGGCAACCGCAGGTGCTACCCGCTGACCACCCCGAGCCGTTGGGGTCGCAATCCGGCGACCACATTCCGGTTGTTGGGGCCGCACTCCAGCGATCACCACCCCGAGTCATCGGGCTCGCAATCCGACGACTGCACCCACCCGTCGGGTCGCAATCCGGCAACCGCCTCAGCCGTCGTGGCCGCAACACGGGCGGCCGCTCCGAATCGAACCGAGCCGTCCGGGTCGCGCAACCCGGTGGCTGCCCCCGATCCCGCCGGGTCACGACCCGGTGACCGCCCCGCCCGGACGGGTTCCGCACCCGCCGGTCGGTCCAACAGCCGTCCGAGTCAAGGCACTCGACGGCGAGCCGACTCCCCTCCGCCCGTGTGAGCCATGTAGCCGCGGGCGGAGGGGTCCGCCCCCGGGCCACCGGGGGCACCCCCTCCCCAACGTCGAAGGGACGACGGACGATGAAGTTCCATCCCAGACGCACACTCAGGGCCCTGCTGTTGCCGCTGGCGGCGGGGCTCGCCCTCACCGCCCTCCCCGCGCAGACCGCGCACGCGGCGAGCACCCTGACCAACGCCGGATTCGAGGCCGACGGGACCGGCGCCGCCGTGCCCAGCGGCTGGTCGGAGTCCGGCAGCACCGGCGCCTCGTACGTCGAGGCCGGTGGCCACGGCGGGAGTTACCGCCTCAGCCACTACTCCGCCTCGGCGTACAAGGTGGAGACGTACCAGTACCTCTCCGGGCTGACCAACGGGAACTACAAGCTCACCGCCTGGGTGCGTTCGGGCGGTGGGCAAAACTCCGCCTACCTCGCCCTGAAGAACTGCGGCGGCACCGAACAGCGCACCGACCTGCCCGTCTCCGCGAGCGGATGGATCCACCTGGTCGTGCCCGTCGCCGTGACGAGCAACCAGTGCACGATCAGCGTCTACTCCGACGCCAACGCCGGAAACTGGATCAACGTCGACGACCTGACGTTCACCTCAGGCACCACCGGACTGTCCGTCAAGGGCTCCGACATCTCCTCCCTCGCCAAGAGCGAGGCCTACGGCGGGGTCTACAAGACCAGCTCCGGCACCACCGGTGACGCGCTCGCCATCCTCAAGTCCTCCGGGATGAACTACGCGCGCCTCAAGGTCTGGGTGAATCCGGTCGACGGCTACAACAACAAGGCCCGCGTGCTCGCGATGGCCAAGCGCGTCAAGGCGCAGGGCATGAAGCTCCTGGTCGACTTCCACTACTCGGACACCTGGGCCGACCCCGGCACCCAGACCAAGCCGGCCGCCTGGGCCGGACATTCGTACAGCCAGCTCAAGACGGACGTCTACAACCACACGTACGACGTCCTGAACGCCCTGAAGGCGCAGGGCACCACGGCCGACATGGTGCAGATCGGCAACGAGATCAACGGCGGCATGCTCTGGTCCGAGGGCTCCACGGACAACTTCGCGCAGCTAGCCGGACTGCTCAACTCCGGCTACGACGCGGCCAAGGCGGTCAGCTCCTCGACCGTCGTGGCCCTGCACCTCGCCAAGGGCGGCGACCTCGCCGGAACCCGCTGGTGGTTCGACAGCGCGGTGTCCAACGGCGTGAAGTTCGACGCCATCGGCCTGTCGTACTACGGCTACTGGCACGGCTCGCTCTACGACTTCCAGACCACCCTCGACGACGCGGCCACCCGCTACGGCAAGCCGGTCTTCCTCGCCGAGACGGCCTATCCCTTCCGTCTGGACAGCGACGACGCGCTCGTCAACCAGATCGACACGACCGGTGAACTGGTCTCCGGCTACGCGGCCTCGACCGCCGGGCAGTCCAACTGGCTGCGGGACGTCATGAACATCGTGGAGGCCGTGCCGAACGGCCGCGGTCTGGGCGTCTTCTACTGGGAGGCCACCTGGACGGCGGTCACTGGCAACGGCTGGGACCCGGCCGACTCCACCTCCGGCAACGGATGGGAGAACCAGGCCCTGTTCGGCTTCGACGACAAGGCCCTTCCGGCCATGTCCCTGTTCAGTCACCGCTGAGCGCGACGGGGCCCGGCCGCCGGTGCGGCCGGGCCCCGTGCGTTTTCGGAGCCGTTCGGCTCCGGCCAGGGTCGTGGAAGGCCGTGCGTGCCGCCCCGGGCTGCGGGACAGTAGCGGGAGACGCCACGACGGAGGGGGACGAGATGCTCAAGGGGCCCGCCAATGGGCAACGGCTGGACATCCTGGAGTGGTTGCGGGACCCCGCCGCGCACTTCCCCCGGCAGCGCCGCGGCGACCTCGTCGAGGACGGTGTCAGCCCCGAGATCCTCGCCGACAAGCTCGGTGTGAGCCGGGCCGTGGCCCGCACCCACCTCGACCTCCTCACCAGGGTCGGTCTGCTCCGTGCCAAGAAGGTCGGGCGGCGGACCTACTACCGCCGCGACGAGTACCGCATCGCCGAGGTCAGCCACTTCTTCGAGAAGGGCTGGTAGGCGCGTGGGACACCGGTCCACGACGGCCGAGGGGCCCACCGCCCTCGTGCCCCGGCACCTCGTGCCGCTCGGCGGCCGCGGCCCCGAGGACGTGGTGGCCGACGCCCGGGGCGGGGTCCTGACCGGCCTGGAGGACGGCCGCATCATCCGCGTCCACGGGCTCGGCGATCCCGTCCGCAGCAACGTCCGGGTCGTCGCCGAGACGGGCGGCAGACCACTCGGCCTCGAACTCCTGCCGGACAATGCTCTGCTGGTCTGCGACGCCGAACGCGGACTGCTGCGGATCGGACTCGACGACGGGGTCGTCCGCGTCCTCGCCGACCGGGTCGCCGGTGCGCCCCTGCGGTTCTGCAGCAACGTGGTCGCCCTCGCGGACGGCACCGTGTACTTCACGGTCTCCAGCCGGAGCTACCCCCTCAAGCAATGGATTGGCGATCTCGTCGAGCACACCGGGACCGGTCGCCTGCTGCGGCTCGCACCGGGGGAGACGGAACCCGAAGTGCTCCTGGAGGGGCTGCAGTTCGCCAATGGCATCGCCCCGTCGGCCGACGAGTCCTTCCTCGTCGTCGCCGAGACCGGCCTGTCGCGCCTCACCCGTTACTGGCTCACCGGGCCCCGGGCGGGCCACGCCGAGACCTTCCTCGACGACCTCCCCGGCCAGCCGGACAACCTCTGGCGCGCCCCGGGCGGTCCGATCTGGGTGGCGCTGGCGGGGCCCCGCGTCGGCGCCCTGGAACTCCTGCACCGCCGGGGCCCGGCCGTCCGGCGCACCGCGGCCCGGCTCGCCGTACGCGCCCCCTTCCGTCCGCCGGGCACGATGGGCGCCCTCGCCGTCGACGACACGGGCCGTGTCCTGCACCACATGGAAGGCCGCCGTGCGCGGTACCGCATGGTCACGAGCGCCTGTGAGGCCGACGGCCGGCTGATCCTGGGAAGCATCTGGGAGCGAGGCCTGGCGGTCTGTGATCTGCCCGGCGCCACCGACTGAGCCGCCGCGCCGGGCCCGTCGGGGGACGGTCCGCGGGTGCGCGTCCCGCACCCCCGGCGGTACCCTGTTCACCGGCCGCGATCTTGCGTCGTGGCGCGGCGGTGGGGCCCGCCGTACCCGAACCGCGGCACGGATGCCGCCGACGGTCCCTGCTTGCGATGCCGTGTGCCCGCACCGGCCCGGCGAGTAGGAGTGCCAGGTACATGACAGTCCCGCGACCTGAGCGCGTCGACGCATTCGGCACTCCCGAGCGCGCTCCCGCGCGCACGGCGTCCCCCTGGCGCGGCCAGGGCCCGGTCGTCGCGATGGTCTCGCTGGGCGGCGCCATCGGCGCCACGGCCCGCTACGGAGCGGGGCAGCTGTGGCCCACGCCGGCCGGCGCCTTCCCCTGGACGACGTTCGCGATCAACGTCGTGGGCTGCGCCGTGATCGGCGTCTTCATGGTGCTGATCACCGACGTATGGGCGGCGCACCGCCTCGTCCGTCCCTTCTTCGGCACCGGAGTCCTCGGCGGCTTCACCACCTTCTCGACGTACGCCGTCGACATCCGGACACTGGTCGCCACGGGCCACCCGGGCACCGGGCTCGGCTATCTCGCCGCGACGCTGTGCGCGGCACTCGCGGCGGTGTGGCTCGGGGTGACGGCGGCCCGCCGCGCCCTGGTATGGAGGCGGCGATGACAAGGCTGACGGGCGGCGCCCTGCGGGTGACGATCTTCATCGGCGAGAACGACACCTGGCACCGCAAGCCGCTCTACGCGGAGATCGTGCACCGCGCCCACGCGGCGGGCCTCGCGGGTGCCAGCGTCTTCCGGGGCATCGAGGGTTTCGGCGCCTCCTCATTGATCCACACCTCGCGGCTGCTCTCGCTCAGCGAGGACCTTCCGGTGGCCGTGATCGTCGTGGACACCGAGGAGCGCGTACGGGCTTTCCTGCCGGAGCTGGACGAACTCGTCACCGAGGGGCTGGTGATCCTCGACGACTGCGAGGTCATCCGCTACGTGGGACGGGGCGGTGCTCCTGAGGACCCGTCCGGCGCCGCCGGTGGCGGAACGCCTGGGAAGAGTGAGAAGTCGTCGTGAACTGGCTGCTGGTGATCATCGGTGCCGCGGTCGGCGCACCCCTGCGCCATCTGACGGACCGGGCGGTGCAGCTGAGGCACGATACGGTCTTCCCCTGGGGCACCCTCGTCGTCAATGTGACAGGGTGCCTGGTCCTTGGCCTGCTGACCGGCGCCGCCTCGGCGGGTCAGGTGTCCGAACACCTGCAGCTGCTGATCGGGACCGGTCTGTGCGGGGCACTGACCACGTACTCGACGTTCTCGTACGAGACCCTGCGGCTGACCGAGACCGGTGCGGGGTTCTACGCTGCCGCCAACGTGGTCGTGAGCGTCCCGGCGGGCCTCGGCGCGGCGTTCGCCGGGGTCTCGTTTGCGCAAGCTTTGTGGACGTAGGTGCCGGGCGTCGTCGCGCATAGGTAACACTGTCTCCTGCACCGTCTACAGCACTGTCGACCAACTCCTCAGAACTGGATCCCATGAGCGTCATCAACGTCGGTCAGGCCGTCGTCCTCGGAGTCGTCGAGGGGGTGACCGAATTCCTTCCCGTCTCCTCGACCGGCCACCTCAAGATCACCGAGGGCCTTATGGGAATCCCCGTCGACGACGACGCCGTCGTCGGCTTCTCCGCGGTCATCCAGGTCGGCGCGATCGCCGCCGTGCTCGTGTACTTCTTCAAGGACATCGTGCGGATCGTCTCCGCCTGGGGGCGCGGGCTGCGCGACAAGGAGGAGCGGCACAGCCACGACTACAAGTTCGCCTGGTGGGTCATCTACGCGACGATCCCGATCGTGGCCGTGGGCCTCGCGGCCAAGCCGCTCATCGAGGGTCCGCTGGCCTCCTTGTGGGTGGTCGCGGGCTCGTTGATCGCGGGCAGTGGCGTGATGTGGGCGGCCGACCAGATGGGCCGTCACAAGCGCGGTGAGGACGACGTCTCGTTCAAGGACGCGATGCTGGTCGGCAGCTCCCAGATCCTCGCCCTGCTCTTCCCCGGCTTCTCGCGCTCCGGTGCCACCATGTCGACGGGCCTCATCCTCGACCTGGACCGCGTCGCCGCCACCCGGCTCTCCTTCTTCCTCGGCATCCCGGCGCTGACCGGCGCGGGCCTGTACGAGCTGAAGGACGCCCTGGGCACCGGTGTGGGCGCCGCCCCGCTGATCGCCGGGACCGTGGTGTCATTCGTGGTCGCCTACGGCTCGATCGCCTGGCTGCTGAAATTCGTCGCCAAGCACTCCTTCAACGCCTTCGTGATCTACCGGATCATCATCGGCGTGGCGCTCTTCGGGCTGCTGGGCGCGGGCGTTCTCGACAGCTGAGACGCCCGCCCCGGGCGCCGGTGCGAGCCGGTCCGAGGGCGCGCGGGCGCCGCTCCGAGGGGGCGCGAAGCCGGTTTCCGGGCTTCGCGCCCCCTCGGTGTTTTCCCCGGGTCCCCGGGTCCCCGTTTCCCGCACTCCGCTTGACATCCCCTCCGGCCGCCCGGAGGATCGCATCCGTGAACCTGTCAGACAGCCAGACAGGTGGGGCGATACCGCGGCGGGTCAGCGCCATGGAAGCGGTGCTCACCCACCTCCGCGACGCCATCGAGCGCGGCGACTACGCCGTCGGCGACAAACTCCCCTCCGAGGCGGAGCTCTGCCGCCGTCTGGAGGTCAGCCGCCCCGTGCTGCGCGAGGCGCTGCGGGCCCTCCAGGTGATGGGCCTGACCGTGTCCCGCACCGGGAAGGGCACCTTCGTGGTCGCCGACGCGGTCGAGGACCCCACCTTCGGCGACTACGCGGCCGGTGACCTGCTCGAAGTGCGGCGCCATGTCGAGATCCCCGTCGCCGGCTACGCGGCCGTGCGCCGCACCCCGGAGAACCTCGACCACCTCGTCCATCTGCTCGACCGGATGGAGCGGGAGACCGACACCACGGCGTGGGTCGCCATGGACACGGTCTTCCACATCGCCATCGCCGAAGCCTCCCAGAACCCGGTCTTCCGCCGTGTCATCGAGGAGATCCGGGACGCGCTGGCACGTCAGTCGGCCTTCCTGAACGAACTCGGCGGCCGTCGCGAGCAGTCGAACCGGGAACACCGGGCGATCGTCGAAGCGCTGGTCGACGGCAGCGAACACGACGCGGTCGAGGCCATGGCCCACCACCTCGACCGCGTGGACACCGCTCTCACCTCCATCGTGCGCCCCGGGCGCACGGACACCCCCACGAAAGGCGGACCCGAGGCGTGAGCACGCACTCCCCGCGGCAGGACATACCCCTGGCGTCGCAGACGCCCTCGCGGAACAGGCCGCCGGCCTCCCGGACGCCCGCAGCGGACGTCCCGATGGCGTCCCTGGCGTCCCTGGCGACCGTGTCCGCCGGAGCGGGCCGGACGACCCGGCCCTGCCGTGCGCCCATCGTCGCGCCGCCGGCCGCGGACCGGTACGGAGCGTGCCGCCCGTACGCCCGGATACGGGTCGGGGCCGACGCGTGAACCCGACCTTGCCGTACGGCGGTCCGCTCACCGCGGCGGCCCCCGCGATCCGCGAACCCCTCCACGCGCCCGTCGCCCATCTCGTACGCGGTGGCGTGATCGAGGGAATCCACTACGGTTCGGTCGTCGTCCTGGCCGCCGACGGCGGCGTGGAGCTCCAGATCGGCGACATCGAGGCCGCCTTCTACCCGCGCTCGGCGCTTAAGCCCGTGCAGGCCGTGGCGATGCTGCGCGCCGGCCTCCCGCTGGACGGCGAACTGCTCGCGCTCACCGCGGCCAGCCACTCCGGCGAGGAACGGCATCTCGCCGGCACCCGACGCATCCTGGAGTCGGCCGGGCTGCCCGAGGGCCGACTGCGCAACATCCCCGACCTGCCCTTCGACCCGGTCGTCCGCGACACCTGGATCCGCGACGGCCGACTGCCCTCCCGGCTCGCCCAGAACTGCTCGGGCAAGCACGCGGCCATGCTGTACACCGCCCACCTCAACGACTGGCCGCTCGACGACTACCTCGACCCGGCCCATCCGCTCCAGCAGGCGATCGCCGCGACCGTCGAGGACCTCACCGGACAGGCGGTCGCCCAGGTCACCGTCGACGGCTGCGGCGCACCCCTGTTCTCCGTCTCGCTGCACGGCCTCGCGCGCGCCGCCGTACGGATCGCCACGGCCGTGCCGGGCACCCCCGAGGCCCGGGTGGCCGACGCGATGCGCGAGCACGCCGAGATGGCCTCCGGATCCGGGCGCGACGTCGCCGCGCTGATGCGGGCCGTGCCGGGGCTGATCGCCAAGGACGGCTTCGAAGGCGTGCAGGTCGCGGCGCTGCCCGACGGCCGCGCCGTCGCCGTGAAGATCGCCGACGGCGCCGACCGGGCGCGTGTCCCGGTGGCCGCCGCCGCCCTGGCACGGGCCGGGGTCGACCCGGCCGCCCTCGCCGAGTTCGCGGGCGCGCCCCTCCTCGGGGGCGGCGCGGTGGTCGGCCGCGTCCATCCCGCCCGCGCCCTCGACCCGCTGAGCCGGCCCGCCTACGCATGACGCGGGGCGTCCGGCGGACGTCGGAGGCACCGCGGACGTCCTCGCCACCCGGCCGTGAGGTGGCCGAACTCGTGCTGGGGGAGAGCCTGTTGCCGCCCGGGCGGTTCGCCAGGCGGCCGCGGCCGGGGACCGTCGCGGGCGAGTTCCCGGGACCACCCGAACCGGTGAGCAGCGGGACCGGACGGGCGGCACAATGGTGATCATGTCCGCGAATTCGTCGTATCCGTCCTCCCTGACCTTCCAGCCGGTCCTGGAGCGCATCGCCACCGAAGTCGCGCAGACGCCGGGACGCGGGCGGCCCGCCGACTACATCCCGGCGCTGGCCGCCTGCGACCCACGCCGTTTCGGCATGGCCGTAGCGGAGCTCGACGGCACGGTGTACGGCGTGGGGGACTGGCGGCAGCCGTTCTCCACGCAGTCCATCACCAAGGTCTTCACGCTCGCCCTCGACCTGGCCCGCGAGGGCGACGAACTGTGGGAACACGTCGGGCGCGAGCCCTCCGGCAACCCGTTCAACTCCCTGGTCCAGCTGGAGTACGAGAACGGCATCCCGCGCAACCCGTTCATCAACGCGGGAGCCCTCGTCGTCACCGACCGGCTGCAGACCCGGACCGGGGACGCGGCCGGCACCCTGCTGGAGTTCCTGCGGGCCGAGAGCGGCAACGCGCAGCTCGCCTTCGACAAGGAGATCGCCGCCTCGGAGACCGCGAACGGCGACCGCAACGCGGCACTCGGCCACTTCATGGCGTCGTACGGCAACATCGACAACCCGGTGCCGGTCCTGCTCGACCAGTACTTCCTGCAGTGCTCGATCGCGGCGTCCTGCGCCGATCTCGCCCTTGCCACCGGCTTCCTGGCCCGGCACGGCATCCGCGCCGACGGCGGCCGGCTGCTCACCCAGAGCCAGGCCAAACAGATCAACGCGATCATGCTGACGTGCGGGACGTACGACGCCGCGGGCGACTTCGCCTACCGGGTGGGGCTTCCGGGCAAGAGCGGGGTGGGCGGCGGCATCATCGCCGTGGTGCCGGGCCGCTGCACGCTGTGCGTCTGGAGCCCGGGCCTCGACGAGCGCGGCAACTCGGTGGCGGGTGTCGCGGCCCTGGACCGCTTCACGACCCTGACCGGGGTGTCGGTCTTCTAACACCTGCCCGCGCCGACGACGGATCGGTGCCGACCGTAGCCACACGCGGACAGCCACTTTGTCCCGACCGCCGGCGTGCCCCGTGCGTACGACCCGACCCGATCGCCGACCGTCCCCATGGTCGTCCCCTGTCGTCCGTGCGCCTCGCGCCGACCGTGTGAGCGGCGCGGCACCGCCGGATTTCGTGCCCACCACATGGAGGTCACACGCCTGACCCCGCCAGGAGAGCACCACGTCGCCTTCCGGCCACCCGGCGTTGACACGCTTGCGGAGTGTTGGCCATGGCTTTCCCCGTCGATCTCCGCCGCTGCCAGGCTCTGGGCCTGGCCGGTACCGCCTTCCTCGCGCTGGGCGGCGAGACCGCGGGGGCCCTGCCCGCGCGGGACCTCCTCGCCCCCGAGTCGGGGCGTGCCGTCCTGGGCCTGGTCGGGGTGTACTTCGGCGTCGTTCTGCTGATAGCGGCCTGGGCGCTGCTGGGTACCGTCGTACGCGGGCCCGAACCCCCGACTCCGCGTTCCCTGCTGCTCGTTCTGGCCACCTGGGCGGCGCCGCTGCTGCTCGCGCCACCGCTGTTCAGCCGGGACGTCTACAGCTATCTCGCGCAGGGCGCCATGGTCGACGCCCACATCGACGTGTACGCGTACGGACCCGCGCAGCTCGGCGGCCCGCTCGCCGACGAGGTGGCGCCCGTGTGGCAGCAGACGACGACGCCGTACGGCCCGGTCTTCCTCGCCGTGGCCCGCGGCCTGTCGGCGCTGACCCGCGGGGAGATACCGACCGGACTGCTCGGCATGCGCATGGTCGCCCTGCTCGGCGTCGCCCTGATGGCGGCCGCGCTGCCCCGCCTCGCCCGGCACAGCGGCGCCGATCCGGCCGCCGCGCTGTGGCTGGGCGCCCTCAACCCCCTCGTCCTGCTCCACCTGGTGGCCGGTGCCCACAACGACGCCATCATGCTGGGTCTGCTCGGTGTCGGCCTGGTGGCCGCGCGCGGCCGATGGCCCGTCCTGGGCGTCGTCCTGATCACTCTCGCCGCACTCGTCAAGGCGCCCGCCGTGCTCGGCCTGGTGGCGGTCGTCGCTTTGCGCGGGCGCGGGCGGGGGCGCCGGGGGATCGCCAGGGCCACGGTGACGACCGCGGTGGTCGCGGTCGCGACGACGGTCGCCGCGACGGCGGTGGCCGGTACCGGGTACGGCTGGATAGCCGCCCTGAAGACGCCCGTCTCGCCGCACAACTGGTCACCCACCAGCGTCCTCGGCCGTGCCACCGGCGCCCTGCTGCAGAAGCTGGGCAGCGGGCTCGCGCCGCTCGCGATGCCCGCCTGGCACGCGGCCGGACTCGTGGCGACCGTGGGCCTGCTGCTGTTCATATGGCTGCGACTGCGGCCGCACCCGGTCTACGCGCTCGGCCTGAGTCTGGCCGCGGTGGCGGTGCTCGGTCCGGCGATCCGGCCCTGGTACGCGCTGTGGGGCCTGTTCCTGATCGCGGCGGCGGCCCCCACCGGTTCGGTACGGGGCAGGGTCGCCGCCGCCAGCGCGGTGCTCGCCCTCGCGGTGCTGCCGAGCGGGGCACCGGCGGACGTCGAGCAGGTGATCCTCGCCGTCTCCGGGGGAGTGCTCGCCCTCGTCGTGCTCTGGCAGGCCCACCAGGCGGCGCAGCCGAACGCACCGGTACTGGAGCGGACGGCATGACGGGAGACCCGAAGCGTGGGACGGGTCCGAGCGGGTCGAGCGGGTCGAAGGGGACTGCGGGAGTGAAGGCGGGGAACGGCATGCGGGGTCCGAGCGGCCTGGCGGCGGTGCTGAGCACCGATCGCCGGCGCCTTGTCCTCGTCCTCGGACTGGCCGTCGTCGTCGGCGTGTTCACGGCCACCGTGCCGCTGCTGCGCGACTGGTTCGACCTGCGTGTGTACTACGGGGCGGTGGACACCTGGGTCCACCACGGCGGCAGTATCTACGACTACCGGATGCCGGGAACGACGTACGGCTTCACCTACCCGCCGTTCGCGGCCCTCGGCATGCTGCCCATGGCACTGGTCGGGCTGCGCACGGCGATCGCCATCGCGCTGGTGATCAACCTCGCCGCGCTGGCCTGTGTGGTGGGGATCCTGGTCGGACCCGCGCTGCGCCGCTACGGCTGGTTCGGTTTCGCCCTGGCGGCCTGTCTGCTGGCCCTGCTCGAACCGGTCCGCGACACCTTCAGCTTCGGCCAGGTCAACCTGGTGCTGCTCGCCCTGGTGCTGAGCGACGCCTGGCTGCTGGCCGGCGGGCGGGGCCGCTGGGCCGGCGTGGGTATCGGCCTCGCCGCGGCGATCAAGCTCACCCCGGCGCTGTTCATCGTGCTGCTGCTGCTCGGCCGCCGTCGGCGCGCCGCCGGGGTCGCGACGGCCGTCGCCGCCGCGGCCACCGCGCTGGCGGCCTGGGCGGCGCCGGACGCCTCACGCTTCTACTGGACCGACGCGCTGTGGGACACGACTCGCATCGGTCGCCTGGACTATGTCTCCAACCAGTCGTTGCAGGGAGTGCTGGCCCGGCTCGTGGCCCCGGAGGATCCGAGCCGGGCCCTGTGGGCGACGGTCGCCCTGCTGGTCCTGTGCGTCTGGGCCCGGCGGACCTCGCGGGCCCTGGCCGACGACGACTGGACCGCGGCGTTCGCCCTCACGGGCCTGGCCGCCTGTCTCGTCAGCCCGATCACCTGGGTGCACCATCTCGTCTGGTTGCTGCCGTCGTTCGCCGTGCTGCTGCACAGGCGCCGGTTGGGGGTCGCGGCGGTTCTGTACGCGGTGCTGTGCAGCAGCGTGGTGTGGCTGTGGTTCGACGACGCGTCGGGCCTCGACGGATTCCTGGGCAGCAACGTCTATACGTGGGTGACGCTCGGGCTGCTGCTGTGGCTGCCCGCCGGTCAGCCGCGCGGGGCCCGGGCTGACTTGATCCGCAGGGCGAGAGCGACGCTCGCAGCACCCAGACCCGCGGCGCCCGCGATCTCGGCCGCGTCGGACCAGTCGAGCCCCTCGCCGTCCGGGAGCGCGGCGGCCGCGGGCTGTGCGGTGGTGACGGGCGGTGCGGCGGAACCGGGCCGTGCGCTGAGGCCGGGCCGCGCGGCGGAACCGGCCCGGGTGGCGGAACCTGCCGGGGCGGAGGGACCGGCCGCCGGAACGGCGTGTGTGTCGAGCAGTGTTCCCACGGGATCGACACGGCCGGCCGCCTCGAAGCCCCAGTCCAGCAGCGAGCGCGCCTCCTCGTACACGGTGACGCCGCCGCCCGCCTGAGGGTTCATCACCGTGACGACGAGCGTGCGCCCGCCGCGCCGCGCGGCGGCGACCAGGGTGTTGCCCGCGTTGGTGGTGTAGCCGTTCTTGACACCGATCAGACCCGGGTACGGTTCCACGCCGTTCGCGCCGGTCAGCAGCCGGTTGGTGTTCTGGATCCCGTACGAGGAGCCGTCGTCGCCGGGGAACATCGCCTCGGCGGTGGCGCAGTACCGTGCGAAGTCCGGGTTGCGCAGCCCGGTCCGTCCGAAGACCGCCAGGTCGTACGCCGACGACACCTGGCCAGGTGTGTCGTACCCGTCCGGTGAGACGACGTGGGTGTCGCGGGCGCCGAGAGCGCGGGCCTTGGCCTGCATCTGGACGGCGGTGCTCGTCCAGCCGCCGTTCATCGCGGCGAGCACGTGCACGGCGTCGTTGCCGGAGTTGAGGAAGACACCGCGCCACAGGTCCGACACGCGGTAGGTGTGTCCCTCGGCGACGCCGACCAGGCTGCTGCCCGCGCCGATGCCCTCCAGTTCCTCGTCCTTGACGGTGTGCCGGATGCCGCTGGGCAGCGCCGGGAGGACGGTGAGGGCGAACAGGGTCTTGAGGGTGCTGGCGGGCGGCAGCCTGCGGTGGGCGTTGTGCGCGGCGAGCACGTCCCCGGTGCCGGCGTCGGCCACCAGCCACGACAGCGCGGAGATGTCCTCGGGGACCTCGGGGGCATCGGCCCGGGGCCGTACCTGCGTTCCTGGCCGGTAGAGCGACGAGTGCGGCGACGCGGCGGGGCCGGGCGCCGCAGGGTCCGCACCGGCGAGCGCGGCGGCCGGGCTCGGCGCGACGGCCAGCACACCGACCACGCAGACGACGGAGCAGGAGAGGGCGGCGCGCGTGACCGCGGAGCGAGAAGCGGCGGCCCGGAATGAGAATCCGATGGTCATACCGCAAACGTAGGAAGGGACTCGCGACACGCCGGGCTGGCCGGGCCGAGTGGCGGCATCGAGCACCCGGATGCCACAGACGCGGTCGGTCAGGAGGGCAGGGTGGGCTGAACCTGGCGCAGGAAGGCGGCGTTGTCCGGGGTGGCGCGCAGTCGCTCCAGGAGCGTTTCCAGGCTGGCCTGCCCGTCCCGCGTCCGCAGGGCGCGGCGCAGTCCTCGTACCGTCGCCAACTCGGCTGTGGGCAGGAGGAGTTCCTCACGGCGGGTGCCGGAAGGGGTGATGTCGACCGCGGGGAAGACACGCCGGGAGGCCAGGGTCCGGTCGAGACGGAGCTCCATGTTGCCGGTGCCCTTGAGCTCCTCGAAGAAGAAGTCGTCGGCTCGGGAGCCGGTCTCCACCAAGGCGGTGGCGAGGATGGTGAGCGAGCCGCCCTCCTCGGCGAGGCGCGCCGCGCCGAAGAGCCGCTTGGGGCCCTGGAGCGCTGCGGCGTCGACACCGCCGCTGAGGGTGCGCCCGCCGGCGGCGGCCGCGTTGTTGTGCGCCCGGCACAGCCGGGTGAGGGAGTCGAGCAGGATCACGACGTCCTCGCCTGCCTCGACGAGCCGCTTGGCCCGCTCGATGACGAGTTCGGCGAGCGCGATGTGCTGCTTCGGCGTCTGGTCGAAGGTGGAGGCGAAGACCTCGCCGCGCACGGAGCGCCGCATGTCGGTGACCTCCTCGGGCCGCTCGTCGAGCAGCAGCACCATCAGATGGCATTCGGGGTGGTTGCCGGCCACGGCGGCGGCGATCTGCTGGAGCAGTACCGTCTTGCCGGTCTTGGGCGGGGCGACGATCAGGCCGCGCTGTCCCTTGCCGACCGGGGAGACCAGGTCGACGACGCGTCCGGTCAGTCCGCTCGCAGGGTGTTCCAGCCGGAGCCGGTCACGCGGGTGCAGCGGGGTGAGGTCGCCGAAGTGCGGGCGGCGGCGCAGCTCTTCGGGTGCGCGGCCGTTGATCCGCTCGACCTCGGTGAGGGTCCGGGGCCCGCCGCGCACACCTTCCACGGTGTCGCCCTTGCGCAGGCCGTGACGGCGGATCAGCGCGGGGGAGACCTGGAGGTCGGTGGGCGAGGGCAGGCAGTTCGCGGAGCGCAGGTGCCCCTTCCCGTTGCCGTCGATGTCGAGGACACCGCGGGCGACCTGGGTCTGGGGCCGCTGCTGTACAGGGGGGCGTTCGAGTGTGGTGGTCATGGGATGTCCTCTCACGGACGGGAATGCATGGGACATGCGGAAAGGAGGGGGAGAGGCCGCGAAGGGAGGGCACGGGGCGCGCCTCGGTGCGGCGGGAACATCACCTCGGGTACGACGGGACTGATCCCCGGCCGTGCTCGGGAGGTGGTGCTGAGAAGCTGGTCCGCCGGTCGGAATCGACGGCGTGACAGCGGGAGAGAAAGGAACTGGCACCGGCGCCTGAACGAAGAGGCGTACACGAGTGCTGACACGACAGTACCACTGATGGGCCCGGTTCGGCTGTGATCCGGCTCTCAGCGGCAACCCGACCCACCCGAAGGGTCTTCGCCGAGCTGCTGCGCACGCTGCTCTGAGCAGGCAGAATCGATCGTCGTACGGACGTCAACTCGGCCCAGCAGCAAGGAGAACCCGGTGGACACCTCGCCCGTCACGCCGCACCGCATGGACCCCGCGGGCGGCTGCCCGCACGCCGACAACCAGCGGTTGCTCGCGCGGGGCGCCGTCGCGACGGTGCTGCTGCCCGGTGCGGTGGAAGGCGTCGCGGTGCTCGGGCACGACGCGTTGAAGGACTTCCTGGCGCACCCGGATGTCGCCAAGGGGGCCGAGCACTTCACGGCCCTGCGCGAGGGGCGGATAGCCGCCGGCTGGCCCCTGATGACCTTCGCCACCGTGCAGGGGATGACGACCGCCGACGGGGATGACCACCGGCGGCTACGATCCCTCGTCAGCAAGGCGTTCACCGTGCGGCGGGTTGAGCAACTACGCCCTCGTATCGAGGAGTTGACGTCCGGACTGCTCGACGGTCTGCACGCGGCGGCGGAGGACGACGGGGGAGTGGCGGATCTGCGCAGGCACTTCGCGCTCCCGCTCCCGATGGGCGTCATCGGTGAACTCCTCGGGGTCGACGCCGAGTACCTCGACCGGCTCCACCATCTGTCGAACCAGGTCGTCGCCACCGACATCGGCCCCGAGCAGGCCGTCGCCGCGAACCGCGAACTGGTCGCCGTGCTGAGCGCCGTCGCGACCGCCCGCGCCGAGAACCCCGGCGACGACCTCACCAGCGCGCTGATCGCCGCCCGGGACGAGGAGGGCGACCGGCTCAGCCAGCAGGAGCTCATCGGCACCCTGGTTCTCATGATCATCGCCGGTCACGAGACCACACTGAACCTGATCACCAACGCCGTACGGGCGTTGTGCGGGCACCGGGACCAGCTGGAGTCGGTCCAGAAGGGCGAGTCGAGCTGGGCGGACGTCGTGGAGGAGACGTTGCGCTGGGACGCGCCCGTCAGCTACTTCCCGTTCCGCTACCCGGTGCGGGACCTGACCGTCGACGGGACCGTCATTCCCCAGGGCACGCCCGTCCTCGCCGGCTACTCGGCCGCGGGGCGCGACAGCGCGGCGCACGGGCCGGACGCCGACCGCTTCGACATCACCCGTTCCGGGCGTCCCGGCGCCGTCCGGAACCTCTCCCTCGGGCACGGCGCCCACTACTGCCTCGGCGCCCCGCTCGCCCGGATGGAGGCCACGATCGCCCTGGAGCGGCTGTTCACCCGCTTCCCCGATCTCGACCTCGCCGTGTCCGAGGCGGAGCTCACCCGGCACGCCAGCTTCGTGGGCAACAGCGTCCGGGCCCTTCCCGTCCGGCCCGGAGCCTCCCGCCTCTGACGCCGCGCACACCGTCCGGACACGAGGACGCGAAAAATCGGGCGAGGCCTGTCGATTCGCCGCGACGCCGTTCGTCGGTGGGGTGTAGGAAGCTCATGAGTACCGGGAGGAACCATGAAGTACATGCTGCTGGTCTGCGGGGACGACACCGCCGACGCCTCCGGCATGGCACCCGTCGAACCCTGGGTCGAGGAGCTGGGCGCCGAGCGCGGAGTACGACTGCACGGCCACCGGCTCCGGCCGCCCGCCGACGCGGTCACCGTCCGGGTGCGCGACGGCGAGGTGCTGCGCACCGACGGCCCGTTCGCCGAGACGAAGGAGTACGTCGCCGGCTTCGACATCCTCGACTGCGCCGACATGGAGGAGGCGATCGAGGCCGCCGCGCAACACCCGGTCGCGGCCATCGGCGCCATGGAGGTCCGCGCGTTCTGGGACGACGAGGACGCCAGGACGGAGATCCGCCGCCTCGACGCGGAGCTCACCGAGGCCGCCCGTGAGCGCGACATCGACCGTGCGATGGCCTGCTACGCCCCGGACGTCGAGGTGTTCCACCCCGTGAGCGGCCTGGAACAGAGCGGCGTCGGCGCCCTGCGCAAGGCGGCGGAACTGCGGTTCTCGACGCTGGCCGGCCCCGTCGAACGCGAGGTGCTCGACTTCCGGCTCCGGGTCGACGAGAGCGTCGCCTTCAGCCACGCCCTGGTACGGACGCGCGCCACGCGCGCCGACGGCGGCAGGCTGGACACCACCGCACGCGTCACCACGGGCTACCGCGCGGCCGGCGACCGCTGGCAGATCGTCCACCAGCACACGTCGGTGCCCCTCGCCGCAGACATCCCGGGAACAGAGGAGGGCCGGCCGTGAAGTACGTCCTGTTCCTCTGCACCCCCGTCGGCGGCGAGGAGCTCGGTCCCGAGGAGATCGTCGACGACCCCCGGTTCACCTCGTACGTCCAAGAGGTGCGCGACCGCGACCTCTTGAAGGGCGGCGCCCGGCTGAGGCCGTCCACCGACGCCACCACCGTCCGGGTCCAGGGCGACGAAGTCCTGCTCAGCGACGGCCCGTTCGTCGAATCGAAGGAGTACGTCGCGGGCATCGGCATCATCGAGGTCGCCGACCTCGACGAGGCCGTCGCACTCGCGTCCCGGCATCCGGCGGCGCTGGACGGCGGTTCGGTGGAGGTGCGGCCGGTCTGGGAGTGAACGACGACGTCGAGGAGGCGGTCGCCGCCGCGTTCCACGAGGAGTGGGGCCAGGTCGTCGCCACCCTGATCCGGGTGACCGGCGACTGGGACCTCGCCGAGGAGTGCGCGCAGGACGCCTTCGCCCAGGCCCTCGACCGGTGGCGGCGCGACGGAGTACCGCGCCGCCCCGGCGCCTGGCTGACCACGACCGCGCGCAACCGCGCCCTGGACGTGCTGCGCCGGGAGGCGGTCGGTGCGCGGAAGCTGCGGGAGGTGGCGGTGCTGGCGCGCGACGAGGAGCCGTACGACCCCTACGGCCCGTACGACCCGGAATTCGACCACGAGAGCGGAGTGCGTGACGACCGGCTGCGGCTGATCTTCACCTGCTGCCACCCGGCGCTGCCCATCGAGGCCCGGGTGGCGCTCACGCTGCGCACCCTCGCCGGGCTGACCACGCCCGAGATCGCGCGCGCCTTCCTCGTCCCCGAGGCGACGATGGCGCAGCGGATCGTGCGCGCCAAACGGAAGATCCGCAACGCGGGCATCCCGTACCGCGTACCGCCCGCGCACCTCCTGCCCGAACGCACCACGGGCGTCCTCGGCGTGCTCTACCTGCTCTTCAACGAGGGGTACGCCGCCACGGCCGGCGCCGATCTGGTGCGCACGAACCTCTGCGCCGAGGCGATCCGGCTCGCCCGCGTCCTGGCCCGCCTGATGCCCGACGAGCCCGAAGTCCTCGGCCTGCTAGCGCTGTTGCTGCTGCACGACGCCCGGCGCGGCACGCGCGTCGACGCGGCGGGCGGCCTGGTCACCCTGGAGGACCAGGACCGGACCGCGTGGGACACGTCCGAGGCGGACGAGGGCGCCGCACTGCTGGAGACCGCCCTGCGCCGCGGGCGTCCCGGCCCGTACCAGATCCAGGCGGCGATCGCCGCCTGCCACACCACCGCCGCCATGGCCGAGGAGACCGACTGGGCCGACATCGCGGCCCTCTACGGCGAGCTCAGGCGCTTCGTGCCCTCCGCCGTCGTCCGGCTCAACCGAGCGGTCGCCGTGGGCATGTCCGAAGGTCCCGACGCCGGGCTCGCCCTCGTCGCCGAACTGGAGGAGGAGGGTGAACTGGACGCGTACCACCTGCTGCCCGCCACCCGCGCGGACCTGCTGCGCCGCGGCGGCCGCACGACGGAGGCCGCCGCGGCGTACGAGAGGGCGCTCGAACTGGTGGAGAACGCGGCGGAGCGGAGGTTCCTGGAGAAGCGGCTCGCGGAGTGCCGGTCGGCGTAGGCCCTTCGTCGGTGAGGTGCGGACAGGCGCAGCGCCGGGGTCGGCGCCGGAGGTCACTCGGTCACGGCGGCGAGAGAGAACCGTTCGGTGACGAGGGCCAAGGCAGCGCCCAGGAGGGCGAAGACGGGAACGAGGGTCATGCCCGCGCCGAAGCCCCACCTGCCGTACGCGTACGCGCCCGCGGCCTGACCGAGGGCCGTGCCGCCCTGCAGGGCCGCACCCGCCCACGCCTGGGTCTCGGCCGCCGTACCGGCCGGTGCGAGATCCGCGGTCTGCCCGTACAGCGCCACGAAGCACGGACCGAAGGCCATGCCCACGGCCGCTGCCAGGACCACGGTCGCCACGGCATGGCCGTCGCCCACGAACGCGAGAAGGGCCGACGCCACGCACAGGTACACGAGCAGCAGTGACAGCCGGCCGACCCGTGCCGCGCGCTCGGGGGACAGGGCTCCGACGGCGAGACCGCCCGTGATGCTGCCGACCGACAGCACGCTGACGAGCACACTGCCCATCAGTTCGCCACCGTGCGAGGCGAGGATCACCTCCACTCCGCCCACGGTCGCCGAGAAGAACACCGCGCAGCCGAGAATCATCCGCAACGGCACGCTGTCGAGAGCGCCCTTCCAACTCCGCTCGCCGGGCTCGGACTTGAGGGGCTCACGGCCGGCCAGGGCGCGCAGCAGCAACAGCGTCGCCAGGGTGCTCACCAGCACGCAGGCCACCATGGCCGCCGACGGAGCCAGCAGCGAACTGATCACGCCGACCAGGACCGGCCCCACGATGAAACCCGCGTCGGCCAGCACCGCGTCCAGCGCGAGAGCCGTCGACCGTTCGTCCTCGGAAGTGACGAACCGCCACATGACGCGGGTCACCACGCCGACGGGAGGCGCGGCGACATTGGCACCGAGCGCCGCCGCGAACGTGAGCAGCAGCGGGCCGTGCAGCACCTCGTTGGCCACGATCAGGGCCACCAGCGCGGCGTGCAGGGCGAGTACGCCCCAGAGCACCGGGGCGTAGCGCTTCCGGTCCAGCAGCCGTCCGCGGGCCGGGGCGGCGATGCCACCGAGCGCCGAGACGGCCGCCACGGCGCCGGCGGTGGCGTACGAGCGGCCGTCCGCGACGGTGAACAGCAGGCTCAGCGAGAACATCGAACCCTGGAGCTTGCTCGCCAGCGCGGCCGTGCCACAGGTCACCATGCGCGGCCCGGACAGCAGCCGCCGGTAGCGTGCGAGACCTCCCGTCATGAGGCGGGTGCGGTCTCGGAGGTGACGCCGACCCGGAGGCGGCCGGCTGCCTCGCGCGCCCGGTCCAGCGCCGCGTCCGGGGTGTCGGCCGCGGCGATGACGGCGCCCACGCGGTCCGAGGAGCTGCGCAGTTCGCCGATGACGTCGCCCGGCGCCACGGCGAGGTACGCCTCGGTCACGCCCTCCTCGGTGAGCGCCTCCCGCAGACCGCCGACGTCGGCCACTGTTCCCGGGGGCGAGGTGAGGAACCACGTCGCGGCGGCACGTATCTCGTGCCGCGCCCCGTCCAGGTCCAGCGGGCGGCCCGCGAGCCAGTCGAAGGTGAGCTGCTGGGCGTCGAGTCCGGTGGCCAGCCGCACCAGTTCGACGATGCCGTCACCGCCGGGTCGGGCGTGGGTCTCCACCACCCGGGGCCCCTTGTCCGTGAGGATCACCTCGGTGTGGGCAGGGCCCTCCAGCAACCCCACCGCGTCGAGGCAGGCGATGGCCTCGTCGACCAGGGCGCGCACCGTCTCCGCGGCGATGCGAGCGGGAACCAGGTGTCCGACCTCGACGAAGTTGGTGCCCTTGAACTTCTCGGTCACCGCTAGGAGATGGTGCTCGCCGCCGGCGGAGAACGTCTCGACGCTGAACTCGGGTCCCCTCAGGTACTCCTCCGCGATCCACGTCCCGGACTCGGACCCGACGGTGTGTGCCACGGCGTCGGCGAGGCTCTCCTCGTCCTGCACCAGCGTCACACCGCGGCTGCCCGATCCGTCGACGGGCTTGAGAACGAACGGGTAACCGGCCTCGGCGGGGAACCGCCTCGCCTGCTCTCCGGTGGTGACACGCGCCGCCGCCACCGAGGCCACCCCGGAGCCGCGCAGGACCTCGCGCATGAGCGCCTTGTCGTTGACGGTCCTGGCCGTCCGTGGGGTGTTGGCGGTCAGGCCCAGCCGTTCGTTGACGACGGCGACGGCCTCGACGTACGCATCGCTCATGGAGATCGCCACGTCGAACGGCTGCGTCGCGTGGATGTCCCGCGCCGCGGCCATGACCGACTCCGCGTCCGGGGTGTCGAGAAGCGTCACCGCGTCCGCCTCGCCCTCGAGCCAACCGGGCGCCCCGTCCCGCGCGCCCAGGTAATGGACGCGCAGCCCCGCTCGGCGGGCGGCCCGGGCAGCCGCGGGATGGCGGCCGCCCACGAGCAGAACAGCGGCCACTGCTGGGCTTCTTACGGTCATCACACACCTTTTCTCTAGGAGTCCGAGGTCGTCGCTCGGGGGGTGTCGAGCACACCTCGGCGCATCCTGATGCGCCGGGCGTAGTCGGGGTCATGTGTCATGAGTGTGTGGTGCACGCGGCGCAGCGCGTGATGGGGGATCCCCGGCCACAGGTGATGGACCGTGTGGTAACCGTCGGCGTGCGGATGGATCAGGACGCGTTGTACGAGGCCCACGTTGGAGATGGTGGCGTCGAAGACCGTGTCGCAGTCGGAGTAGATGTGCTCGTCGGCCTCGGCGACCAGGCGCAGGACCGGCAGCACCACGAACGCCGAGGCCAGCCAGACCACTTCGGCGAGGACGCCGGTGACCGGGCCGCCGAGCAGCGTCGCGGGGAGCGCCGCGCACACCGCGCTCCACAGCAGAATCCCGGCGCTCGCGAGCAGGTCCGTCTTGACCTCGCGCAGCCAGCCGATCTGGTAGCGGGTGATCCTGACCAGCACCGAGGACGCGAACGCCCAGGGCGAGCTGCGGTTCAGTGCTTCGAGGTCGAGTTCGGCGTAGCGCCGCCGGTCGGGATCGTCCGAGGTGCCGAACCGGCCGTGGTGGCGAAGGTGGCTCTCCCGGTACGCGGAGAGCCGGCCGCCCGTCGGCAGGCCGGAGAGCAGCCATCCGAGGACGTCGTTCCCTCTGCGGTGGTGGCGTGACCAGTTGTAGTGCGAGGCCTCGTGGGTGAGGTTCTCCAGCGCGCGCAGCTGACGGGCGATGAGTAAGCAGCCGGCGAGTGCGACCGGAACGGACAGGAACAGGCTCGCGGAGGTCAGTAACAAGGCGCAGACGACCGCGGTGGCCAGGGCGGTGACCGCATCCGTCAGAGCGCAGGCCATGGTGAGGAGGGGCCGGGTGCGATGTGCGGCGGCGATGCGGTCGCGCAGCTCCGGCGGCAGGCGGTAGCCCTTGCGGAACGGCTTCTCGCCCGCGGCCCCGGCCTGCGTGTCCGCCGACGGCGGTGCGGGACTTATGGAGTCGGTGTTCATCAATCCCCCGTGGGCAATGGAGCGGCGGCCCGTTCCTTGTCTCCCACAGTCGTGATCGCGTGCTGTCTGGGGGTGGGTGCGGGAACGTCGTAGCGCCGCTGGGTGTAATGGAGCATGTGCAGAAGGCCGGTCGAGGTCAGCCGGGCACCGGCCGACGAGGCGGGACGCGGCAGAGGCATGGCGCCGACGGAGGCCCAGCGCAGGTGTCCGTGGTCGTCGATCACGGCCCGGGCCCGCTGCGCGTTGTCGGGATGCAGGCAGTACGGGACGTCCAGCGTGCCCAGGCGGAACGCCTGCCCGAGCGCCCTGCCGACCCTGGGGTGGAGGGCGAGCGTGCGCTCCACCAGCGCCGCGGCCTCACGGTAGATGCCGGTGTCGGGCACCGGCTCCGGTGCGGTGGCCGGCGCGCGGGCACCGCGGGCGGCCTGCGCGGCGTGTTCCAGGGACTGGACGTTCTCCTCGATCGTGGGAATCCGATGGGCTTCGGCCGGTGTCTTGACGATGAGGCGCTCGGCCCCGGCCGTGACCGCCAGCCGCGCACTGTCGCCGAGCAGGGCCAGCGCGCCTGCCCGGGTCTGCGGGAAGACGCCCATGTACGTGTAGAGCACGATGTGCCAGTCCATGCCGGACAGGAGTTCACCGGCCAGCCGGCGCAGGGCGGCGAGGGCCTCGCGGTCCTGCGCCGGACTGGTCTGCTGCGCGTAGCTGAGAGAGACACTGCGCAGCCCGTGCTGCCTGAAGAACAGGCATTCCAGGACGCTCAGGGCGATCAGGAGGCTGGGTGGGCAGAGCTGGCCCAGCATGCATCCGCCGAAACTCTCCAGATGCGCGACGGCGCCGGGCCGGGAGGTCGAGGCGAGCAGTTCGCAGCACCGGCTCCACGCCTCGATGGAGTCGTCGAGCGGTGTGCGGCTGTAGGGGAGGCAGTAGGAGACCGGACCGCCCTCGGTGGCGGTGAGCCCTGCCTCGGTGAGGCTCTGGAAAAGGGGGTACGGCAGGGCCGAACCGTGCCGTACCTGGACCGGGAAGTGCTCGGACAGCAGCCCGTCGAGCATCCGGCGTGTGGTGGTGGGGCCGTGGGCCACGAGGGGGAAGCCGTTGAGGTCCGCTCCCCCCGCCAGCGCACGGCGTGCGGAGTCGTGGTCGTTGACGCGGGTGAAGCTGTCGACGGTGACCGTTCCGACGCTCACCGCGTCGCAGTCGTGTACGGCGGTGAGGCCGGCCCGCATCCGGGAGACGGTCCCGAAGCCCATGCGCGGCTGGACGACGAGCTCGCCGCGGGCACGCGCACGGGCGACGGCGGCGGGCAGGCCGCCCAGCTCCGCCGGATCGGGTCCGTACGGCGACGGAACCGATCCGGCGAGCGGTGCCGCCGGGTCGGCAGGATTCAGCATGCCGGGACCGCCGTCGTCTCCACGGCCCGCCCGGACCGGCTGAGAGCTGTGAGGTAGGACTGGAACTCCATGACCCCGGTTTCGGCGCCGAAGACGGCGTCGAAGCCGGCGTCCAGCAACTGCTGGTGGAACCGCGCGTTTCCGATCCCGTGGATGCCCAGCTTCCCGCCGATGACGACCGGAAGAGTCGCCAGCGGCCCACCCGCCTCGCGCAGGGTGCGGATGAGCCGGACCCCGTCCAGGTGGCCGTGCCCGTTCACCGTGCTGATGACGAGCGCGTCCGGGCGCCAGGCGAGACAGTGCTCGGCGATCAGTTCGTCCGGGGCGCAGGGGCCCAGATTCCTCACCTGATGGCCGTTCTCCTCGATGAAGAGCTGAAGGAATATCAGGTTCCACATGTGGGCGTCGGAGGAGACGCCGGACAGGAGGATCTTCTTCGGGCCGTCAAGGTCCTGTGAACGGCGAGGGGCGACCGCCCCTGTCATGAGAACTCCTCTGCTCGGCAAGGGACCCGGATGTCGGCAGGGCGAGGGGGCACGAGCGCCCGCGCCTCAGCGGCGCAGCGAGGCGCCGGAAGAGTTGGCGAGCGTCAGCAACTCGGTTCGCTGCGGCCCGTCCTCGCCGAACACGCCGCGCATGACGGCCGACGTCATGACGGCACCGGTCCTGATGCCGCGCATGGTCATGCAGAGGTGCTCACCCCGGCCGATGACGGCGACGTCGGGAGAGTCGGTGACCGAGGCGATCTCGGCGGCGATGTCGGCGACGAGCCGCTCCTGCACCTGGAGCTTGTGGGCGTGCTTGTGCGCGATGCGGGCGAACTTCGACAGCCCGAGCAGCTTGTCGTTGCTGCGGTACGCGACCGTCAGGGAGCAGTTGAACGGCAGCAGGTGATGCTCGCACAGCGACCACACCTGCATGTCGGACACGAGCACCATCTGGTTGTCGGCGACGCTCTCGAAGATGGTTTCGATCTTCCCGGCGTCGTAGTTGACGAACTCGCGCCACCACTTAGCGTAGCGGCGGGGGGTGTCGAGGAGGCCCTCACGGTTGGGGTCCTCGCCGATCTCGGCGAGCAACTGCCGGGCCAGCGACTCCAGCGGGTCCGCGGTCGGGTTCACACCGTTCACGGAGGTCGCCGCGAGGTCTTCAAGTTCAATCGTCATGTCATACTCCCCGTTGATCTCCCCAGGCCAACACATGGAGCCTGGTGGAGAGATTCCAGTTGCGCCGCACGACCTCGTCGGAGAGGTGTGCCAGGTGGCGGCTGATGTCGGTGACGTTCTTGCCTTCGGGCATGATCCAGACGGGATCGATGCCCACGTTCCGCTGCAACGCGGCGACTTCGTCGAGATCGTCGTGCGACCTGCACACGAACTTGAAGGCGACTCCCGGCGTCCGCGCGAGCTTGCGCAGCGCGTCGGGCTTGATCCTGCGGTGCTCGGGGTCTCCCGCGTGCGACAGCTTCGGGGAGACGTTGAAGCGGATACCCAGGTCGATCAGTTCGTCGTCCGGAACGACGGTTCCGTTGGTCTCCACCTCGACGGAGATGCCGCGATCGTGGAGCTCACGCACCAGAGGGGCGATCCTCTTCTGCTGCTTCAGCGGTTCTCCGCCGCTGATGACGATGAGGTCCACGTCCATGGCGAGCAGCTCGTGGAGCACGTCGGCGGGGCTGCGCGAGGTGAGCTCGACCCGGGGGTCGTAGGCCCTGCCTTCGTCGCTGGTGCCCTTCCAGTCCCAGGTGTAGGGGGTGTCGCACCAGCTGCAGGACAGGTTGCATCCGCCCAGGCGGAGGAATCCGCACCGCCGGCCCGCGGACGGGCCTTCCCCCTGCACCGTGGGACCGAATATCTCGTTCACGACGATCTTCGCGGCATCCGCGAAGAGTTCGGCGTCTTCTACGCTTTCTTCCAGAGTTTCGATGACAACGCTCCGCTCATATCCTTACGGACGGAATTCGGCCCAGGTCTTGGGCGTTTCGGATACGCGGACGGCGGAAAGCTCCGGAATACGCTCGGACCAGATCTGGTAGATCCACATCGCCATGTTCTCTGCCGATGGATTGCGGTCGGATATCGCCTCGTTCAGGTGACGGTGGTCGAGTTCCGCGTCGATCCATTTCTTGAAGTCCCCGAGCTCGCCGTAGTCGCGAACGAATCCCGGCTCGGTGAGCTCGTCGCTCGCACAGCGCAGTTCGAGCTGCACCGTGTAGTTGTGCCCGTGCAGCCGGGCGCATTGATGGTCCTCGGGGAGGTGGGCCAGCCGGTGGCTCGCCGAGAACTGGAAGTCCTTCGTGATCGTGAACATCTGTCACTCGCTCCTGTAGGGGGTCGGGTCGGACACGCCGGACTTCTCGAAGGCCAGCCGCCGGTCCTGGCAGGCGGCGCACAGGCCGCACTGCACGTCGTAGTTGTTGAAACAGCTCCAGGTCCCCTGCCAGGGCACACCGAGCCGCTCGCCGAGGTTGATGACCTCGTGCTTCGGCATGTCGATGAAGGGCGCGACGACCTCAAGCCCCTCGGGCGCGTACCCGGCGGTGGCCACCCGCTCCATCGTGTTGAACGCGTCGATGAAGGCGCGCGAGCAGTCGGGGGCGGTGGTGTCGTCGCCGGCCACCGTGCCGATCGCGACCTTGTCGGCCTTCTCGGCGGCCGCCCGCCCGAAGGCGACGGACAGCAGGATGACGTTGCGGTTCGGCACCACGTTGACGCTGCCGGGTGCCGTGTAGTGCTGGTCGGGGACGTCGACCCTGCTGTCGGTCAGCGAGTAGCCGGGCAGCATGGTGGCGATGTTGCGCAGGTCGACGACCTCGTAGTCGGCGCCCAGCCGGTCGGCCGTGCGCTGCGCGAACTCGTGCTCCTTGCGGTGCCGCTGGCCGTAGTCGATGGACAGCATCAGGAGGTCGTCCCCCTGGTCCACCAGGTGGTGGGCCAGTACGACGGAGTCGAGTCCGCCGGAGACGATGGCGACTATCCGTGCCATGGAGACACACCTAACTCTCGAGTTGCCCGGCGAGTTCGATCGCCGCGGTCCGGCGGATCTCGTCGAGGGTCCGGATGACGTCGTCCCGCGTGGCGCCGGACACCCAGACGCCGAGCGGAATGGTCTTCGTGTTGCGGGTGACCGGAACGTGGTCGCCCGGCTGGTAGGTGACGAGCATCTTGTCGACACCGGGCAGCGCGTTGACGGCCTCCAGGCCGCGAATGGCCACGAGCGTTCCGGGCCGTTCCTCGTTGCAGATGGCGCTGGCCCCGCACACCGCGTGGAACACGGGCGCGTCCTGGAGCAGCCGGGGCACGGCGCCGTCGTCCACGTAGAAGTCGAGCGCGTCGTGGAACGGTCGGATGTCGCTGTTCTGCGTCCACTGGTCGGTGATGGGACCACCGGGCAGCCGAGCGCCGGTCTCGATCAGGTACACGCCGTCGGCGGCGAACTTGACCTCGGTGTGGCTCGGGCCGCTGCGAATCTCCAGCGAGTCCAGGACGGTCTCGATGAATTCCGCCACCGGCCGCCAGTCGGGGTCGTCCCGGTCGAGCTGGACCGAGCCCCAGTACGGCAGGTCGTAGTCGGCGTCGTCGGGCCTGCGGTACTCCCACATGTCGACGACCCGGTGCTGTCCGCCGAAGCTGAAGCAGTTCACGGCGATCTCACGACCGCGGACGTACCGCTCCACCAGCCACTCGGTGACCTCCCAGCCGAACAGGTCACGGCGCTCCTGGTCCTCCAGGTGCCGGGCGGCCCGGGCGTTCGGCAGCAGGGTGACCCCGTGCGATCCGGCGCCGGTCGTCGGCTTGAGGATGGCGGGGAAACCGATCTTCTCCGCTGCCGCCGCGACCTCGTCGAGGCTGTGCACGACGTGGTGCTCCGGTACCCGCACGCCGGCGGCCTGGGTGACGCGCCGCATCTCGGCCTTGTCGCGGCGGGCGCGGGCGAGGCGGGTCCCGTTGCCGGGCAGGCCCAGTCGCTCGGCCACCTCCTCGGCCAGGTGGACGGCCGATTCCATGGCCGGCACCACGCCGCGGATCCGGTAGGGCTGTTCGGCCAGCTTCGCCAGTACGTCGGCGGTCTGCGACGCGTAGAGCGTCGCGTCGTCACCGTCGGCGTGCGTGGGCCAGCGCTCGTGCAGTTCGGTCGGCTCCACCGTGTAGACGGAGACGATGGCCAGGCCGCGTTCGCGCACGGCCGGTTTGTAGTTGGCCCCCGTTTTCACAGGGTCCAGCAGCAGGACGGCGTCCTGTGTCAGTGATTCCATGAGTCGCCTGAGGCTTGAGAGCGGATGGGGCGAATTACGCGGCGGGAGGGATGTCCAGCGGAGCGCCCACGAGTTCGATGTGCTTCTCGGCGGCCGCCTTCGCCTGCTCGCAGGCCTCAGGGGTCCGCGCCGCGGTGATGACGACGGCATAGCGGCCGCGGACGTGCTCCCGCGGCGGGATGCGCAGCTCCCGGCCGGGACCGACGAGCGGAATGATCCGGTGCACCTCGGCCGGCAGCCCGTCCTCGGTCACGTCGAGGGCGTCGACCTTCAGGTCGGTGTCGGGGTAGAGGAAGTCGATCTGCGCGGTCCGCTCGGGCAGTTCCTCGCGAACCGGGGGGATGCCCTGGGCGAGCCGGGCCGCCACCAGCCCGTAGTCGACCCCGGTGGCCAGGTGGGCGGTGTACGGGATGAGGTCCCCGCCCAGCCGGGCGTTCACCTCGATGACCCTGGGGCCCGCCGAGGTCAGCCGGATCTCCGTGTGGGTCATGAGGGTGGACAGCCCGAGCGCGCTGTGGGCCGCCTGCAGGACCCGTACAATCTCGGGATCCGTCAGGAGCGGGTCGCGGGCGCTGACCACATGCCCGACCTCCTCGAAGCACGGAGCGAAGCCGGTCTTCTTCCTCGCGACGAAGAGCGGGTGCACGGTGCCGTTGTGGCAGGCCGCGTCGATGCTGATCTCCGGCCCGTCGGCGAACGACTCGACGAGGACGCCGGCCTCCAGCCTCGGGAGTTCGAAGAATTCCGCGCTCCGTGTCGAGGCGTAGGCATCCGGCAGGTCCGCCGCCTTCGCGACCAGCGCGACGCCCATGCTGCCCGCCAGCGCACGCGGCTTGACCACCACGGGATACCCGATGGAGGCGGCCCGGGACTCGGCCTCCTCGAAGGAGGACACCGCGTACGAACTCGGCTGGGGCACTCCGCCGGCGGAGAACCTCTGCCGGGTCGAGGCCTTGTCACGGCAGGACGCGACCGCTTCGGCACCGCCCCCGGGCAGCCCGAGCGCCTCGGCCACCGCGGCGGCGACGGACACGCGGATCTCGTCGTAGGAGAGCACCCCGCCCACGCCGAGCCGGCGGTCCAGGTCGGCCGCTGCCTCAATGGTCGCGGCGGCATCGAGTGTGTTCACCCGAGTGCTGCCGATGATGTACGGAGATTCCCACGTGACATCGCCGGCGCTGAAGAGCCATATATCACAGGATTCGGATATCGAGCGCAGAAGGTATTCCCGCCAGATGGCCGAGCCGCTGCCGATGACCAGAATTGGGGAATTCTTTGCCGACTGTTGGGTGACTGTTGTCATGCGGCGCCCCGTGTTGGGCTGGGTAAATCTTTCACATTTCTCTCCTGATGCATTTCCGGGTTTCCGTGATCACCGGGGCATGGAGAGCAGAACATGGAATTAGAAGCACCTTCAAGCAATTGAGGTTCCGTTGAGGTTGCGGAGCGTGGGAATGAGCCACCCACCCTGCGCCCGGTGAAATCGGGCCCCTTCAACGCGCGTAGCGCATCCAGCCTCCGGCAGATCAGTGCAAGGGCGACAAAAGGGACCGTGGTCGTGACAGCCGAGTGACAGGTCGAGATGATCAACATGACTGGTAACTGCCGCTCGATGATCGCTGGGTGTCACTCAAGATCAACGCAGCTGATCGATCATGGGCGTCATGGCCGCCGGGATGTGCGGACGGCCTGCCCCCGCTCCCGCCGGGAGCCGACCTGAACGGTTCATCCGTCCCCCCGATTCCGACGGGGACGCTGACCCGAGTCCCGCACAACTTCGCTCATGGCACGGTAAAGATCACGGACAACAGGTGGGCCTGGGTGCCTCACACGGTGCTGCGCTCAATGCCTGGACCATGGCCCGGCGAGTTCGAAGATGCCGTAGCCGAAGCCCTCGGCGCTGATGGTGCCGGCGTCGACGCGGATGCCGGTGGCTTCCAGGGGGCGTGCGTCGGTGATGCCGTCGTAGTGGCAACTCGTCTGCTCCCGGCGGGGATTGACCACGACGAGATACCGGCCGCCCCGCACGTACACGAACGGATACCCGGCGTGCACCACCTCCACCGTGCCGCCCGGTCCCAGTTCCGGGGTGCTGGTGCGCAGGGCGACGAGGCGTCGTACGAGGTGCAGGAGCGAGGCGTCGTCGGCCCGTTGGGCGGCCACGGTCGGGCGGTCCGGGGACGGGTCGAGAGGGAGGTAGAGGCGGTCGGCGGGGGCGGTGGAGAAACCGGCGTTGGGGCTGTCGTCCCACTGCATCGGTGTCCGGGAACCCGCGCGGTTGTAGCGCGGCCCCAGCACGCTGCCCTCCTTCTCGGGCAGCCCCGGAACGTAGCGCATGCCGATCTCGTCGCCGTAGTAGATCGCCGGAAGGGTCGGCCAGGTCAGCTGGAAGGCGAAGGCGGCGGGCAGCTGACCGGCCGTGCGGGGGCCGCAGTTGAGGCGGGAGAAGTCGTGATTGGCGGTGGGGAGCGCGACGAAGCCGTTCTCGCCGATCGTGGAGGCCGCATGGCGCCAGGCCTGAACGAACGGGCGCGGGGAGCCCCGGCCTTCGGCGTCGAAGAAGCAGTCGAGGGGGTCCCAGGCCTCGTTGACCGTGCCCTCGCCGTTGCTCCAGAGCGAGCGCAGGGCGAGCCCGTCGGTGGGGCCGCCGAACTGGAGGAAGAAGTCCCCGTGGAACCCCGCGGGAACGGACACCTCGGGGTCGCCCCACTCCGAGAGCAGCACCGCGTCCGGATGCGCGCGGTCCAGCCAGTGGCGCAACTCCGTCCAGATCGCGGCCGTTTCCTTCTTGCCCGGGTCGTCCTTCACGAGCGAGGCGGCCATGTCCACGCGGAAGCCGGACAGCCCGAGGCCCAGCCAGTGATCCATGATCGCGCGCAGGGCGGCACGGTTGGCGCGCGGGCCCTCCGCGTCGACCGAGCCGCGCCAGGGCTCGGCCGGATCGTCGCGCCCGTAGCCGAAGTTGAGGGCGGGCTGGAAGGCGAAGAAGTTGGGCAGGTACGAGCCCGGGCGGGTCCCGGGGGAGGGGACGAAGCCGTCCGGGGAGCCCTCGGGCGTCCAGATGTACCGGTCGTCGGCCGGATCGTCCATCGCGGCGCGGAACCAGGGGTGTTGGTCGGAGGTGTGACCCGCCACCAGGTCCAGGAGGACGCGGATGCCGCGGTGGCCCGCCTGGTCGACGAGGCGGGCGAGGTCGTCGGACGAGCCGTAGCGGGGCGCGACGTCCAGGTAGTCGGCGACGTCGTACCCGGCGTCCCCGAACGGTGACACGAAACACGGGTTGAGCCACACGGTGTTGACGCCGAGCCACGCGAGGTGGTCGAGGCGCTCGGCGATTCCGTCGAAGTCGCCGATGCCGTCGCCGTTCGAGTCGGCGAACGACTGCGGGTAGATCTGGTAGAAGACGGCGTCGGCCAGCCAGCCGGGGGCGGGGCGGAACGAAGTCATGCCACGGACCATAGATCAGCGCACCGGCGCCCGCTGCCTCTAGGGCCTGTCCGGCGGATCATGCCGGAGACGCGGGGTCTGGCACGCCCTCCCCCAAGCTCTTCGAGCAGGGGGGACCCCCAGCGGCGTTGTCGTCGGTTGCCGATGCTCCGCATCGGCGCCCTCCTCCGCCTTGCAGTTGGACGCACCAGGCCCCGCTCACGTGCGCTGATCAGGCGCCGCAGGTTTCCTCCGACTTGATCCGGCGGACAGGCCCTAAGCTCGGCGAGATGTTCACCCCGCAAGGTCCCACCCTCCGCGAACTGGCCGTGCAGGCCCTCTCGTCCATCGAACACGGCTACGACCTGCTCGCCCCCAAGTTCGATCACACGCCGTTCCGGACCCCTGACGCGATCCTCGACGCGGTGGGGCGGGCCCTCGCTCCCATGGGACCGTTCACCGCGGGACTCGACCTCTGCTGCGGCACCGGCGCGGGCATGGAGGTCCTGCGGGAGCTGTGCCGGGACAGCGTCACCGGCGTCGACATCAGCGCGGGCATGCTGACGGTCGGACGCTCGCGCCTCGGGGCCGACGGGACACCGTCCCCGGCGGGGGTGCGCGACGACGGGACGCCGGACGCGGCGGGGGCGCGCGACCACAGGACACCGTCGGTCGCCTGGGTGCGTGGTGACGCCCGCGCCCTGCCCTTCGGGCGCGCGTTCGACCTGGTCGTGAGCTTCGGCGCCTTCGGGCACTTCCTGCCGCGTGAGCTGCCCGGTCTGTTCGCCGGGGTCCACGCCGTACTCCGTCCCGGCGGACGCTTCGCGTTCCCGGTCATGGCCCCGCCGCGGCCCGGCTCGCCCTGGTACTGGGCCCTGCTGGGCTTCGACACGGTGATGCGGGTGCGCAACGCCGTCCGGCGTCCGACCTTCGTCATGTACTACCGCGCGTTCCGGCTCGGTGACGCGCAGCGGGAACTGGCGCGGGCCGGATTCCGGACGGAGCTTCACGCGCTGCCCGAGTTCGGCCGCCGGCGGGACGGCAGCCCGCGGGCCCGGATGGTCGTGGCCACGCGCGAGGACGATGCTCACTCGGCCGCCGGTAGTGTGAACTCGTAGACCAAGGCGTCCTGTTGGGCGTCCACAGTGAGGTCGGTGATCTCCAGTGGCCGGTCGTACTGGTCGTGCACGCGCCGGGTGACCCGTACCGACTGCGGGAGTTGGGTGATCGCGTCCCGGTGATGCAGGGTCAGACCGGCCTTGCGCATCCAGTCGTAGGCCCGTGACAGCTGCGCCGACGCGTTGCCGTCCGCGCGGTCGCGGTAGCGGGCGAGTTCCTCGACCTCGGTCACCGCGATCGCGGAGAAGGACGTCACGGCCGTGCGCAGTCCGCTGCCGTCGGCGGCGGCGGACTCGTAGCGGTGGACCAGCGTCGCCCGCCGCGGGGCGAGCCCGAGCGCCGTGGCGTGTTCCGGTGGGGGAGTCTCCCAGGTCACGGTGGTCCGCCGGCGCGCGCAGGGTTCACTGGTGTGCGCTCCGACGGGGAAGTCGAGGGACGGGACATGCTCGGCGCCGGTGCCGGACAGCGTTGCATGGCTGCCGCGCCGGTCGGTGGAGACCTGGCCGCCGCGCCGCAGCATCTGCAGCGCCTGCCGTACGGTCTCCCGGCTGACGCCGAAGCGGGTCGCCAACTCCCGCTCTCCCGGCAGGCGTTCGCCGGGCGGGATGGTCCCGTCGCGCAGCTCGCCGAGTAATTGTGCGGCAATCCGCGCGTAGAGCGGTTCGTGGTCGGATGAATGGGTGGTGCGGGCCATGTCCGCGCCTCCTGCGTGGTGACAAGCCGTAGCCGTGCGGGCTCATTGCGCCACCACATCTAGCATTGGTCTACGCCACCAGGAAGGAGCGACCGGGTACTTCGGCCGATTTCAGCCCGCGTCCCCGACCGGCGCGGGCAGCCCCCGGAGCGCGCTGTACAGGGCGTCGACGAGCGCCATCTTCCTTGGGTCGTCTGCGATGTGCGGGCCCATGCGGTTCATCACGTACCCCAGCGAGACCCCTGCCTCGGGGTCGGCGAGACCGCAGGAGCCGCCGAACCCGTCGTGTCCGAAAGCCCTCGGGTTGGGCCCGTACGAGCCGTTGGCGCCACTCAGCCACAGCCCGAGTCCGACCTCCGTCTCCTTCTCGAAACCGGCGCCCAGTACCAGGTCACGGCAACTGCCCTGTCCTTCGCGCACCCGCTCGGCCGCCTCCGGGGACAGCACCCGCCGGGAGCCGTAGGTGCCCTTCAGTGCGAAGATGCCGTACAGCGCGGCGACCGCGCGCGCCGTTCCGTGGCCGTTGGCGGCCGGTATCTCGGCGGCCCGCCAACGCGGTGTGTTCGCTTCGGCGGCGCCGACCGACGGGTTGGTGAGCGCGGCCAGCGCCGCGGGCGCCAACTGGGCGAAGATCGCGGCCTGTTCACTGCTCGACGCGGCCCGAGGGTGGACCAGCTCGGCTGCGCGTGCGGCCTCCTTCTCCGGCAGCCCGATGGTGAAGTCGATCCCGAGCGGCCCGGTCACCTCCTGTTTCAGGAACGCGCCCGGCAGCAGCCCCGACACCCGTCGCACCAGCTCGCCGACCAGGTGCCCGAACGTCAGCGCGTGATAGCCGGACCGGGTCCCCGGCTCCCACCAGGGCTCCTGCTCCGCGAGAGAACGGACGGTCGGCTCCCAGTCGCAGAGCTGCGCCAGTGTGCGCGGCTCGCGCGGCCCGGACAACCCCGCCCGGTGGGACAGCAGATGACGTACGAGGACGCCCCCCTTGCCCGCCGCCGCGAACTCCGGCCAGTACGCGGCCACCGGGGCGTCGAAGTCGAGGAGCCCCCGGTCGGCCAGGATGTGGGCGCACAGCGCGGTCGGCCCCTTCGACGTCGACCAGACGTTGACCAGCGTCTCCCGCTCCCACGGGCGGGTGCGGGCCGCGTCCGCCCAGCCGCCCCACAGGTCCACCACCGTCTCCCCGTCGAGCGTGACGGACACCGCCGCGCCCAGTTCTCCGCGGTCGCGGAAGTTGTCCTCGAACGCGGTGCGCACGGCCGCGAAGCGCGGGTCGCAGTGGCCGTGTGCCGCCGGGGTCTGCTGGGACGCGAGCATGAGCCCTCCGTGGATGTCCGGGTCCGGGTCCGTTGAACATACCGACTGGTCGGACTGGAGGGAAGCCTGCGACGGCATCGCATCGCGGGGTCGGGCGCGGGTTCGTGGGAAGCCGAGGCGGTCAGCACGTGCGTACGTACAGGGCGCCGCGCCGGACACCTCCGCGTGAAGCGCAACGGGTGCCTCTGCCCGGCGGCAGCATCGGCTCATCGAGCTCCGCGGCGACGGCGCGGGTCGGGAAACGGCGCGGGTCGGGATACGGCGAACGGATGATGGCCCGGGCCTGCCAGGCGACCGCGCCGGGAGAGGAGGCGTCGCTCCACCGACGCCTGGCCGGTGACCCGGTGTCGGTGGAGCGGCGTGGACGGGTCTAGCGGGTGAGCGACCCGTTCTGGGCGTCGGACGCGGACTGCCACGCCTGCCTGCCCGCTCGGGACGCCTCCATGGCCTGCCGCCACATCATGGCCGCCTGCTGGGACGGGGGCACCTCCATGGCGCGGATCATGCGCCGACCTGCGGTGGCGACGGCGAAGGCCGCGATGGCCATGCCGGTGCACGCCACCACGGCACCGGCCACAGTGAGCGCGGCACCGGTTGTGACGAGACGAGTGTCGATGTCGATCGTCCGCTGGGACTGGTGATGGTTCATGACTCCACGATCCAACGAGGGGCACCACGTCGCATCCTGACGGGACCCGCCCTGAGTGTGCTCACCGTGACCGCGAAGGGAAGCGCGACGACGCCGCGCTCGTCGAGGTGGTGACCTGTTCGCCCTGGGTGACCACCGCACACCGGCAGGCGCGGTCTCCGAAGCGGTCTCAGTGGCGCCGTACGCCTGCGTCGTCGAGGGGTGGAAGACCGGAGACCTTCGCCGGGTGGATCGCGTATCTTGGCCGTTCTCGAGGAAGGAACCTGACCTCATGGAGTTCGTCTTTTCCGGCCCGGTGATCGAATGGCGCGGACCGTCCCCGTACTACTTCGTTCGTGTGCCGGAGGAGGAGGCCGCCGACATCCGCGAGGTGGCCGCGATGGCCACCTACGGCTGGGGCGTGATCCCGGTCGAGGCCCGGATCGGCGAGGTCGCCTTCCAGACGTCGCTCTTCCCCAAGGACAGCGGCTACCTGCTGCCGCTCAAGGTCGCTGTGCGCAAGCCGAGCGGCCTCTCGGCTGGAGACGACGTGACGGTGAGGATGGCCGTCCGTCTCCACGAACCTCAATCCCGCTAGGGCCTGTCCGGCGGATCAAGTCGGAGGAAACCTGCGGCGCCTGATCAGCGCACGTGAGCGGGGCCTGGTGCGTCCAACTGCAAGGCGGAGG
>NZ_JBEXNW010000051.1:0-56742 GCF_040611295.1 Streptomyces sp. NPDC002935
GCCTGATCAGCGCACGTGAGCGGGGCCTGGTGCGTCCAACTGCAAGGCGGAGGAGGGCGTCGATGCGGAGCATCGGCAACCGACGACAACGCCGCAGGTGGGGGTGCCAGGCCCCGCGTCTCCGGCATGATCCGCCGGACAGGCCCTAGTCCCGGAGCAATTCGGGGACGGACCCGGGACACGGCCGGGGCGGACTCCCGCCCCGGCCACCCGGAGTCCGGGCGGCCCTCGCGCCACTCACCACTGGGTCCTGGCCCCTCGCGCACTCGCAGCAGGGCCGGACCCGTGCCGCTCACCACAGGGCCGGGCCCCGCGCCGTTCAGCGGCGGGGCCGGTCTCCCGTACCGGTCACAGCTGGGTGCGGGCCCGCTGCGTCAGGCCGTACTTGGACGCGATGGAGTTCCACAGCCTCGCGGCCTTCTCCTTCTGGGTGGAGGCCGTGCCGCTGGCGGCGTCGCCCGCCCGGCTCTGCCCGGTGGGGCGGGCGTTGCCCTTGCGGCACCCCTTCTTGTCGTTGACCTGGTCGGCCCAGGCCGCGTAGTGGTTGTCCGCAGCCGCGGAGGCCTTCCAGCCGTTGGTCAGAGCAGCGGACAGCTCGTCGTGGCTGGGCAGCTTGTCGACCGCGAGAGCCGAGAGCCGGGTGACCAGCTCGCCCCGCTGCTTCGCCGCGTCGCGCAGGTCACTGGCCGCCTGGTCGAGGTTGTTGCACGCCTTCACGTTCGCCACGGCCCTGATCACCGCGTCACGGCTGCTGGTGCTGTCCGCGAGGAGCTTGTCCAGCTCGACGGCCTGTGCCTTGACCGGGTCGGCGGCCTTCGACGAGTCCTGCGTGGCGGGTGCCGTCGCGGCCACAGTCTTGCCGGTGTCGTCCTTGCCGTCGTCGTCGCCTCCGCCGCCACTCAGCAGCGCGCCGGCGCCGAACCCGAGGACGATGATGCCGATGCCGACGGCCGCGATCACCGGGAGGCGCGAGCCGGTGCGGCCACCGCCGCCCGCTCCGTCGCCGTCGGAGGCGCCACCACGCCGGGCCGCGGCCCGGCCACCGGGCGCGCCCGGTGCGGACTGCGCGCCGTACGCGTCGTGCGCGCCATACGGGTTCTGCGCGCCGCGCGGGCCCTGCGGGACGGCTTCGTCGATGCGCGGCAGCATCTGCGTCGCCCCGGCCACTTCCGGCTCGCTGCGGAAGAGACTGTCGAACTCCGCCGGGGGCTGCCGCTCCTCCGGCGCGCCGGAACGTATCCCGTAGGACCCGTCGGGCTGCGCGGGCACGGGAGCGATGTACTGCGTGGCGTCGGCGTCCGAGCCGGCGGCGGGCGGCGGCGATCCGGCGCCCGGGCCGCCCTGCGGCGCCCGTCCGAGGAACTGTGTCGCGTCGGCCTGGACCTCCGGCGGCAGCGCGCCCGGTCCCACCGGCGGTATGAACTGCGTCGCACCCTCGTCGCCACCCGGGGTGGCCGGAATGTACGGAATGTACTGTGTCGCCCCGTCATCGCCGCCGGGCGGCAGAGGCGCGGACGGTCCGCCGTGCTGGTTCTGCGGGGCGGGCCCGCCCTGCGGTCCCTGGGCCCCGTAGGCGTCATAGGTGTCGTATCCGACAGCCGCGTGGGAGCCGTGCGCCCCCGGCGCATAGCCGTTCTGCGCACCGTACGACGGCGGCTGCGCGCCCTCGGGCGGCAGCGGTCCGGCGCCGGACGCCTGCTGCTGGGTGTAGCCCTGGGCCTGCTGGGCGCCGTGCGGGTCCGAGGCCGACCAGCCCTGGGCCTCGGAGGCACCCCATGCCGGGGCGCCGTTCACCGGCGCTCCCCAGCTGTCGCCGGGCTGCGGGGCCGGGGCGGCCGACTGGTCGGGACCCCACTGCCCGCCCCAGGCCTGACCGCCCGCCGGGGTCGCACGGTCACCCGTCGCACCCGGCAGCAGCGGTTCACTGCCGTCCGAGGGCAGCACGATGCCTTCGCGCGCGGGCCGCGCCAAGGGCTCCTCGCCCTGTCCACTCTGCGTCACCGGGACTCCTACGTATGGGGGACCTTCGGAATCGTCGGCTCACGCTACCGGGTCCCCACAACCCGGTGCCACGCAGCACGGAACCTGATCCCGGCACCCTGTGACACGGGTAACGAAACCGCCCCCGAATGCGCTGTATCTCACTCCCTTCCCTCACGGCGCCTTCGTTTTCCCGGCGTTCACGCCAGTACTGAGCGAATGTTCATGCGCACTGCGGCAGGAGGGCGGAAAGGAGCGGAAAGAAAAATGATCACACCCGCACGGACTCACGCGGCCGCGTGACCGCACACCGTACGGACGCGGGTGGCCACGCCCCCGCTCAACGCACCTTCGCCGACGTGCACGACACCCCTCACCGGCGCGTGCCGCGCCCCATCACCGGCTCACGCGGCAGCGTCCGCACCGGGCGCCCGGCAGACGCTCACGCGGTGCCCTCACTCCAGGGCTCCCACGCCGCAGTTCACATGGGGGCGCACGCGGCGTGCGCCCCCGCCGGGGCCTTCGCCGATCCGTCCACGCCAGGACGCGCGCCCTCGCCCCACGCGCCCCACGCGTACGTTCAGGCCGCCGCCTGCAACTCCATGCGCGCCCCGAACTCCCGCACCACGGCCTCGTCCCGGAACGGTTCCAGGCGCTGCTGCAGGTCCTCCAGATACTCGGCGCCGCGGTTGGAGCGGAGCGTGCCGAGGAGTTCGACGGCGCGCAGACCGGTGTGGCAGGCCTGCTCCACCTCGCGCTGCTGGACCTGTGCCGTGGCCAGCAGGACATAGCCGATGGCGCGGCGGCGGGCTCGCGACTCGGGATGACCGGCGAGGGACTCCTCGGCGCACCGCGCGGCGGCCTCGGCCTGGCCGAGGTCCCGGTGGCAGTGGGCCAACTCGTCGGCCAGATAGGCCTCGTCGAAGTGCGCGATCCACGTCGGGTCGTCCCCGGAGGCCGTGTCGGCGCCCTCCAGAGCGGTGACGGCCCGCCCGGAGGCCACCTGCGCGGCGCGCGCGTCGCCCATCAGCGCGTGCCCACGGGCCTCTGCCGCGTGGAACATCGACTCCGCGCGCGGTGTCACCCGGCCGCGTGCCCCCTCTTGCGCCGCGCGCGCCAACTGCGCGATCTCGCGCGGGTTTCCGAGTTGGGCGGCCAGGTGGCTCATGGACGCGGCGAGGACGTAACCGCCGTAGCCGCGGTCCCCGGCCGCCTGGGCGAGCCGCAGCGCCTGGATGTAGTAGCGCTGGGCGAGCCCGGGTTGACCGGTGTCGATGGCCATGTAGCCGGCGAGTTCCGTCAACCGGGACACGGCGGCGAACAGTTCGCGTCCGACCGCCTCCCGGTAGGAGCCGGCGAGCAGCCCGGAGACCACGCTGTTCAGGTAGTGCACGACGACCGGGCGCACGTGCCCGCTGCCGTACTGGTGGTCGAGCTCGACGAGGGCCTGGGTCATCGCGCGGACCGCCGCCACGTCGGAGAGGCCGACGCGCGGGCCCGCCGAGCGGGCGACCTGCGAGTCCGGCGACGAGATCAGCCAGTCGCGGCTCGGCTCGACGAGCGCGGAGGAGGCGACGGACGAGCCGGACAGGAAGTCCCGCCGCCCCACGTCGCTGCGCCACAGCTCGCAGACCTGCTCGATCGCGCCCAGTATCGTCGGCGAGAACTGGAGACCGACGCCGGACGCGAGGTTCTTGCCGTTGGCCATGCCGATCTCGTCGATCGTGACTGTCCGGCCGAGCTTGCGGCCGAGCGCCTCGGCGATGATCGCCGGAGCCCGTCCACGCGGCTGCTGGCCGCGCAGCCAGCGCGCGACGGACGTCTTGTCGTAGCGCAGATCGAGTCCGTGTTCAGCGCCGCACATGTTGACCCGGCGGGCCAGCCCGGCGTTCGAACAGCCCGCTTCCTGGATGAGTGCCTGCAGTCGTTCGTTCGGCTGCCTGGCGATGAGAGGCCTTGCGGCCATGGCGTACCCCCTGTGGCTGCGGTGCCTGCCCACGCACCGAGTTGACGTGTCTTCACCGGCCGGCGGGTCGAAAGAAGTCGGCCAGGAAGATCAATGCCCCGCAGACATACCGAAGATGCGAGACATGTGAGGATTGCCGGGGTAAGGGCGGTTGCCCGACCCCACCCCTGGTTACCCACTACCGGCTGCCGTTCCCCCTGCGCGCCCCCACACGTGCATCCATGCGCCCCAGGCACGGAACGGATGCTCCTCCCCCGCGCGCGTGTCCCCCGTAACCCGAGGTGGACCGGGGAGTTGAGATCCATGTGGACGAGACCATCGCAGGCACCGAGACCGCACAGATCCCCCAGCAGCGTGGCGAATCGCTGCAGGAAGCCGCCGTGCGCTATGCGGAGGAACGCCACTGGGACGTGTTTCCCGGCACTTGGCTGGAAGTAGCCGACGGGGTGCAGCACTGCTCCTGCGGCGATCCTTCCTGTGCCGTGGCCGGGGCGCATCCGGCGCGCGAGGACTGGGCGACTCTGGCGACGGGCAGCGCGACCGCCGCTCGCCGGCTCTGGTCGAAGCAGCCGACGGCGTCGATCCTGCTGCCCACGGGGCGTACGTTCGACGCGATCGACGTCCCCGAGACGGCCGGGTTCCTGGCGCTCGCCCGCATGGAGCGGATGGAGCTCACCCTCGGTCCTGTGACGTGCGCACCGGACCGGCGCATGCACTTCTTCGTGCTGCCCGGCGCCGCGGCGAAGGTCCCCGATCTCGTACGGAAGCTGGGCTGGCCGCCGGCCTCGCTCGACCTGGTGGCGCTCGGCGAGGGGGCCTACGTGGCCGCGCCTCCGACCCGGTTCGGCTCCCGGGGTGCCGTGCAGTGGGCCTGTCGGCCGACGCCCGCGAACCGGTGGCTGCCGGACGCGGAGGAGCTGATCTCGCCGCTGGCCTACGCCTGCGGACGGGATCGGTAGCGGGCGCGATCCGCGCTGCCGGACCGGTGGTTCGGCGGCCACGGTCCGTCCTGGCTGGTAGCGCACGGTTCTCCACGCCCCCGGGTCGGCCGTCGGCCCTTAGGGTGCCTACATGAGCGAGGGAGCGAAGGACGACGGCGTGCCCGCCGTACGTGTACGGGGGCTCTGGAAGCGGTTCGGGGAACAGGTCGCCGTCGCCGGGATCGATCTGGAGCTGCCCGCTGGGCAGTTCATCGGGCTCGTCGGGCCGAACGGGGCCGGCAAGACCACCACCCTGTCGATGGTGACCGGGCTGCTCAGGCCCGATCAGGGCACCGTCGAGGTCGTGGGCCACGACGTGTGGCGCGACCCCGTGGAGGTGAAGGCGCGGATCGGAGTGCTGCCCGAGGGACTCCGGCTCTTCGAGCGGCTCTCCGGGCGGGAACTGCTCGCGTACACCGGCCGGTTGCGGGGTCTGCCCGGGGCCGAGGTCGACAAGCGGGCCACCCAGCTCCTCGACGTCCTCGACCTCGCGGGCGCGCAGCACAAACTCGTCGTCGACTACTCGACCGGTATGCGCAAGAAGATCGGTCTGGCCTGCGCCCTGCTCCACAACCCCGAAGTCCTCTTCCTGGACGAGCCGTTCGAGGGAGTCGACCCGGTCTCCGCGCAGACCATCCGCGGCGTCCTGGAGCGGTACACGGCTTCCGGCGCCACCGTCGTCTTCTCCTCCCATGTGATGGAGCTGGTCGAGTCGCTGTGCGACTGGGTCGCCGTCATGGCCGCCGGACGCATCCGCGCGCACGGACCGCTCGCGGACGTGCGCGGCACCGCGCCCTCGCTCCAGCAGGCCTTCCTGGAGCTGGTCGGCGCGCACGGCCGCGGTGTCACGGCCGACCTGGACTGGCTGGGCGGCGGGGCTCCCCGGTGAGCGCCGCCACCGGCGCCTCCGCCGCGTCGATCACCCCCGTCCTCGTACGCCTGAAGCTGTCGCTCCTGCGCAACGGGCTGCGGCAGTCCGGCGGTCGGCGGGCCGCGTACATCGTGTCCGTGGTGCTCGTGCTGTTCTTCGCCGCGCTCCAGCTGATCGCGCTCATCGCGCTGCGCGGCAACGCGCACGCCACCACCGTCGCCGTACCGCTCGTGACGATCCTGGCGCTCGGCTGGGCCGTGATGCCGCTGTTCTTCCCCGGCGGCGACGAGACGCTCGATCCGACGCGGCTGGTGATGCTGCCGCTGCGGCCGCGGCCGCTCGTCCGGGCGCTGCTGGCCGCCTCGCTGGTCGGTATCGGGCCGATCTTCACGCTCTGTCTGCTGCTCGGCTCGGTGATCGCGGTCGCGCACGGGGCGGCGGCGTACGGGACGGCGGCCGTCGCCGTCGTGCTCGCCCTGCTGGTCTGTGTGGCCCTCGCGCGGGCTGTCGCGGCCGCCAACATCCGGCTGCTGTCCAGCCGCAAGGGCCGCGATCTGGCGGTGCTCAGCGGACTGGTCGTCGCGGTCGGCGTGCAGCTCGTCAACTTCGGCGCGCAGCGGCTCGGTTCGGCGGGCGGGCTGTCCAGGCTGGACCCGGCGGCGGACGTCCTGCGCTGGGTGCCGCCCGCCTCGGCGATCGGTGCGGTGGACTCGGTGAGCGAGGGGTCGTACGGGAGCGGGATCGTCCAGCTCGTGCTGTGCGCGGCCGCCCTGGTGGGGCTGCTGGCGCTCTGGTCCCGCCATCTGACGCGGCTGATGACCTCGCCCGACGGGTCCACGCTCCAGGCGGCGGAGCCCGCCGCGCGGGAGCGGGGCTCGTCGGGGATCGGGCGGCTGCTGCCGGCCGGTCGCACCGGCACGGTCATGGAGCGCAGCCTGCGGTACGTGTGGCGCGATCCGAAGACCAAGGCGGCGTGGGTGACCTCGCTTGCCATCGGGCTGATCGTGCCGGTGTTCAACGCCCTTCAGGGCACTGGCTCGGTCTACTTCGCGTGTTTCGCGGCGGGGATGCTCGGGATCCAGATGTACAACCAGTTCGGGCAGGACACGTCCGCGTTCTGGATAGTGGCGATGACGATCTCCTCGACCCGTGACGCGTACGTCGAACTGCGCGGGCGTGCGCTGGCCCTGTTGGTGATCACCCTGCCGTACGCGACGCTCGTGACCGCCCTGACGGCCGCGCTGCTCGGCGCCTGGCGGCAGCTGCCCGAGGTGCTCGGCCTGTCCTTCGCGCTGCTCGGCGCGATGCTCGCGACCGGTGCCTGGTCCTCGGCCCGCTTCCCGTACTCCATCCCCCAGGAGGGCTACAAGAACGTGGCCCCCGGCCAGGCCGGCCTCGCCTGGATCGCCATCTTCGGCGGCATGGTCTCGGCCGCCCTGCTCGCCGCCCCCGTCATCGCCCTCACCATCTGGCTGAACGTGAGCGCGGACGGCGACCGGTGGACCTGGCTGCTGCTGCCCGTGGGGGCCGCCTACGGGGCGCTGATCACGCTGCTCGGGCTCCGGCTGGCGGCGCCCCGGACGGCCCGGCGTCTGCCGGAGATCCTGGCGGCGGTCAGCAAGGGATGAGCGTGCGGCGGCGGCGCCGCCCCCAGCCGGGCCTCCGGCCGGGCCCCGGCCGGGCTGCTAGCTCGTGAGCACGCCGTCCAGGAACGGCTCGATCGCGGCGCGCCACGCCTCCGGCTGGTCGTAGTGCACGAGATGGCCGGCGTCGGCGACCTCCGCGTACTGGCCGCGCGGCAGGACGCGGACCATCTCCTGGGACTCGGCCCGGCCGAGCTCGCCGTCGAGGCCGCGTACGACCAGAGCGGGGCACTGGACCTGGGCGAGTTCCTCCCAGTGGGCGTCGTACACCCATGTCTGGCGGGACTTGAGCATCTGCTCCGGTTCGAAGACCGGGCGCCAGCCGTCGGGGGACTCGTGCATCACCTCGGCGTAGAACTCGCCGCGGGAGGGAGTGCGGCGCTCCACCCAGGGATCGTCCTCGCCGAACCACTTCCGTACATCGGCGAGCGTGGCGAAGGGGACGGGCCAGGCCTTGAACCAGTCCTCCCACTCGCGCTGAGAGGCGGCACCCAGTGCCGAGGCCCGCATGTCACAGATGATCAGGGCGCGGACCAGATCGGGGCGCTTGGCGGCGAGCTGCCAGCCGGTCAGTGCGCCCATCGCGTGGCCGATGAGGACGGCCGGTCCGAGACCGAGCTGGTCGAGGGCGGCTTCGGCGTCCTCGACGTAGGCCTCACGGGTGTACTCGGCCTCCGGGGCCTTGTCGCTCTGGCCGTGTCCCCGCTGGTCGAGGGCGACGGCGTGGTGCCGCTCCGAGAGCCAGCGGGCGGTGGACGCCCAGTGCGAGGCACGGCCCATGAGGCCGTGCAGTAACAGCACGCCGGGCGCCTCGGAGGCCCTCGGCTGATCGCTCTTGGGAGGATCGGCGAACTCCCAGGCAGCAAGGCGTACGCCGCCCGCTCCCGTCACGTCGATGCGCCGCACCATCGGTAATGGCACCCCCCTAGCTCGCTCGGACCGGCTCGCTCCCGCTCGACCCGGCCGGTCCACTCGTACCGCTTCCTGCCCCTGCTCCTGTGCCGTTCGGTGTTCCTCTGTGTACTCCCGCCACATCGCCACGTTATCGAATGGGGTTTCGAAGCTGGCCTTTCTGGCCGCAACACCCCTCGTTCGAGTGACCGCCCATGAGGATTGACCGCCGTCGCCGCGGGGAGATCTTCAGCGGGAGGCGGACCGCTCGGGGAAACCGGTCCGAGGGGAATGACCCTGAGAGCTCGGGGCTCCGGGTCAGCACAGGGGAGGACAGGCCCCGGCGCCAGACGGCGCCGGGGCCCTCTCCACATCTACGGCACATCCTTACGCCCCCTCCCCGACCGCACACCATCGCTCTCGGACACGGTCAAGAGCCCTCAGGTCATATGCCTCACGCGACAGCGTCGCACGCAAACGGTCGCGGCGCTGCGATTCCGCACACTGAATCTTGGTTTCGGCCAGGTCGCGAAAACATCACAACTACCCCTACAGCCCCAGCAGTTGACACTCCCGGGGTGCGCCGGACGACGTGCGCCGCGCGGTGTCCGGCAGGCGCCCGGGCGCCGACGTGGAGGTCAGCGGCTGCCGGCCCCTCGGTCGGCCCCCGGGAGCTGCCCCTCGCGGGCACCGGAAGCGCGGGTGGGGAAATGGCCGGGATCCGGAACCAGGGATACCGGCCGGTGTCGGTGCGCCCGACGGCGTCAGCGCTTGGCGACGAACACATGGGAGGCAACGTCGGCCTCCAGCTCCGCGGCCTCGCCGCCGCTGCCCACGAGGACCCCGCCCGCGGACTCGGTCACGCTGACCACGGAGCCGGGCTGCACGCCCGCCCGCCGCAGCGTGTACATCAGCTGGGCGTCCGTCTGGATCGGCTCACCGATCCGCCGTACGACCACGGTCTTGCCGTCCAGACCCGGGTCCAGCTCGGCCAGCGACACCATGCCCTCGTCCAGGAACGGGTCGGCACCGTCCTTCTCGCCCAGCTCCTCCAGGCCCGGGATCGGGTTCCCGTACGGCGACTCGGTCGGGTGGCGCAGCAGCTCCAGCACGCGCCGCTCCACCGCCTCGCTCATCACGTGCTCCCAGCGGCAGGCCTCCGCGTGCACCTGCTCCCATTCCAGACCGATCACGTCGACGAGGAGACACTCCGCGAGGCGGTGCTTGCGCATGACACGCGTGGCCAGCCGCCGCCCCTCGTCGGTGAGCTCCAGATGCCGGTCGCTGGCCACCGCCACCAGGCCGTCGCGCTCCATCCTCGCCACCGTCTGGCTCACCGTCGGGCCACTCTGGTCGAGCCGCTCCGCGATCCGGGCGCGCATGGGGACCACGCCTTCCTCCTCCAGCTCGAGGATGGTGCGGAGATACATCTCCGTGGTGTCGATCAGTCCGGACATTCGTGCCCCTCGATTAGCTCTGCCGAAGACTCGATGGCCCACCGGCTTGTGCGCTGGCGCTGAACTCAATTCTGACGCATACCACTGACAACCGTGCCTCGCCGTCGAAACCGCATGGTGCCGAATGCCCGGGAAACCGGGCGGACACGGGACCCGGCCGGCGCTCACGCGCGCGGGCGCCCCGCTCGGCGGCGCCCCCGAAGGACGTATTGACAGGGCACTGGTCCAGACCGCAACGTGATCCGCGACACGACGGGAGTACGGCCGCGCCGGGAGACCGGTTCAGCCGCCCACCCGTCCCGTGCCGATCCGACGCCGACGAGACGTCCAAGCCGACGAGACTTCTGAGGGGCTTCGCCGATGAGCGACAGCAAGCTGGCCGGGCAGTTCTTCGACGCCGCCATCGGCCTGCTGCGGCAGGTACGGGACGAGGACGCCGGGAGCATCGAGGCGGCCGGGACCCTGATCGCCGACACCGTCACCGACGGCGGCCGGCTCTTCGCCTTCGGCGCCGGGCACTCCTCGCTCGCCGCGCAGGACATCGTCTACCGCGCGGGCGGCCTCGCCCTGATGAACCTGCTCACCGTGCCGGGGGTCGTCGGTGTCGACGTCATGCCCGCGACGCTGGGCTCCGCCCTGGAGCGGGTCGACGGCCTGGCGAGCGCGGTCCTCGACTCCAGCCCGCTCCGCGCCGGCGACCTGCTGGTGATCATCTCGCTCTCCGGGCGCAACGCTCTCCCCGTGGAGATGGCCATGACCGCCCGCGCCCTCGGCGTGAAGGTCATCGGCGTCACCTCCGTCGCCTACGCCACCGAGACGACGTCCCGGCACGTGTCGGGCACCTACCTCAAGGACCACTGCGACCTCGTCCTCGACTCGAGGATCCCGGTCGGCGACGCGGAACTCAGCGTGGACTCCATCGAGGCACCCTTCGCCCCCGCCTCGACCGTCGTCACCACGGCGCTGCTCCAGGCCGTCATGGCCACCGCGGCGGGCGCCCTCGCGGACCGCGGCATCGAACCGCCGCTGCTCCGCTCCGGCAACGTCGACGGCGGGCACGAGTGGAACGGACGCGTCATGACGGAGTACGGGGACCGGATCTTCTACCGGCGCTGAGCGGGCGTCCGGGGCATCCCCGGAACCACCCCTCGGTCGTCCTACGGCCGCCCCGCCAGCCCTTCCAGGTCCAGCGCCATCGCGATCCGTACGGCCACGTCCTCCGCGTACATCGCGTCCGTGCGCTCGAAACGGGTGCGGCCCGCGCTCCGCAGGAACGTCACGACTCCCAGGGTCCGCCCGCGGCTGCGCAGCACCGCGCACAGGGCGTGCACGGAGTCCCGCGGCCACTGGCGGGCGAGAGCCCACTCGCGCGCCTGCTCGGGGTCGGCGGCGGCCGCGTCGGCCCGTACCGATCCGGCGCGTTCCACGCACTGCAGCGCGGGGTGCCCCTCCGCGTACCGCACGGGCAGCCCGGCCTTCCCGGTCAGGATGCTCGGCCCGGGCGCCCCGGCGGGGGTGGCGACGGTCCGGACGAGCCGCACGGGCCGCTCCCCGTCCGCGACCGGGCCCCCGGCCACCCGGTCGACCAGGGCGTGGTCGGCGAAGCCCGCGAGGGCGAAGTCGAGGTGGACGGTGGCGGCCTCGCCCGGGTCCTCGCACTCCGCCGCGGCCCGCGCCGCGCGGTGCAGCTGGTTGGCGCGGAAGCGCAGCAGCGCCGCCTCCTGCTCGGTCTGCTTGGCCTCGGTCACGTCCTGGAAGAGCCAGCCGACACCGAGGGGTACGGGCTCCTCCGCGAGCGGCGAGGCGAGCCGCAGGAAGCCGCTGCGCCAGCACCGCCGCTTCTCGCCCTCCGGCGTGCGCACGCTCACCCACAGCTCCGCGGGTGCCGGGGGCGCGCCCTCGGCCAGTACGTGGGTGAAGGCGCTCTCCAGTTCCTCGACACCCTGGGAGAGCAGCTCGCCGAGGGGGCGGCCGAGGACGGAGGTGCGGCCGGTCCCCAGGGCCTGTGCGGCGTGCGCGTTGACCACGGCGGGCCGCAGGTCGGCGTCGACCAGCACGACACCCCAGCTGGCATCCTCGAACAGCGCCTCGCTCAGGGCTATCGACCGTTCGAGGTCGATCTGGGCGTGCACCTCGCTGAAGGCGCAGTACACCCCGGCGGGCTTGCCGTCCGGGCCGCGGACGGCGGCGGACTGGGTGCGGACGAGCACGCGGCCGCCGTCCTTGGTGAGGAGCGCGAACTCGTGCACCTGGCGGCCGGGGGCCTGCATGGCGGACATCAGCCGGGCCTCGACCTCCTCGGCGTCCGCGGTCCGCACGGCCCACCCGGCGAAGCCGTGCCGCCCCACGGCCTCGGCCGCCGTCCAGCCGAGGATGCGCTCGGCCTCGCGGTTCCAGTGCGTCACCACCGCGTCGGCGTCGAAGGCGCACAGGGCCGCGTCCATGCCGTCCAACAGTGCGGCAAGCAGATCGGAGCCGTCCGGCTCGGGCTCGTCCGGCCCCAGCTCGTCGGTGGTCCCACTACGCCGGGAAGCACTCACCTGGACCCCCTGCAGGCTGCGTCCGCGTGAACGGCGCGACAGTTCGCTCACTCGTCATCATTCAACTCGAACGTGACCCAGCCCACACCTCGTTCCCCAAAGATTGGACGAAATCGTTGTACGCCGGATTTCCGCCCCGCACGCCCCAGGGGCACCCGTCCCGTATCTCGCCGTAAATCACTTGAGGCCGCCCGGATGTCTTCCTAGAGTGCTGCCCACGTAGGAGAGGAGGTGGTTCGGCTCATGACGGAAACCCGGACATACGAGGTGACTGCGGGCTAGCGGCCCGTTGTCGGACTCGGTTCGGCGCCGGACCAGCATGTGTGATGTGCATGCAGCCGGCCCAATCCAACGCAGTCACCCGACCCGCGAGCTCGCCGGTGCGTCCGGCCGGCCTCTTCGCCGCAAGGCGGAGGGACCCGAGCTCGCGGGTCGTCTGCGTTCGCCCACGGTGAGCGTTCGTCCGGCGTGACCCGGGTCACAGATGGATCGCGTGGGTCGCAGTACGCTGTGTCCATGCTTCCGATGCTCGTTCGACGCCGCCACGTGGATTACGTGCGCGTCACGAGCATGGGCTGTCGGCGCTCCGTCTGACCCAGCCCCCTTCGCACTTCCTTCCGTCACCTGGCACCCGTGGCCCCCGCCCCATCCCTGGCGGCCGCCCGGGCACCCGTACACCCCGCGGACGCATCTCATGACGACGAACACGTCTTCCACGTATTCCACGCCTGTCCCGACCGGACGGCGATTCCCCTCGTACCAGCAGCTTCCGATCATCGATCTCTCCGCCGCCGACCGCGGCCCGCAGGCACGGGCGCTGCTGCACGCGCAGTTGCACAGCGCCGCCCACGACGTGGGGTTCTTCCAGCTCACGGGGCACGGGGTGAGCGAGGCCGAGACCAGCGCGCTGCTGCGGGCCATGCACCGGTTCTTCGCGCTCCCCGAGGCCGACCGGCTGGCCATCGACAACGTCGGCTCGCCGCACTTTCGCGGGTACACGCGGACGGGCGACGAGCGGACCGGCGGCAGCCGCGACTGGCGGGACCAGCTCGACATAGGGGCCGAGCGGGCCGCGCGGACACCCGGTCCCGACGAGCCCGCGTACTGGTGGCTGGAGGGGCCGAACCAGTGGCCGGCCGCGCTGCCGGAGCTGCGGACGGCCGCGCTGGTCTGGATCGAACGGCTGAGTGAGGTCGCCGCGCGCCTGCTGCGCGAGCTGCTGACCGCGATCGGGGCTCCGGCCGGCTTCTACGACCCGATCTTCGGCGAGCGGGCCCACCCGCATCTGAAGCTGGTGCGGTATCCGGGCAGCGCGGGCGACGGAGGCGACCAGGGCGTGGGCGCGCACAAGGACTACGGGTTCCTGACGCTGCTGCTCCAGGATCAGGTCGGCGGCCTTCAGGTGCAACGCGAGGACGGTCTCTTCCACGACGTGCCGCCTCTGCCGGGCGCCTTCGTGGTCAACCTGGGTGAGCTCCTGGAGGTCGCCACCAACGGGTATCTCGTGGCCACCAACCACCGGGTGGTGAGCCCGGCCGGGGCCACCGAGCGGTTCTCGGTGCCGTTCTTCTACAACCCCCGCCTCGACGCCCGGGTCGAGCCGCTGCCGTTCCCGCACGCCTCCGCCGCGCCCGGCGTCACCGACGATCCGTCGAATCCGCTCTTCGCCGAGTACGGCTTCAACGAGCTGAAGGGCAAGCTGCGGGCGCACCCGCTCGTCGCCGCCCGCCACCACGCGGAGCTGCTCACTCCCGCGTGATGACCGGCGGCGGACGCGGGTCGGTGCGCGACGCGGGTCAGCGCGCGATGCCCCCGTAGCCCTCGATCTCCTGGGGGCCGCGCGAGCCGGGGCCCACGTAGTGCGCGGAGGGGCGTACGAGGCGGCCCGTGCGCTTCTGCTCCAGGATGTGCGCCGACCAGCCCGCGGTACGGGCGCACGTGAACATGGACGTGAACATGTGCGCCGGGATCTCGGCGAAGTCGAGGACGATGGCCGCCCAGAACTCGACGTTCGTCGCCAGGACACGGTCCGGGCGGCGGGCGTGGAGCTCGGCGAGGGCCGCCTTCTCCAGGGCCTCGGCGATCTCGAAGCGGGGGGCGCCGAGCTCGCGCGCGGTGCGGCGCAGCACCCGCGCGCGCGGGTCCTCGGCGCGGTACACGCGGTGACCGAAGCCCATCAGGCGTTCGCCCTTGTCGAGGGCGTGCCGGACGTAGGCGTCGGCGTCGCCGGTGCGCTCGATCTCCTCGATCATGCCGAGGACGCGGGAGGGGGCGCCGCCGTGCAGCGGACCCGACATGGCTCCCACGGCGCCGGAGAGCGCGGCGGCGACGTCGGCGCCCGTCGAGGCGATCACGCGCGCGGTGAAGGTGGAGGCGTTCATGCCGTGCTCGGCGGCCGAGGTCCAGTAGGCGTCGACGGCGGCGACATGCTTGGGGTCCGGCTCGCCCCGCCAGCGGATCATGAACCGTTCGACGACGGAGTGGGCCTTGTCGATCTCGTTCTGCGGAACCATCGGCAGGCCCTGGCCGCGGGCGGACTGGGCGACGTACGACAGGGCCATGACGGCGGCGCGGGCGAGGTCGTCGCGGGCCTGCTGCTCGTCGATGTCGAGGAGGGGTTTGAGGCCCCAGACGGGGGCGAGCATGGCGAGCGCGGACTGCACGTCGACACGGATGTCGCCGGAGTGGACGGGGATCGGGAACGGCTCGGCGGGCGGCAGGCCGGGGTTGAAGGCGCCGTCGACGAGGAGTCCCCAGACATTGCCGAAGGAGACATGCCCGACGAGGTCCTCGATGTCGACGCCCCGGTACCGGAGAGCGCCGCCCTCCTTATCCGGTTCGGCGATCTCCGTCTCGAACGCGACGACTCCTTCGAGTCCGGGTACGAAGTCGGACATCAGGCGGCTCCTCGTGATGTGTACGACGGATGGTGTTGTCGGGGTGTGTGTGACCCTGTGCCCTTGCAGGGGGGACGGTCGACGGTCGTGCGGTTCGCCGGCCGGTTCCACGGTCGTTCCGCGAAGCCTCTCGAATGCTCTTCGAACAGTCTCCGCCGACTCGCGGTCCGAAGCGGTCACCCCGGTGATGCCCCGTACGGCTGGTCCTCCAACCGGAACGGCACCAGCACGATATCTCCGAGTGCCACCTTTGGGGAGAGTACGCGGCACTGAGTGCCACTGCGTGATGAAGCCCACCCGCCCCCGGGAGCGGGCCCGGATACGGCAGGATGACGGCGTGAACGATCGTTTCCCGGACGAATCCGTGACCGAACCCCTCATCCAGCGCGCGGCCGCGGCCGCCGAGGCCGCGGACGAGGAACTCGCCGCCGACCCTGCCGCCATGCGGGCGCACTACCGCGCCGAGGGCCTCGACGAGGGTGATCTCGCCGCGCACCCCATGGAGCAGTTCTCGCACTGGTTCAAGCAGGCGGCGCAGGCCGCGGTGCACGGTTTCGTGCACGAGCCGAACGCGATGGTCGTCTCCACGGCGGACGCCGAGGGCCGGCCCAGCTCGCGCACGGTTCTGCTCAAGCAGTACGACGAGCAGGGCTTCGTCTTCTACACCAACTACGACTCGCGCAAGGCGCTCGAACTGGCCCGCAACCCGTACATCTCGCTGCTCTTCCCGTGGCACCCGATGGCCAGACAGGTCATCGTCACCGGGACGGCGCGGCGCACCGGCCGGGACGAGACCGCCGCGTACTTCCGCACCCGCCCGCACGGCTCCCAGCTCGGCGCCTGGGCGAGCGAGCAGTCCGCGGTCATCTCCTCGCGCACCGAACTGGAGGCCTCGTACGCGGAGTTGAGCGCCCGCTATCCGGAGGGCGAGCAGGTGCCGGTGCCACCGCACTGGGGAGGTTTCCGGATCGCCCCGCGGACGGTCGAGTTCTGGCAGGGCCGCGAGAACCGCCTCCACGACCGGCTCCGCTATGTGGCCGAGCCCGACGGAAGCTGGCGGACCGAGCGTCTCAGCCCCTGAACGGCCGGCGGGGCGGTACCGGGAACGGCGGGCGGGGAGGTACCGGAACGGTGGGCCGGGGCGGCACCGGCCGCCGCTCACCCGTTCGGCGCGCTCAGCCCAGTGCCTCCTCCACGATCGCCCCCCACTGCGCCACGACCCGCTCCCGGCGTACGGCGTCGTCGGTGAGCAGGTTCGCGAGGCCGAGCCCGCGCGCCATGTCGAGCACGCCCTGCACGGTCTCGCGCACCCCGGGCCGGGATTCGTCCGCGCCCAGCAGGTCCACCGCGATGCGGTGGCTCTCCCGGCCGACGCGGGCTTCGAGCTCGGTGACGCGTGAGCGGAGCTGGTCCTCGTTGGACGCCGCTACCCACAGGTGGAGGGCGGCGCGGAACAGCGGCCCGGTGTAGAGGCCGACGAGGGCGGTGACGACGACACGCCGGTCGGCGGGGCCGTCGGGGAAGAGTTCGCGCAGGGCGGTGGAGCGTTCCTCGGCGACGTACTCGACCGCCGCGGTGAAGAGATCCTCGCGGGTGGGGAAGTGGTGCTGGGCGGCGCCCCGGGAGACGCCGGCGCGTTCGGCGACGACGGAGACCGTGGAGCCCGCCCAGCCGTGTTCGGCGAGGCAGGCCACGGCGGCGGCCAGGAGCCGCTGCCGGGTGGCCCGGCTGCGGTCCTGTTTGGGGACGTGCGGAGTACGTGCCGCGTGTTCCGTCGCGCTCACACCACCCATGCGGGATCCCGTCGTTCGAGGAAGGCCGTCATCCCCTCGCGGGCCGGCGCGGAGGAGAACAGCCGGGCCGAGAGCGCGGTCAGGTCCGCCGCGTCCCGGTCGAAGGCCTCCAGCACCTTAGCCGTGAGCAGCGCTTTCGTCTCGGCGAGGGCTTCGGGGGCCGCCCGGCGCAGCCCGTCCAGAACGGGTGCGAGTACGGCGTCCACGTCGTCCCCGGCCGCCGTCAGGAGCCCGGTGCGGACCGCCTCGGCGGCGTCGAAGCGCTCGCCGGTGAGGTAGTAGCGGGCGAGTGCGCGCGGGTCGGCGCGGGGCAGCAGCGGGAGCGAGATCACGGCGGGGGCGACCCCGATGCGTACCTCGGTGAAGGCGAAGCTCGCCTCCGGGCCGGCCACCGCGATGTCACAGGCCCCGAGCAGCCCGAGGCCGCCCGCCCGGACGTGTCCGCCCACCCGGGCCACGACGGGCTTGCGCAGCTCGACGATCTGCCGCAGCAGGCCGACGAAGGCGTCTGGATGCGGCGGTTCCCGCAGGTCGGCGCCCGCGCAGAAGGTGTTCCCGGTGTGGGTCAGGACGACCGCGCGGGTGTCGTCGTCCTTGCCGCAGCGGGTCAGCGCGTCGGACAGTTCGCCCACGAGGGCGGCCGACAGGGCGTTGCGGGTGGCCGGTGAGTCGAGGGTGAGGGTGGTGACGGCGCGGTCCCGCGCCGTACGGACGACGGTCATGAACGGCCTCGCAGTTCCCGGCGCAGGATCTTCCCGGAGACCGCCCTCGGGACCGCGTCGATGAAGGTGACGAGACGGACCCGCTTGTACGGGGCGACGCGCTCGGCGACGTGCATCATCACCTCTCCCTCGGTGAGGTCGGCGGCGGAGGGCTGGCGCACCACGAAGGCGTGCGGGACCTCGTTGTGGTCCTCGTTGTAGGCCCCGATGACGGCGGCGTCGGCGATGCCGGGGTGGGTGAGCAGCAGCGCCTCCAGTTCGGCGGGGGCGACCTGGAAGCCCTTGTACTTGATGAGTTCCTTGACACGGTCCACGACGAACAGCCAGCCGTCCGCGTCCACATGGCCGACGTCGCCGGTGTGCAGCCAGCCGTCCGGGTCGATCATCGCGGCGGTCGCGTCGGGACGCCCCAGATAGCCCTTCATGACCTGGGGGCCGCGGACGACGATCTCGCCGGCCTCACCGACACCGAGGTCCTTGCCGGGGTCGTCGAGGGAGACGATGCGCATCTCGGTGCCCGCGACGAGCTTGCCGACCGTTCCCGGGGGCGGGTTCTGGGCGTCGAGCGGAACGACGTGCGTACCGGGTGACAGCTCCGTCATGCCGTACGCCTGGCCCACCGGCGGCAGCCCCAGCCGTGCCGAACAGGCGGCCGCCAGCGCGGCGTCCAGGGGCGCGGCCGAGCAGACGATGTACTGCAGGGACGACAGGTCGTACTCTGCGACGGCCGGGTGCTTGGCGAGCGCGAGGACGATCGGCGGTGCCACGTACAGGCCGGTGATGCGGTGCTCCTGAATGGCGCCCAGGAACGTGTCGAGTTCGAAGCGGGGCAGCACGACGACGGTGGCGCCCTGCCTCAGGGGCGCGTTCATCAGGGCCGTCAGTCCGTAGATGTGGAAGAACGGCAGCACGGCGAGGATGCGGTCGCCCGGGCCCATCGGCATGGCCGGCGAGAGCTGGGCGAGGTTGGTGGCTATGGAGCGGTGGGTGAGCATCACGCCCTTGGGGACGCCCGTGGTGCCCGAGGAGTACGGGAGCGCCGCCACGTCCTGAACGGGGTCGATGTCGACCTGCGGTTCGGGCGCGGTGCTGCCCAGCAGGTCGACCAGCGAGCGGTGCCCCGGCGCCTGGTCGCACACGAAGATCTCCCGTACGCCGCCCGCGAGTTCGGCTGCCTGGCGGGCCGCCTCCAGAAGGGGAGAGACGGTCACGATCCAGCGGGCCGAGGAGTCCCGCAGCTGCTTGGCGAACTCCTCCGCAGTGGCGAGCGGGTGCACCGTCGTGACCGACGCCCCCGCGCGCGTGGCCCCGTAGAAGACCGTCGGGAAGGCGATGGTGTTGGGGCTGTGCAGGGCCAGCACATCGCCCTTGCGCAGCCCCGCCTCGGCGAACGCGGCGGCCAGCCGCCGGTGGAACCGGTCGAGTTGGGCGTAGGTGAGCGTGGTGCCGTCGACGCCGTCGACGAGCGCGGGTGTGTCGCCGCGCTCGGCGGCGTGGCCCAGGACGGCGTCGTGGATGGGTTCCTCGACGGCCGGTACATCTGCGTACTCGCTGCGGAACACGGTTCCTCCTAGAGCGGTCAGTACGACTTGGGCAGGCCCAGGGTCTGGTGGGAGACGTAGTTGAGAATCATCTCCCTGCTGACCGGCGCGATACGAGACACGCGCGCCGCCGTAATCAGGGAGGCGAGGCCGAACTCCCGTGTGAGGCCGTTCCCGCCGAGAGTGTGCACCGCCTGGTCGACGGCCCGTACGCAGGCCTCTCCCGCCGCGTACTTGGCCATGTTGGCGGCCTCCCCCGCCGCGACGTCGTCCCCCGAGTCGTACAGGAACGCCGCCTTCTGCATCATCAGCCGGGCCAGTTCGAGTTCGATGTGGGCCTGCGCCAGCGGGTGCGCGATGGCCTGGTGCGCGCCGATCGGCGCCTTCCAGACGGTGCGCTCACGCGCGTACTCGACGGCCTTGGCGAGCGCGAAACGGCCCATGCCGATCGCGAACGCGGCCGTCATCACGCGCTCCGGGTTGAGCCCGGCGAACAGTTGGAGCAGTCCCGCGTCCTCTCCCCCACTGCCGAAAGCGTGGGAGGGGCCCCCACCGACGAGCGCGTCGGCCGGCAGCCGTACCTCGTCCAGGGTGAGCTCGAACTGCTTCTCGGCACTGGCCAGTTCCATGTCGATCTGACGCCGCCCGAACCCGTCGGTGTCGCGCGGGACGATGAACAGGCAGGGCTTGAGGCTGCCGGTGCGCGCGTCCTCCGTGCGGCCCACGATGAGCGTCGCGTCGGCGATGTCGACGCCGGAGATGAACACCTTGCGGCCGTTCAGGACCCAGTCGGTGCCGTCGCGGCGGGCCGTGGTGGTGATCCGGTGCGAGTTGGAGCCGGCGTCGGGCTCGGTGATGCCGAACGCCATGGTGCGGGTGCCGTCCGACAGGCCCGGCAGCCACTGCCGCTTCTGCTCCTCGGTGCCGAAGCGGGCGATGACCGTGCCGCAGATGGCGGGCGAGACGACGAGCATCAGCAGCGGGCAGCCCGCCGCGCCCAACTCCTCCAGCACGATGGACAGTTCCGCGATGCCGCCGCCTCCGCCGCCGTACTCCTCCGGGAGGTTCACCCCGAGGTAGCCGAGCTTGCCCGCCTCGGACCAGAGCTCGTCGGGGTGGCCGCCCTCGGCGACGACCTTGGTGAGGTACTCGCGGCCGTAGCGCTTGCCGAGAGCGGCGACCGCGGAACGGAGCGCCTTGTGTTCATCGGTCTCTGTGACAGGGCTCATGACGGCTCCTCGGTAAGGAAAGTGCGGCCTGTTACGTAGCTGTTCGCGTCCGCGCGGCGGAGACCCGCGCGGTGGTGCGCCCCGGCGTCCCGGAACCGGGGCGCGTACTCACCGGGCGTCGGCCCGCGGCGCCTGCTCCTGCGCTGCCTGGTCCAGCACTGCCGGTTCCAGCACTGCCGGTTCCCGCGCTGCCGGTTCCTTCGCTGGCGCCTCCTGTACGACGGCCAGTAGCGCGCCCACCTCGACCTGCTGTCCGACGACGGCGTGCAGGGCGCTGAGCGTTCCTGTCGTCGGCGCGGAGATCTTGTGCTCCATCTTCATCGCCTCCAGCCACAGCAGGGGCTCGCCCGCCCGCACGGCGGCGCCCTCCGCCAGTCCCTCGGCCACCCGGACCACGGTGCCGGGCATCGGCGCGATCAGCGAGCCGGGAGCCCGGTCCGCCGCCGGATCGGGGAACCGGGGCAGCGCGGTCAGCGCGGTGGCGTTCACGAAGACCTGGCCGTCGGCGTACCGCGCGACCTCGAACGTCCGCCGCACACCGTCCACTTCGAGGACCACACGGCCCGCGTCGGCGTGCACCACGCGCACCCCGTCGGCCGCGAGCCCCTCGCGCGTGTGCCGGTAGGCGGCCTCGTGCTCGGTGCCGTGCATCCGATAGCGCTTGGTCTGCGGCTGCGACGCCAGGTTCCGCCAGCCGCCGAACCGCGAACGGCCGTGCGCGTCGGCGAGGGCGGCTGCCAGCGGGGCGTACGGGTCCGGGGCGGGCTCGGTCAGCGCGGCGAGGTGACGGTCGTAGAAGCCCGTGTCCATCCGGGCCCCGGCGAACTCCTCGTGCCGCAGCGACCGTACGAGGAGATCCCTGTTGGTGACCGGTCCGTGGATCGTGGCCCGTTCCAGGGCGCCGGACAGTTTCCGCAGGGCCTCCGCGCGCGTACCGGCGTGCGCGACGACCTTCGCGAGCATCGGGTCGTAGTGGATGCCGACGGAATCCCCGTCGGCGAAGCCCGTGTCCAGCCGGACGCCGTCGGGGACGGCGATCCGGTGCAGCGTGCCCGTCTGCGGCGCCCACGCGCCCGCCGGGTCCTCCGCGTACAGCCGGGCCTCGACGGCGTGGCCCCGCGCACGTGGGGGCTCGCTCTCCAGCCGTTCGCCCTCCGCGACCCGGAGCTGCAGGGCCACCAGATCGACCCCGAACACCGCCTCCGTCACCGGGTGTTCGACCTGGAGGCGGGTGTTCATCTCCAGGAAGTGCGCCGTGCCGTCGGCGACCAGGAACTCGACCGTGCCGGCGCCGACATAGTCCACCGCGCGGGCGGCCCGCACGGACAGGTCGTACAGCGTCCGCGTGAGTTCGTCGCCGAGTCCGGGAGCCGGCGCCTCCTCGATGACCTTCTGGTGGCGCCGCTGGAGGGAACAGTCCCGTGTGCCCAGCGGCCAGACGGTGCCGTGCGCGTCGGCCAGGATCTGCACCTCGACGTGCCGGCCGCCCTCCACGTACGGCTCGACGAACACCTCCCCGTCCCCGAAGGCACTCAGCGCCTCCGCGCGGGCCGCCTCCAGCTCGGTGTCCAGGTCGGCCAGTTCGCGGACGATCCGCATCCCGCGTCCGCCGCCGCCCGCCGCCGCCTTGACCAGCACCGGCAGGTCCGCGGCGGTGACCCTCTCCAAGGGGGCGAGCCCCATCAGCTTCTTCGCACGGGTCTTGGAGGCCATCGCCTCGATCGCCTCCGGCGAAGGACCGACCCACACCAGACCCGCGTCGATCACCGCCCGCGCGAACCCGGCGTTCTCCGACAGGAACCCGTACCCCGGGTGCACGGCGTCCGCGCCCGCGTCGAGCGCGGCCCGCACGATCAGATCGCCCCGCAGATACGTCTCCGCGGGCGTCGCGCCCGGCAACCGCACCGCCGCGTCCGCCATGCGCGCGTGCAGGGCGTTCTCGTCGGCGTCGGAGTACACCGCGACGGTACGCACCCCCGCCTCGCGGCAGGTACGGAAGACCCGGCAGGCGATCTCGCCCCGGTTGGCGACCAGCAGACTCGAAATCACGTGATTCCTCACATCCGGAAGACGCCGAAGCCACCGCGCGCGCCCTCGAAGGGCGCGGTGTGGATCGCGGACAGGCACAGGCCGAGGACAGTGCGGGTGTCGCGCGGGTCGATGACCCCGTCGTCGTACAGCCGCCCGGACAGGAACATCGGCAGCGACTCGGACTCGATCTGCTGCTCCACCAGGGCGCGCAGCGCCGCGTCGGCGTCGTCGTCGTAGGGCTGCCCCTTCGCGGCGGCCGACTGCCGGGCGACGATCGACAGGACGCCCGCGAGCTGCTGCGGGCCCATCACGGCCGACTTGGCGCTGGGCCAGGCGAACAGGAAGCGCGGGTCGTAGGCGCGCCCGCACATCCCGTAGTGGCCGGCGCCGTAGGAGGCGCCCATCAGCACCGACAGATGCGGGACCCGCGAGTTGCTCACCGCGTTGATCATCATCGCGCCGTGCTTGATGATGCCGCCCTGCTCGTACTCCTTGCCGACCATGTAGCCGGTGGTGTTGTGCAGGAAGAGCAGCGGGATGTCGCGCTGGTTGGCGAGCTGGATGAACTGGGCGGCCTTCTGGGACTCGGCGCTGAACAACACGCCCTGGGCGTTGGCGAGGATGCCGACCGGATAGCCGTGCAGACTCGCCCAGCCGGTGGTCAGACTCGTCCCGTACAGCGGCTTGAACTCGTCGAAGTCCGAGCCGTCGACGATCCGGGCGATCACCTCGCGCGGGTCGAACGGATGCTTGAGATCACCCGGAACGATCCCGAGGAGTTCGTCCTCGTCGTACTTCGGGGGTGCCGCCGGAGCCGGATCGCCGTACGCCTTGCGGTGGTTCAGCCGGGCGACGACCCGGCGGGCCTGGCGGAGCGCGTCCTGCTCGTCGACGGCGAAGTAGTCCGCGAGTCCCGACACGCGCGCGTGCATCTCGGCGCCGCCCAGCGACTCGTCGTCGCTCTCCTCGCCCGTGGCCATCTTCACCAGCGGAGGCCCGCCGAGAAAGACCTTCGCCCGCTCCTTGACCATGATCACGTGATCGGACATTCCGGGGACGTACGCGCCTCCGGCCGTCGAGTTCCCGAAGACCACGGCCACCGTGGGGATTCCGGCGGCCGACAGCCGGGTGAGGTCGCGGAAGATCGCGCCCCCGGGGATGAAGATCTCCTTCTGCGAGGGCAGATCCGCGCCGCCCGACTCGACCAGGCTGATGCAGGGCAGCCGGTTCGCGAGAGCGATGTCGTTGGCCCGCAGCGCCTTCTTCAGGCTCCACGGATTGCTCGCGCCGCCGCGCACGGTCGGGTCGTTCGCCGTGATCAGGCACTCGACCCCCTCGACGACGCCGATCCCGGTGACGAGGGAGGCGCCCACCGCGTAGTCGCTGCCCCAGGCCGCGAGCGGCGACAGCTCCAGGAAGGGCGTGTCCGGGTCGAGCAGCAGCTCGATCCGCTCCCGGGCCAGAAGCTTGCCGCGCTTGCGGTGCCGGGCGACGTACTTCTCGCCGCCGCCCGCGAGCGCCTTGGCGTGCTCCGACTCCAGGTCCGCGAGCTTGCCGAGCATGGTCGCGCGGTGGGCCGCGTACTCGGGACTCCTGAGGTCGAGCGCGGAGGAAAGCACGGTCACAACAGGGCCTCCGGGATATCCAGGTGACGGGAGCGGAGCCATTCGCCGAGGGCCTTGGCCTGGGGGTCGAAACGAGCCTGGGAGGCGACGCCTTCTCCGAGGATTCCCTCGACCACGAAGTTGAGGGCGCGGAGGTCGGGAAGGACGTGACGGACGACCTTCAGCGGGCGGCTCTCCGGGATCAGGTCCCGGAAGCGGTCGGCCGTCAGCTCGTGGGCGAGCCAGCGCCAGGCCTCGTCGGTGCGGACCCAGACGCCGACGTTGGCGTTGCCGCCCTTGTCGCCGCTGCGGGCACCGGCGATCAGGCCGAGGGGGGCCCGGCGGGCCGGACCCGCGGGCAACGGCTCGGGCAGGGACGGTTCTTCGAGTGTCTCCAGTACGAGCGTGTCCTGGGCCGGGATCACCGAGAGGCGGCTCCCGTCGTGGAGGACGGCCACATGGTCCACGGCGCCATGGGGGACGTACACATCCTCGAAGACCCCATAGGGCGCACCCTTCCCTGGTGGCGCCACCACATGGAATCCGGGGTAGCTGGCGAGCGCCAGCTCGATGGCCGCCCCACTCAGCGCGCGCCCCACGGTGGCCTGGTCGGGATCGCGGACGACGAGCCGCAGCAGGGCACTGGCCGTCTCCTCGGTGTCCGCGTCGGCCCGGTCGGTGCGCACCAGTTCCCAGCGCACCTCCGCGGGCGGCGTCTTGGCGAGCGCGTCGCCCATCTGCTCGCGCACCAGCGCGGTCTTGGCCTCGATGCCGAGTCCGGTCAGGACGAAGGTCACCTCGTTGCGGAAGCCGCCGAGCCTGTTGAGGCCGGCCTTGAGGGTGGGGGGCGGGGCCTCACCGCGCACGCCCTCGATCCGCACCCGGTCCGGGCCGTCCTGGACGAGCCGTACGGTGTCCAGGCGGGCGGTGACGTCGGGTCCCGCGTACCGGGCGCCCCCGGTCTCGTACAGAAGCTGCGCGGTGACCGTGCCGACGTCGACGAAGCCGCCGGTGCCGGGGTGCTTGGTGATGACGCAGCTTCCGTCCTCGTGGATCTCCGCGAGCGGGAAGCCGGGGCGGCGTACGTCGCCGTCGCCGAAGAAGGAGTAGTTGCCGCCGGTGGCCTGGGTTCCGCACTCCAGCACGTGCCCGGCGACGACGGCACCCGCGAGCCGGTCGTAGTCCCCCGGCCGCCAGCCGAAGTGGGCGGCGGCGGGCCCGGTGACGAGTGCCGCGTCGGTCACCCGGCCGGTGACCACGATGTCCGCGCCCGCCGACAGGCACTCGGCGATGCCGAAGCCGCCGAGGTAGGCGTGGGCGGCGAGACTGCCCGGGTAAGCGGCGGTGAGGTCGTCGCCCTCGACGTGGGCGACGCGCACCGGGATGCCGAGCCGGCCGGCCAGGGTCCGCACCGCGTCGGCGAGCCCGGCCGGATTGAGGCCGCCGGCGTTCGTCACGATCTTCACGGACCGCTCGTGCGCCAGGCCGAGACAGTCCTCCAGCTGACGCAGGAAGGTACGGGCGTATCCGGCGGCGGGGTCCTTCAGCCGGTCCCGGCCCAGGATCAGCATGGTCAGCTCGGCGAGGTAGTCACCGGTGAGGACGTCGAGTTCGCCACCGGTGAGCATCTCGCGCATCGCGTCGAAGCGGTCGCCGTAGAAGCCGGAGGCGTTGCCGACGCGCAGGGGGCGGGTCGCGGCTCCCGGGGTCACTGCGCGGCCCCCTTCGGCTCCCGCCCGGCGCCCGGCGGGCCGGCGAAGGACTGGGCGATGTCCAGCCAGCGGTCGGCGTCGGGGCCCGTCGCCCGTACGGCGAGGTCGGCGCGGTGGGCTCGCTGGGTCACCAGCAGGCAGAAGTCGAGGGCGGGGCCGGTGACGCGCTGCGGGGCGTCGGCCGGTCCGTAGGTCCATGCCTCGCCGGAGGGGCTGTCGAGCTCCACGCGGAATTCCTCGGCGGGTGCGGTGAGGCCGTGCACCGCGAAGGCGAAGTCACGGGCGCGTACCCCGATGCGGACCACATGCCTGAGCCGGTCGGTGGGGGGACGGACCACACCCAGGGCGTCGGCGACGTCCTGGCCGTGGGCCCAGGTCTCCATGAGCCGGCCGGTGGCCATGGAGGCGACGGACATGGGTGGGCCGTACCAGGGGAATCGTGTTCCGGTGGGTGCCGCGCGCAGGGCCGTCTCCAGGGCGGCCCGCCCCTCGCGCCAGCCCGCGAGCAGCAGGGCGGGCGGCTGGGCGGCGCCCTCCTCCGCCCCTTCGTCGACGAAGCCGTCGGGAGAGGCGAGCGCCTTCTCGACCTCCTTGGCGAAGGCCTCGGCGTCGGTCACGGCGAGCAGGGCGGACCGGTCGGTCCAGGCGAGATGCGCGATCTGGTGGGCGACGGACCAGCCTGCGGCGGGCGTGTGGAGGGCCCACTGCCCCTCGCTCAACTCCGCCACCAGCCGGTCGAGTTCCTCACTCTCCCGGTGCAGGTCGTCGATCACGGAGACCACGGACGACGCGTCGGACACGATGCGCTCCCCTCGGGACACGACGGTGTGTGGCACGGAGCATGGCAGCGCTGGAAGAAACAAGCAAGCATGCTTGCATTAATTCGGGCCGCCTCCTGGGCAGGGGGGCGACGCGGGACCTCGTCCGACGCTCGCCATGGCCGCGCCCTCTTCTTCGGGCGCCCCGCCCGTTTCTCTGGGACAGTTGCATAACGAGTTCACACGCCTGACCAAGTCCATTACTCTGGACTGACAAGTGCAGCATGATGAACGAACCGAGTCGATCCCGTGGAAGGCCCCGTGAACACCCCCAGCGCCGTTTCGTCCTCCCCGGCCTCGGCTGCCCCCGCCCTGGCACCCGTGCCCGCGGCCGGCGCGCCCACCGCGGGCGGTCCCGGTAGACGCGGTGCCCTCGGGCCCGTGGGCCTGGTGCTCGCCGGAGGGATCTCCGTGCAGTTCGGCGGGGCGCTCGCGGTGAGCCTGATGCCCAGGGTGGGCGCCCTCGGCGTGGTGACGCTGCGGCTGCTGGTGGCCGCGATCGTGCTGCTGCTGGTCTGCCGTCCGAAGGTGCGCGGACACTCGCGCGCCGACTGGAACACGGTGGTCGTCTTCGGCCTCACCATGGCCGCGATGAACGGCCTCTTCTACCAGTCCGTCGCCCGCATCCCGCTCGGCACGGCCGTCACGCTCGAAGTGCTCGGCCCGCTCGCCCTCTCCGTCCTCACCTCCCGCCGCGCCGTGAACCTGCTCTGGGCGGGCCTCGCCCTCGGCGGCGTCTTCCTGCTCGGCGGCGGCGGAGGCTTCAGCAGCCTCGATCCGGTAGGTGTCGCCTTCGCCCTGGGCGCGGGAGCCATGTGGGCGGCGTACATCATCTTCAGCGCGCGTACGGGCCGACGCTTCCCCCAGGCCGACGGCCTCGCCCTGGCCATGGTGGTCGCGGCGGTGGCGTTCCTGCCCCTCGGGCTCGTCGAGTCGGGTTCGAAGCTCCTCGTCCCGACCACCGTCGCGCTGGGCGCCGCGGTGGCCATGCTCTCCTCGGTCCTCCCGTACACCCTCGAGCTCCTCGCCCTGCGCCGCCTCCCCGCCGCCACCTTCGCCATCCTCATGAGCCTGGAACCGGCCGTGGCCGCCACCGCCGGATTCCTCGTCCTGGACCAGGCCCTCTCCCTCACCGAGTCCCTCGCCATCGCCCTGGTCATCGCGGCGAGCATGGGCGCGGTGCGCACCCAGGTGGGCCGCGGAAAGTCCAAGAGCCTCGAAGCGAACCTGGACGGCTGACGACCCTTCGCTCCGATGCCCGCCCCTGCCAGCCTCCGAGCGGATCAACTGCGGATCAGCGGCGGATCAGCGGCCGGTCAGCGGCGGTTCATGTACAGGTCGAGCGCCTTGTGCAGCACCCGGTTGATGGGGAAGTCCCACTCGCCGAGGTACTCCGCGGCCTCGCCGCCCGCGCCCGCCTTGAAGCGGAGGAGGCCGACGAGGTGGTCGGTCTCGTCGAGGGTGTCGGTGATACCGCGGAAGTCGTAGACGGCAGCGCCGAGCGCGTGGGCGTCGGTCATCATGCGCCACTGGATGGCGTTGCTGGGCTGGACCTCGCGCTTGCGGCCGGTGGAGGCGCCGTAGGAGTACCAGACGTGGGTGCCGACGGTCAGCATGGTGGCCGCGGCGAGGACGTCGCCGTCGTGGCGGGCGAGATACAGCCGCATACGGTCGGGGTCCTCGGCCGTCAGCGAGGTCCACATCCGCTGGAAGTAGGGCAGCGGGCGCGGGATGAACCGGTCGCGCTGCGCCGTCTCCGCGTACAGCTCGTAGAAGGCGGGCAGGTCGTCGTAGCCACCCCGGACCACCTGGACGCCGGCCTTGTCGGCCTTCTTGATGTTGCGCCGCCACTGCTGGTTCAGGCCCTTGTGGATCTCCTCCAGGGACCGTCCGGCGAAGCGGACCTGGAAGACGTAGCGCGGCTGTCCCGCCGCGAAGCCGTCCTCGCCGCCCGGCTCGGTCCGCCGCCAGCCCATGCCCCGCAGCCGGTCGGCGATCTCGGCGGCACCCGGCTCCCGCGAGGTCGCCGCCACGTCGCCCAGCCGCCGCGCCGCCGGATCGGCGATGGCCGCCTTGACCGCGTCCGCGCTCCAGCGGCGCGCGACCACGGGCGGGCCCATCTTCACGGTGAACGCGCCGCGTGACTTGAGATGCGCCAGCATCGGCCGGAGCCAGCGTTCGGCGAGGTCCGGGGCGTGCCAGTCGATGACGGGGCCCTCGGGCAGATACGCGAGGTACCGCTTGACCTTCGGCAGGGGACGCAGCAGCACGAGACCGGCCCCCTGGAGCCGGCCGTCCGCGTCGAACCAGCCGAGGCTCTCCGCGCGCCAGTCCGGCTTCACATCGCCCCACGACGGCACCTGCATATGGCTGGCCGAGGGCCGCGAGCGGACGAACGCCAGGTGTTCGTCACGGGTGATCGTCTGCAGGCGGAGGGTCATACGCGCTGCTCCTCGAAGTCCTGGGGTCGGTCGAAACGTCAGCGTACTGACGGGGGTCCCGCGGACCCGCCCCCCTGCGCACCGTTCTCCAGCGCTTCCGCCAGGACCTCCGCCAGGTGGCGGCCACGCCGGTCGGTCAGGTGGGCCAGTTGGGTGCGGCAGGAGAAGCCGTCGGCGAGGATCACCGCGGTGTCGTCGGCCGCCCGTACCGCCGGGAGCAGTTGCTCCTCCGCGCAGGCCGTCGACACCTTCTCGTGGCCCTTCTCGAAGCCGAAGTTGCCGGCGAGACCGCAGCAGCCGCCGACGAGGGCGCCGGTCAGACCCGCCGCTTCGCGCAGCCTGCGTTCGGCGGCGTCGCCGAGGACCGCGTGCTGGTGGCAGTGCGTCTGGCCGACGGCCGGGCGGTCGACGCGGGGCGGCGTCCAGTCCGGCGCGTGCCGTTCCAGTGCCTCCGCGAAGGTCGCCACCGCCGCCGCCAGCCGCGCCGCGCGCGGGTCGTCCCGCAGCAGTTCGGGGAGGTCCGTGCGCAGCGCGGCGGCGCAGCTCGGCTCCAGGACGACGACCGAGAGGTCCTCCAGGGCGAGGTAGGGCTCCATGAGGTCGAGGGTGCGGCGCAGCACGGTGCGGGCGCGGTCGAGCTGGCCGGTCGAGACGTACGTCAGTCCGCAGCAGACGCGGTGGCGGCGGCGCGGCAGCAGCGTGTTGAAGCGGAGGGGGCCCCGGGTGACTCCGTCGCCGATGGGCCCGTGCCGCATCACGGTCCTCGGAGGCAGCAGCACGGCCAGTCCCGCGGCCTCCAGAACCCGTACGGCCGCGCGTCCGACGGAGGGTGCCAGGTGCTCGGTGAACGTGTCCGGCCACAGGAGGACCGTCTTCCCGCCGAAGCCCGGGAACAGCTCGTCCGCCGCCCGCCGCTCCCCGTCCCCTCCCCCGCCCGGACCGTCCCACGCGCCCGCCCGTCCCTTGCGCACGTACGCCCGCACCCGGTCCCGGAATCGTCTGGACCACCACTGGCTGAACGTCTCCGGTGCCAGGGCCGGGATCTCCCGTTCCGGCGCGATACCGCCCAGGCGCTTGGCGAAGGCGGCCAACGGACCAACGGACGCGAGGGAGTTGACGAGCCGTGCCGAGCGGATGCGGGTGACCGCGGCGAGCCAGGCCGGGAGCCGTCCCAGGGCGTAGTGCGCGGCGGGGCGGCGGCGGCCCGCGTAGTGGTGGTGCAGGAACTCGGCCTTGTAGGTGGCCATGTCGACGCCGACCGGGCAGTCGGACCTGCACCCCTTGCAGGACAGGCACAGGTCCAGTGCGTCACGGACCTCCGTCGAGCGCCATCCGTCGGTGACGATCTCGCCGGCGAGCATCTCGTGCAGCAGCCGGGCCCGCCCGCGCGTGGAGTGCTCCTCCTCGCCGGTCGCGCGGAAGGAGGGACACATGACCTCCGCGCCCTGTACCGATGTCGTACGGCATTTGGCGACGCCCACGCAGCGGCGTACCGCCGCCGAGAAGTCGCCGCCGTCCGCCGGGTAGCCGAACTCCACGTCCACCGGGCGGTGCGGCAGCACCGCGAACCGCAGGTTCTCGTCCAGCCGGTGCGGCCGGACGAGCATGCCGGGGTTGAGCAGGCCGTCCGGGTCCCAGAGGTCCTTCGCCCGTTCGAAGAGGCGGACCATCTCGGCGCCGTACATCGTCGGCAGCAGTTCCGCGCGCGCCTGCCCGTCGCCGTGCTCGCCCGACAGGGAGCCCCCGTGGGAGACGACGAGGTGGGCGGCCTCCTCCGAGAAGCGCCGGAAGCGGGCGACGCCCGCCGTGGAGATCAGGTCGAAGTCGATGCGGACGTGGATGCAGCCGTCGCCGAAGTGCCCGTACGGCGTGCCGTGCAGGCCGTGGGCCGCGAGCAGGGACCGGAAGTCCCGCAGATAGGCGCCGAGCCGGGCGGGCGGCACCGCGCAGTCCTCCCAGCCGGGCCATGCCTCGCCGCCGAGGCCGCGGGCACGGCCGGGCAGGGAGCCGCCCCCGGCGTCCGGCATCCGGGTCGCCGTTCCGCTCGCGTCCTCCCGCAGCCGCCACAGCGCCCGCTGCCCCGCCGGGTCGGTGACCACCAGGGCGCCTTGTACGTCCGCCGCCCGCACGATCGCGTCAGCACGCGCGCGTGCCTCCGCCTGCGACGCGCCGCCCGTCTCCACGAACAGCCAGGCCCCGCCGCGCGGCAGCCCGGCGTCGGCGGGTACGAGATCGGCGGCCATCCCCTCCACGGTCAGCGGCCGGAGCGGCAGCAGACCGGCGGCGGCGTCCGCGGCGGCGCTCTCGTCGGGGTAGGCGAGGACGGCCAGCGCCCGCGCGCGGGGTGCGTCGACGAGTCGTACGACCGCCTCGGTGAGGACGCCCCAGGTGCCCTCGGAGCCGCAGAAGGCGCGGGCCACGTCCGCGCCCCTCTCGGGCAGCAGCGCGTCGAGGGCGTACCCGGAGATCCGCCGCGGGAGGTCCGGGAAGCCGGTCCGCAGCAGCGCCAACTCGCCCTCGACCAGGGCCCGCAGGCCGTCCGGGGCGCCCTGCCAGTTGCGGCCGAGGCGGCGCGTGTCCCCGGCCGCGCCGACGATGGACAGTTCCCGCACGCTGTCCGCCGTGGTGCCCCAGGCGACCGAGTGGGAGCCGCAGGAGTTGTTGCCGATCATTCCGCCGAGGGTGCAGCGGCTGTGGGTGGAGGGGTCGGGGCCGAAGCGCAGGCCGTGCGGGGCGGCGGCTTCCTGGAGGCGGTCGAGGACGGCACCGGGCTGGACGACGGCCGTACGGGCCTGCGGGTCGAGCGCGACGATCCGGTTCATGTGGCGGGTGAAGTCCAGGACGACGCCGGTGCCCGTGGCCTGTCCGGCGATCGACGTACCGCCGCCGCGCGCCACGACCGGCACTCCGTAGGCGCGGCACACCGCGAGGGCCGCCGTCACGTCGTCGGCGTCGCGCGGGGCCACGACGCCGAGCGGTACGCGCCGGTAGTTTGAGGCGTCCATGGTGGTCAGCGCCCGCGCCGTGGCGTCGAAGGAGACCTCGCCCCGCACGGTGCTCAGCAGCTCGGACCGCAGCTTCTCCGGGAGGCCATTCGGCTCCCTCTCGGCAAGCCCCTTCGGCACAGCCCCGGGCGGTCCAGTGAGCCGTCCACCGGTTCGCCCCCGGGCTCGCCCCCCGGGTCGTCCCTCCGGCAGCCCCTCCGACCGTCCACCCAGATCCGTCATGTCTCCAGGATGCCGCCGGGCACCGGCACCCGCCGCCCGGCCGCGCACCCGAAAGGCCCCGATACGCGGAGGCGATCATGAAACCGCTTCCCGAAGCCTCCCAATCGGATCTCGAACTCTCATATAGTGACGGCGAGTTGAGCATCAGGTGTCACTTCTCGCCCAGGACCGACCGAGGACACGACCGAGGACACGTTCTCCCCCAAGAACACGACCGAGGACCGATTGATGACCCCGCCCCTGCCCTCCGGCGAACGACCCACCCCGCGCGCCACGGCGACAGCCGCGCTGACCGCCGCCGCCCCGGCCGCGATCGCGGTGGTGGCCGCCGTCCTGCTGGCGCCCGAGCCGGCCCGCGTCCCCCTCGCCTGGGGCACCGGCGTCGCCGCGGTGCTGCTGTGCGCGGCCGTCACGGTGGCCGCCCGCGCCGTACAGACCAGGCGACTGATACTCCGTCGCCTCGACAACGTGACCAAGGACGCCGGCCGGCTCCTGCAGGAACGGGCCCGGCTGACCGAGGAGTTCAACCAGGAGCGGGCCCGGCTGGCCGACGACGCCGCCCGCGAACGCGCCCGCGCGGCGGAGGCCGCGGCCCAGGAGCGGATTCGTCTGACCGAGGCCGCCGCACGCGAACGCGCCCGCCTCACCGAGGAGTTCACCGAGGAGCGGGAGCTGCTCGTCGCCGACCGCGCCCGGCTCACCGAGCGCAACGCCGAACTCTCCGAGCGCGCCCGGCAGGCCGACAGCAACCGGACCTCCGCGGTCGCGGCGACCGCCAACGCGGCCGGGCGCATGCAGGCACTGTCCACCGGCATGCTCGCCGACCTGCGGGCCATGGAGGAGAGGCACTCCGACGAGGACGTCCTCGCCGACCTCCTCCACCTCGACCACCGCACCGCCCAGGCGGGCCGCCTCGCCGACTCCGTCGCCGTCCTGACGGGCGCGCGCTCGGGGCGCCGCTGGGCCCGCCCGATCGTCATGGAGTCGATCCTGCGCGGCGCCATGGGCCGCATCGGCGGCTATCAGCGCGTGCGCGTCCACTCGACCAGCGATGCCGCCGTCGCCGGACACGCCGCCGAGGGCGTCATGCACGCGCTCGCCGAACTCCTCGACAACGCCGCCAACTTCTCGCCGCCCACCGCCGAAGTGCATGTGTACGTCGAGGAGGTCCCGGCGGGTGTCATCGTCTCCGTCGAGGACAGCGGTCTGGTGATGGGCGACGTCCAGCTGCGCCGCGCCGAACGCGCCGTCTCCGGGGACATCGTGAACGCGTCCGATCTCGGCGGACTCACCGGCACCCGCCTCGGCCTCGTGGTGGTCGGCCGGCTGGCCCGCAAGTACGGCCTGAAGGTGTCCTTCCGGCCCTCCGCCCGCGGCGGCACCGGCGTTCTCGTGCTGATCCCGCAGGACCTCCTCACGCCGGCGAACTCCCCGTACGGCACGGCCCCGCTGTCGGCCGGACACGAGCCCGCCGCGTCGGCCCCGACAGCCGTCGAAGGCCGCACCTCCGCGCCACGTTCCCCGGCCGGCCAAGGAACGCCGGAGCCGCAGAGGCCACCGGGCCCGCAGGAGTCCCGGTCGCCCCAGGAATCCCTCGTGTCCCCCGCGTCGCCCGTGTCGTACGCCGCCGCCCACGCGGTCGGCGACCTCGACCCGGACCCCGTCCCGGCCCACGACTCGCCCCGGCACGAACAGGGTCCCGCGTCGTCCACCGGCGGCCTTCCCAAGCGCCGTCGCGGACGCACCCTCGCCCACGCCGAGCGCAGCCGCTCGCACGCCACGCCCCAGGCCACCCCGGAACCCCGTAGCGGCGACGACCCCAAGACCCGGTCGGCCGCCCGCTTCGGCACTTTCCGCCAGGCGGTACGCGGCACGGCGCCGGGCACCCCCGAAGCCGTAGCGGCCGATGACGCCCCACAGGCCGCGGACCTTGCACGGGCCGAGGACCTTGCACGGGCCGAGCACCGCCCAGGAGCCGAGGACCGCGTCCCGGACGCGCATCCCGTTCGGGCCGCGGACGACGTCCGCGACGAAGCCGCCGTGCGGGGCGCCGCCCCCACCACTTCCACCACCCCCACCACGTACGCGCTCCCGGAAGGCGACACCACCCCATGACCGGCACCATCACCGCCGACGAGAAGCTCACCTGGCTCATCGAGGGCCTCCTTGAGCGCACCCCGGGCGCACGGCACGCGCTCGTGCTCTCCCGCGACGGCCTGAAGCTGTGCCGTACTCCGGAGCTGTCCGTCGACCAGGCCGACCAGCTCGCCGCGATCGCCGCCGGCATCCAGTCGCTGTCCCACGGGGCGTCGGTGGAGTTCGGCGACGGCAGCGGGGGTGTGCGCTCGGCGATGGCCGAGTTCTACGGAGGGGTGCTGTTCATCGTGGAGGCCGGCGACGGCGCGCATCTCGCCGTCGTCACCGCCGAGGACGCCGACGCCGGACTGGTCGGGCACAACATGAGCGAACTCGTGGAACAACTCGGCGAGCACCTGAGTACGCCGCCCCGGTCGTCATGAGCCGTCCTGGCAGGGACGACGCGCCCGACCGGCTGTACACCCTCACCCAAGGGCGCACCCGGTCCGGGCCCGACACCCCCTTCGACCTGGTGACGCTGGTGGTCGCCGAGTGCGATCCGGTGGTGGGCATGCAGTCCGAGCACGCCGCGATCCTGCGGCTGTGCGAGCGGCCGACGGCGGTCGTGGAGATCGCGGCGGAGCTGAAGCTGCCGGTGTCGATCACCCGCATCCTGCTCTCCGACCTGCTCTCCACGGGCCGCGTCAGCGCCCGTCACCCGCACACCACTGTTCCTTCCGGTCTTCCCGATCCCGACATTCTGGAGCAGGTGCTCGTTGGACTCCGTAACCTCTGACGCCCGTGCGCCCCTGTCGGCGTCGGCCGACAACGGCCTCAAGATCGTGATCGTGGGCGGCTTCGGCGTCGGCAAGACGACCCTGGTCCGCTCGGTCAGCGAGATACGTCCCCTCAACACCGAGGAGACGATGACGCAGGCCGGCGAGGCCGTCGACGACATCAGCGAGGTGCGCGGCAAGTCCGCGACCACCGTCGCCTTCGATTTCGGCCGCATCACGCTGGACACCCACAACGTCCTGTACCTGTTCGGCGCGCCCGGTCAGGAGCGGTTCTGGTTCCTGTGGGACCGGCTGTTCTCCGGAACACTCGGCGCGATCGTCCTGGTCGACACCCGTCGTATCGACGACTCCTGGTACGCCATCGACCGGCTGGAGCACCACGGCACGCCGTTCATCGTGGCGTGCAACGACTTCGGCGGGCCCCCGCACACCCCCGCGCAGATCCGCGAGGCGCTCGACCTCGACCCGCACGTGCCGCTGCTCGACTGCGACGCCCGTTCCCGGGAGTCCAGCAAGCGGGTGCTGATCACCCTGGTGGAACACCTCCAGTCCATCCACGCCCGTCACGGCGCCGCAGCCGCGGAAGGCGCCCTTCAATTCCCGGAGTTGGCGCTGTGACCCCCACCGCCGCATCCGCGCCCGTCCCCCTCGGCGGGCCGCGGTTCCAGACCGAACCCGCCGAGCTGTACCGGGAGATGCGGCGCGACCACGGTTCCGTCGTGCCGGTCGTCCTCGACGGCGACATCCCGGCGTGGCTGGTGCTGGGATACCGCGAACTGCACCAGGTCACCGGCGATCCCCAGCTGTTCAGCCGGGACTCGGACCTGTGGAGTCAGTGGGACCGCGTCCCCGGCGACTGGCCGCTGCTGCCGATGATCGGCCGCAAGCAGCCCTCCATCCTGTACACGGTCGGCGAGCGGCACCGCGAGCGCGCCGCGATGATCAGCGACGCCCTCGAAGCCGTGAACCCCTTCGAACTGCGCGCCCGGACCGAGCAGTTCGCCGACGAACTGATCGACGCGATCTGCCCCAAGGGCGAGACGGACCTCGTCGGCGACTATGCGGCCCTGCTGCCCGTACGGGTCCTCGCGACGCTCTACGGCTTCGCGGACGAGCAGGGTCCCGGCCTGGTGACCGCCCTGAACGACATGGTCAACGGGGGCGAGGGCGCACTGGCGGGACAACAGCATCTCGCCGGCTCCATGGCGCGGTTGCTCGCCGACCGCAAGGAGACACCGGCCGACGACGTCGTCTCCCGGATGCTCGCGGACACCTCGGGCTTCAACGACGAGGAGATCGCCCAGGACCTGATGGTCATGATGGCCGCCGGTCACCAGCCGACCGCCGACTGGATCGGCAACTCGCTGCGCCTGATGCTCACCGACGAGCGGTTCGCGGCCTCCCTGTTCGGCGGCCGGCACAGTGTCGCCGAAGCCATGAACGAGGTGCTGTGGGAGGACACCCCCACCCAGAACGTGGCAGGGCGCTGGGCCTCCCGCGACACCCAGCTCGGCGGCCGCCGGGTCCGCTCCGGCGACCTGCTGCTGCTCGGTCTGCAGGGCGCCAACTCCGACCCCCAGGTCCGCACCGACAGTTCCGCGCTCACCGGGGGCAACAACGCCCACTTCTCCTTCGGTCACGGGGAGCACCGCTGCCCGTTCCCGGCGCAGGAGGTCGCCGAGGTCATCGCGCGCACCGGGATCGAGGTCGTCCTGGACCGGCTGCCGGACATCGACCTGGCCGTACCCGCCGAGTCGCTGACCCGGCGCCCCTCCCCGTGGCTGCGGGGCCTGACCGAACTGCCCGTACGGTTCACGCCCGTACCTGTCCTCTGAGACGCCGTTGCGCCCGGCCGACGCGCTGTTCGGCCGGGGCCCGGGGCTGCCCCCTGCCCCCGGGAAGACGCAGTACCCCCACCCCAGCCCTTGGAGGCACCCCCGCATGACCACCGGTACCGAAGAGACCCGCATAGTCCTGGACCCCTTCGTCACCGACCTCGACGGCGAGAGCGCCGCGCTTCGCGCAGCGGGGCCGCTCGCCGCCGTCGAACTGCCCGGCGGTGTGCCGGTCTGGGCGGTCACCCACCACGCCGAGGCGCGCGCCCTGCTCACGGACCCCCGGCTGGTGAAGGACATCAACGTCTGGGGCGCCTGGCAGCGCGGCGAGATCGCCCCCGACTGGCCCCTGATCGGACTCGCCAACCCCGGCCGCTCGATGCTCACCGTGGACGGCGCCGACCACCGGCGGATGCGCACCCTGGTGGCGCAGGCGCTGACACCGCGGCGCGTGGAGCAGATGCGGGAACGGATCGAAAAGCTGACGGAGAGTCTGCTCGACAACCTCACGGGGGAGTTCGTCGACCTGAAGGCCGACTTCGCCTACCCCCTGCCCATGTACGTCATCGCCGACCTCATGGGCATCGAGGAGTCGCACCTGCCGCGCCTCAAGGTGCTCTTCGAGAAGTTCTTCTCGACGCAGACCCCGCCCGCGGAGGTCATCGCGACGCTCACCGAGCTGGCCGGGATCATGGCGGAGACGGTGGCGGCGAAGCGTGCCGAGCCGGGCGACGACCTGACCAGCGCACTGATCCTGGCCTCCGAGGACGGCGACCACCTCACCGACGCGGAGATCGTCTCCACGCTCCAGCTGATGGTCGCGGCGGGCCACGAGACGACGATCTCCCTGATCGTCAACGCCGTGGTCAACCTCTCCGCCCACCCCGACCAGCGCGCCCTCGTCCTCGCCGGCGAGGCCGACTGGTCCGCGGTCGTCGAGGAGACCCTGCGCCACTCCACCCCGACCTCGCACGTCCTCATCCGCTTCGCGACGGAGGACGTCCCGGTCGGCGACAAGGTGATCCCGGCGGGCGACGCGCTGATCGTGTCGTACGGCGCGATCGGCCGCGACGAGAACGCCCACGGTCCCACCGCGGGCGACTTCGACATCAGCCGCACGAGCGAGAACCGGCACATCTCCTTCGGCCACGGACCCCATGTCTGCCCCGGCGCGGCCCTGTCCCGCCTGGAAGCGGGCGTCGCCCTCCCCGCCCTGTACGAGCGCTTCCCGTCCCTGGACCTGGCCGTCCCGGTGTCGGAGCTCCGCAACAAGCCGGTGGTGACGCAGAACGACCTGTTCGAGCTGCCGGTACGACTGATCGCCGAATGAGGTGAACCGACGGAGCGGCTGATCGCCGGAGGGGCCTGCCACGGCCCCTCCGGCGACGGCGGCCGTCAACCCGCCCCGTCTCAGCCGACGGACGACGTTTCGCCGAGGTTTCCCGGAACGGCTAGGCTCCCGGCGTGGCTGATATCCAGATCCCCGCTGACATCAAGCCCGCCGACGGACGATTCGGCGCTGGCCCCTCCAAGGTGCGGACGGAGGCACTGGACGCGCTGGCCGCGACCGGTAGCTCTCTGCTCGGCACATCCCACCGCCAGGCCCCGGTCAAGAACCTGGTCGGCAAGGTGCGCGAGGGCGTGCGCGAGCTGTTCTCCCTGCCCGACGGGTACGAGGTCGTCCTCGGCAACGGCGGCTCCACCGCGTTCTGGGACGTCGCGACGCACGGCCTGATCGAGAACAAGTCGCAGCACCTGACGTTCGGCGAGTTCTCCGCCAAGTTCGCGAAGGCGGCCAAGCTCGCCCCGTGGCTCGCCGAACCGACCGTGGTCTCCTCCGACCCGGGCACGCACCCCGAGCCGGTCGCCGAAGCGGGCATCGACGCCTACGCGTTCACCCACAACGAGACCTCGACCGGTGTCGCCGCCCCGATCAAGCGAGTGCAGGGCGCCGACGCGGGCTCCCTCGTCCTGGTGGACGCCACCTCCGGCGCCGGCGGCCTGCCCGTCGACATCGCCGAGACCGACGTCTACTACTTCGCCCCGCAGAAGTCCTTCGCCTCCGACGGCGGCCTGTGGATCGCCGTGTTCTCCCCGGCCGCGATCGAGCGCGCCGAGCGCGTCCACGCCTCCGGCCGCCACATCCCGGAGTTCTTCTCGCTGCCCACGGCGATCGACAACTCCCGCAAGAACCAGACGTACAACACCCCGGCCCTCGCCACCCTCTTCCTGCTCAACGAGCAGCTGGAGTGGATCAACGGCCAGGGCGGCCTCGCTTGGTCGGCGGCCCGCACGAAGGACTCTTCGAGCCGCCTCTACCGCTGGGCCGAGGACAGCAAGTACGCCACCCCGTTCGTGACCGACGCGGCCAAGCGCTCGCAGGTCATCGGCACGATCGACTTCGCCGACGAGATCGACGCGGCCGCCGTCGCCAAGGCCCTGCGCGCCAACGGCATCGTCGACACCGAGCCCTACCGCAAGCTCGGCCGCAACCAGCTGCGCGTCGCTATGTTCCCGGCGATCGACCCGGCGGACGTCGAGGCGCTGACGCACTGCGTCGACTACGTGATCGAGAAGCTGTAACCGTTTCCACGAGATCGGGGGCGTCCGGCGCGTGAGCGTGCCGGGCGCCCCTTTTCTCTCGTACGGGTGAGTGGTGCGGGTGAGTCGTGCGGACGGTCGTCAGTCGCGGCGCAGCAGTCTCTTGAACCCGAAGACCACGGCGAAGAGGGCGGCGACCGCGATGGCGCCGATCTTCACCCCGCCGCTCATGGTGCCGCCGCTTCCGCCCTCGGCTCCGGAACCGCCGTCCTTGGAGGGCGACTTGGAGTCGGAGTCACCGGCCCCGGGCGCGCTCTCCGACTCCACGGTGCTGTCGGCGCCCTCGCTGCCGTACAGGAGCTTCGAACCGTCGGTGGTGTAGGTGATGGACTCGCCCTGGCCCTGGAGGGGGACGTTCAGGCGGCCCTGCCGTTTGATCCGGCCGCCGTTCCAGTCGTAGGCGATGCCGCCGAAGTAGCCGCGTACGGCGAGCTGTCGGCCGTCGGGGGAGAAGGCGCCGTCGGTGACCCAGAGGTCGATGGTGGCGACGGGCTTGAAGACGTTCGTGGCGGTGCTGGAGAGCTCGGCGGGGCCCTCGTACAGGTGGCCGCCGTCCTCGTCCTTGTCGGCGATGTAGACGCGCCCCGTCTTGGGGTGCACCATCAGCGCCTCCGCGTTGCGGGGTCCGTCGGAGTACTTCACGACGTACTGGGTGGCACGGATCGTCTGGTCCTTGAGCACCTTGGGCTCGGGGAGCTTGTAGATCCACACGTATTTCCACGTGCCGCCGAGGTTGTCGCCGATGTCACCGACGTAGAGGTCGCCGTCGGGGCCGAGGGAGATCGCCTCGACGTCCCGGGGCGCGCCGACCCCGCTCATGGTGATCGTCGCGACGGTCCGGCCGGTTCTGCTGTCGACGGCGTACAGATAGGCCCCGTCGTCGCTGTCGTTGTGGGTCCAGTAGATGCCGGGGTGGGCGCGTGAGGCGGCGAGGCCGCTGGACTCGGTGATCCGCGGGTCCTTGATGGTGAATCCCCCGTCCCCTCCGTCGGCGAGGGCGGGCGCCGCCAGGGCGACGACAAGGGCGGCTCCGGCAACGGCTCCGGCGGCGGCTCCGGAAGGGAACGAGGGCGATCGGCGCATGGCCCAAGCCTGCCATCCCACCGGCCCGTTCACGTCGGCCCCGCCCTCCCGGAGCCACAGCGACCCCGGCCACCGCACCCGCCCGGCCCCACACCCGGGACCACGACCCCCGGCGCCCACCGGCCCCGGCCCAGGACCACGCAGCCCACACCCACCGGCCGGAGCCCCTGTGGACCCCGCGGGCCCGAGTCCCCGTGGACCCCGCCGGCCCCCGCGACGGCGTGTCCAGCCTCACACCGTGACGGCCCATGGCACCCGGACCGATCGTCCATGATGAGCGGATGCTCAGGTTCATGCCCGTCGGCGACTCCATGACGATCGGTAGCGCGGGCGAACACACATGGCGTTACCGAATGTGGCAGCACCTGCGCGCGACGTACGGGGGCCCGTTCAAGATCGTCGGCCCGCGCGAGACGCTGTACGACAAGGCGACGGAGTCCCCCGACTCCCGCGAGTACGCGGACCCGGAGTTCCCCCGCGCCCACCTGGCCGGCTGGGGCGAGGGCTGGCTGCACATGGCGCCGCTGATCCGCGAGACGGTCCGCGCGCAGCGTGCCGACGTCCTGCTGGTCTCCCTCGGCCTCATCGACCTCGGCTTCTACACGAACGCCGTCCAGACCGCCGCGAACGCCCGCGCATTCGTCGAGGAGGCGCGCGCCGCGAACCCGCGCGTCCGGATGGTCCTGCTCCCGGTGATACCGAACGTGCGCGCCGAGACCGACACCCCCTTCGCCGCCGAGGTCGCCTCCTTCAACGAGCTGCTCGCCAAGACGGTCGCCGACCTCGACGAGCAGCGCTCCCCGCTGCTGCTGGCGTCCCCGCCCACCTCGTACGACATCACCTTCGACACGTACGACGGCACCCACCCGAACGCGAGCGGCGAGCACAAGATCGCGGAGGGTTTCGCGGAGGCGATGTACCAGGCCTGGGACCTGGGCGAGCCGTACGCGGCCGCAACCACCTGACCGATGCCGGGCGTTGCCCGGTGGCCGTGCGTATCGTTGTTCCGCGTGGCTGCACTCGACCGGGTTGCGGCCGGGGAGGAGCGCCACGATGACCGTCATTGAAGACAGGATCGCGATGGCCGACAACGCCGACGACATCGACAGCCGTCCCGAGCTCACGCTCGACGTCATGTTCGAGGCTCTGGAGAAGATGCCCGTCCCCGAGGGTTACAAGGTCGAGATCGTCGGGGGAAACATTTACATGGCGCCTCAGCGGGACATCCACTGGCAGATCATCCGCCGGATCGTGCGGCTCCTGGAGGACAGGTTCGGCATGGATGTGAACGTCTTCTCAGACGTCCGCATCGACTTCCCCGGCGAGCTGAACGGCTTCGCCCCGGACGTGGCGAAGCTCCGCGACGGAGCCGAGAAGAACCCCCAGGGGCGCTGGCGGTACGAAGACGTGGAGTTCGTCGCCGAGGTGATCTCCAAGAAGACCGCCGACAACGACTACGGCCCCAAGAGGCTCACTTACGCCCTCGCCGAAGTCCCCGTCTATCTGATCGTCGACCCCTACCAGGGCAGGTGCCGCCTGTTCACTCAGCCCAAGAGCGGGGACTACACGACCGAGACGAAGATCGCCTTCGGTGATGACGTCGACCTCACCGACACGGTGGTCGGCCTGACCGTCGAGACCGACGCGTTTCCCCGCGACTAGGGCCTGTCCGGCTCCGGTGCCGTCACCCGTCCCGCTCTTGCCTAGAGCGCACTCCACGCCGTTGGCTGGTGAGTCATGAAGTACACACAGCTCGGACGCACGGGGCTCAAGGTCAGCCGGCTCGTCCTCGGCACGATGAACTTCGGACCGCAGACCGACGAGGCCGACAGCCACGCCATCATGGACGCGGCACTCGACTCGGGAATCAACTATTTCGACACGGCGAACGTGTACGGCTGGGGCGAGAACAAGGGCCGTACGGAATCGATCATCGGGAACTGGTTCGCCCAGGGCGGCGACCGCCGTGACCGGACGGTCCTCGCCACCAAGCTGTACGGGAACATGGGCGCCGAGGGCGACCCGTGGCCCAACCACGACAAGCTCTCCGCCCTGAACATCCGGCGGGCCGTCGAGGCGAGCCTGAAGCGCCTCCAGACCGACTACATCGACGTCTACCAGTTCCACCACGTCGACCGCTCCACTCCTTTCGAGGAGATCTGGCAGGCGGTCGACGTCCTTGTGCAGCAGGGGAAGATCCTCTACGTGGGGTCGAGCAACTTCCCCGGCTACAAGATCGCCCAGGCCAACGAGATCGCCGCCCGCCGGGGAGGCACCATCGGCCTGATCAGTGAGCAGTGCCTCTACAACCTCGCTGAGCGCCGCGCCGAGATGGAGGTCATCCCGGCTGCGCGGGAGTACGGACTCGGTGTCATCCCCTGGTCGCCGCTGCACGGCGGACTGCTGGGCGGTGTGATCAAGAAGGAGGTCGAGGGCGGCCGCCGGGCGAGCGGCCGGTCCGCCGACGCCCTCGCCAACACGGCCGTACGCGCCCAGATCCAGGCGTACGAGGATCTGCTCGAGAAGCACGGTCTGGAGCCCGGAGAGGCCGCGCTGGCCTGGCTGCTGACCCGTCCCGGTGTCACCGGGCCCATCGTCGGCCCGCGCACCGCGGAGCAGCTGGAGTCGGCGCTGCGCGCCGTGGAGCTGGAGCTGTCGGAGGAGGTCCTGGACGCTCTCGACGAGATCTTCCCGGGACCCGGACCGTCGCCCGAGGCGTTCGCCTGGTAGCCGGGCGGCCCGCCCGCCGTCCGGCGGCGGCGGTCGCTACTTGACCGCCGCCGTCAGGGCCACGACGACGAACATCAGCACGAGCACACCGGCCATGATCCGGTTACGGGTCTTCGGGTTCACGTCATCGAGGTTAACCGGCCGCCCGGACGGTCCCGTCGCCCGCCCCCAGCGGCCGGCTCGCCACCGTCTCGTAACGGGGCTGCTCACCGGGGATTCCGGACGTCGGCAGGTTGCTGCGGACGAGACACAGCTCACCCACCGTCCACGGCTTCCCGGCAAAGGCGTCCAGGGCGGCGACGTACGGTTTGAAGTCGGCGGATTCGCGGCTGCGGGCCACCGTCAGATGCGGCCGGTAGCGGCGGTGCTCCTCCATCTCGATGCCCGCCTTCCGGCCCGCCGCCTCCGCCCGGCCCGCCAGCAGCCGCATGGTCTCCAGGTCCCCCGCCGCCCCCACCCACAGTGCGCGCCCGCCGAAATGCCCGCCGCCGCGCAGGGACAGCGGGAACGGGTGCGTACGGTGGGCGGCCCGCATCAGCCGCTCCGAGAGGTCCGGGACCGTCTCCTCGGCCACCTCCCCGTAGAACGCGAGGGTGAAGTGCCAGCCGGGGCGGCCCGTCCAGCGCAACGCGTCCGCACCCGGCATCCGCTGCAACACGTCCACTTCCGGGGCGAGTTCACGCACCACATCGGCCGGGGGCAGTACCGCCGCGAAGAGTCTCATGCGTCCAGCCTTCCAGGATTCGACGATCAGCACACGGGAGCGGGAAAGGCGGCACCCGGGAGCAGGCGGGGCGCCACGCGGGAGCGGGCAAGGGCGGCCGACCCGCCCCGGAGCTCCCGTACGCGTGAGGCGGCCCGCCCGAGAGCTCCCGTACGCGTGAGGCGGCCGGCCGCGTGAGCGGACCGGCCGCCTCCAAGGCGTCTCGGACGTCTCTCACACCGCGGTGGCGAGTAGCTCCTCGCTCCGCGCGCGCGGGACGAAGCGGACCCGCGGGCGGCCGTGGTGCCAGCCGAGGGAGACGCGCAGGCCGCCGAGGCGGGCCAGGACCAGGCCGATCGTTGTCGCCGCGACCATCGAGACCAGTCCGCCGAGCGCGAAGCCCACCCGGGGACCGTAGGCGTCGGTGACCCAGCCGACCAGCGGCGCGCCCAGCGGCGAGCCGCCCACGAAGACCATCATGAACAGCGCCATGACGCGGCCGCGCATGGCCGGGTCGGTGGCCATCTGGACCGAGGTGTTCGCGGTGACGTTCACCGTGAGGCCGAAGATGCCTATCGGGACCATCAGGAGCGAGAACAGCCAGAGCGAGGGGGCGGCCGACGCCACCACCTCCAGCGCGCCGAACGCCACCGCCGCCGCGATCAGCACGCGCAGCCGGGCCGTGCCGCGCCGGGCGGCGAGCAGCGCGCCGGCCAGCGATCCGAGCGCCATCAGGGTGTTGAAGAGGCTGTAGGCCCCCGCGCCCGAGTGGAAGATGTCGTCCGCGTACGCCGACAGCCAGACGGGGAAGTTGAAGCCGAAGGTGCCGATGAAGCCGACGAGGACGATCGGCCAGATCAGTTCGGGGCGACCGGCGACGTAGTGGAGGCCCTCGCGGAGCTGGCCCTTGGCGCGCGGCGCCCGCTCGACGACGTGCAGTTCACGGGACCGCATCAGCAGGAGGCTCGCCAGCGGGGCCACGAACGACAGGCCGTTCAGCAGGAAGGCCCAGCCGGTGCCCACGCCGGTGATCAGCAGGCCCGCGACGGCGGGGCCGACCAGGCGCGCGGACTGGAAGTTGGCCGAGTTCAGGCTGACCGCGTTCTGCAGCTGGCCGGGGCCGACCATCTCGGAGACGAAGGTCTGGCGTGCCGGGTTGTCGACGACGGTGGCCATACCGACGGCGAAGGCGGCGAGATAGACGTGCCAGACCTGGACATGGCCGGAGAGGGTGAGGAAGGCGAGCGCGAGGCCGGTGAGGGCCATCGCCGTCTGGGTCACCAGGAGCGTGGGGCGCTTGGGCAGCCGGTCGACGAGGACACCGCCGTACAGCCCGAAGAGCAGCATCGGCAGGAACTGGAGCGCGGTGGTGATGCCGACGGCGGCGGAGGAGCCGGTGAGGCTGAGCACCAGCCAGTCCTGGGCGATGCGCTGCATCCAGGTGCCGGTGTTGGAGACGACCTGCCCCAGGAAGAACAGGCGGTAGTTCCGGATCTTCAGCGAGCTGAACATCGAGGAGGAGCGGGGGGAGTCGTGGGCGGCCGGGGAGTCGTGGGTGGCTGGTGCGGGGGCGGAGTGTGCTCCGGGTCCCGAACTCAAAAGGGCTCGCCTCCAGGGCAGTCGTGGACGTCGGCGTCATGGGGGCGTCGGCGCTTGGGGAGAGGGCGGCCCTCGGTGATGCGAGATCCGTGATCGGGGATCCGTGATCCGGGATCCGGGATCCGGGATCGGGAGAGGGCCGCCGGTGTTCAGATGTGAGCGAGCTTCTCCAGAACGGGGGCGGCTTCGCGGAGCTTGGCCCATTCGTCCTCGTCGAGGCCCTCGACCAGGCCGGCCAGGAACGCGTTCCGTTTGCTGCGGCTCTCTTCGAGCATCGCCTCCGCCTTGTCGGTCTGCGTGACGACCTTCTGGCGCCGGTCCTCGGGGTGCGGCTCCAGCCTGACGAGCCCCTTGGCTTCGAGCAGCGCGACGATGCGGGTCATCGACGGGGGCTGCACATGTTCCTTGCGGGCGAGCTCGCCGGGCGTGGCGGTGCCGCAGCGAGCGAGGGTGCCGAGCACCGACATCTCGGTGGGGCTCAGCGACTCGTCGACCCGCTGGTGCTTGAGTCGACGCGACAACCGCATCACTGCGGAGCGCAAGGCGTTCACGGCGGCCTCGTCGTCGCCATGGGTGAAGTCAGGCATGTTCTTTAGCGTAACTCATTACTCTCGCTAAAGACCAATGGGATGCCCGTGGAACGAGCCACCCGAACCCCGGGATCACTCATATGAGTGAGATCGCTCCGGAAAGTGACCCGAATCCGGTCGGGATGCGGCGACCCTCGACTGCATGGGGACCAGCGTGCTCAGCCTGCGGATGGACGGGGAGCTGCTCGACCGGCTCCGACAACATGCCGCCAAACGCGGAATGAGCGTCCAGGACTATGTGGTCCGGACGCTCATTCGCGACGACTTCGACGAGCGGTTCCAGACCGCGGTCGAGGAGACGGAGAAGTTCTACGGGGTCACGTGAGACTCCGTACGGCAGGTGCCGCTCAGGTCAGGCCGAGGGCCGGCATCAGGTAGTAGAACGTGAACACCGCCGACACCACGTACATGGCGACCGGGATGTCGCGGCCGCGGCCCGCCGCCAGACGCAGCACGACGAAGGTGATGAAGCCCATCCCGATGCCGTTCGTGATCGAGTAGGTGAACGGCATCATCATCATGGTCACGAAGGCCGGGATGGCGATGGTGTAGTCCGCCCAGTCGATCTCCTTGATCGAGTGGGACATGATCAGGAAGCCGACCGCGATCAGCGCGGGGGTGGCGGCCTGGGACGGGACCATCGTGGCGACGGGGGTCAGGAAGAGGGCGACGGCGAAGAGCGCGCCGGTGACCACGTTCGCGAAGCCCGTCCGGGCACCCTCGCCGACGCCCGCGGTGGACTCCACGAAGCACGTGGTGGCCGAGGAGGACGTGGCGCCGCCCGCGGCGACGGCGATGCCGTCGACGAAGAGGACCTTGTTGATGCCGGGCATGTTGCCCTGCGCGTCCGTCAGCTTGGCCTCGTCGCTGATGCCCATGATCGTGCCCATCGCGTCGAAGAAGCACGACAGCAGCACGGTGAAGACGAAGAGGATGCCGGTCAGCACGCCGACCTTGCCGAAGCCGCCGAAGAGGCTGACCTGGCCGACGAGCCCGAAGTCGGGGCTGGCGACCGGGTTGCCGGGCCACTTCGGGGTGGTCAGACCCCAGGACGGGATGGTGGCCACGGCGTTGATGATCACCGCGACGACCGTCATGGTGACGATCGAGATGAGGATGGCGCCCGGCACCTTGCGCACGATCAGCGCGAGGGTGAGCAGGGTGCCGAGGATGAAGACCAGGACGGGCCAGCCGGTGAGGTGACCGTCGGTGCCGAGCTGGAGCGGGACGGTCGTCTGGGCGATGTCCGGGATGCGTGTGACGAAGCCGGAGTCGACCAGGCCGATCAGCATGATGAACAGGCCGATGCCGATCGCGATGCCCTTGCGCAGGCCCAGCGGCACCGCGTTCATGACGCGCTCACGCAGACCGGTGGCGACCAGGAGCATCACGATGAAGCCCGCGAGGACCACCATGCCCATGGCGTCCGGCCAGGACATCCGGGGCGCGAGCTGGAGGGCGACGACCGTGTTCACGCCGAGGCCCGCCGCCAGCGCGATCGGCACATTGCCGATGACGCCCATGAGGAGGGTGGTGAAGGCCGCGGTCAGCGCGGTCGCGGTGACCAGCTGCCCGTTGTCGAGGTGGTGCCCGTACATGTCCTTCGCGCTTCCCAGGATGATCGGGTTCAGCACGATGATGTACGCCATCGCGAAGAAGGTGGCGAAACCGCCGCGGATCTCACGCGGGAGGCTGGAGCCCCGCTCGGAGATCTTGAAGTAGCGGTCGAGGGCGCTCTGCGCGGGCCGGGACTCCGGCTCCTGCGGGGCGGGGGCCTTGGTGGCGGCCGAGGTGGACATGCGGGTCCTCAAGCGTGCAGGGGGACGGTGAACATGATCGAGCCTGGTCAGCAGTCGCTCACCAACAGGTTTCCCCCAGGTCGCTGTTGGTGATTTATACGAATACAACTGGCCAGACTCGGACGGTTTCAGTATGAACATATGAGTCAGAAATCGCTATCTCCGCGCGTAGACCCTTGGTGCGCAAGGGGAGGGCGGGGGTGAGCGCAACCGATCTCCGACCCTCGTAAGCTGTGCACTCCGACCCTCGTAAGCTGTGCACATGGCGAAGTGGACCCCCAAGCACGAGGCGCCGGAGCCCCTGGAGGGCCCCGTCGTCGCCACCATCACGGGCGGCACGATCCTCTGGTTCGTCCTCTTCCTGGTGCAGCTGCCGTTCTACGGCTGGTTCGACGACCACGGACACCTGTGGTGGCTGTGGACCTGCCTGGCCGGCGCGGGCCTCGGACTGATCGGCATCTGGTACGTCCGCAGGCGTGACGCCGCGATCAAGCGCGCCCACGCCGCCGACTCCTCCTCCGCCCCCGTGACGGAGTAACGGGACTTCCCCTACACCCACGGCATCATTCCCCGCCGCCTCCGTCCTTCGCAGGTCGGATCTTTGGTGCACTCGGCGGGTGAAGCCGTATATCCGGCCGTACCGTCGATGGCATGACCCACATCGACGCGGGCGCCGAACTCGATCCTGTTCACCCCGTGCCCATACCCGCCTCCCGGCGGCGGGAGGGGTTGTCCGCCGCCGAGGTGGCCGAGCGGGTCGCACGCGGCGAGGTGAACGACGTCCCGGTGCGCAGCAGCCGTTCGGTGGGCGAGATCGTCAAGGCGAACGTCTTCACCCGGTTCAACGCGATCATCGGTGTGCTCTGGCTGATCATGTTGGTCGTGGCACCGTTCCAGGACAGCCTGTTCGGCTACGTGATCATCGCCAACACCGGGATCGGCATCATCCAGGAGTGGCGGGCCAAGAAGACCCTGGACTCGCTCGCGGTCATCGGCGAGGTGAAGCCGACCGTCCGCAGGGACGGGGTCGCCGCCGAGGTCCGTGCGTCGGAGATCGTGCTCGGGGACCTCATCGAGATCGGGCCCGGCGACAAGGTCGCCGTCGACGGCAGCTGCGCGGAGGCCGACGGGCTGGAGATCGACGAGTCGCTGCTCACCGGCGAGGCCGACCCCGTGGTCAAGCACGCCGGCGATCCGGTGATGTCGGGCAGTTTCGTGGTCGCGGGCACCGGCGCCTTCACGGCGACGAAGGTGGGCCGGGAGGCGTACGCGGCACAGCTCGCGGAGGAGGCCTCACGGTTCACGCTGGTCCACTCCGAGCTCCGCAGCGGTATCTCCACGATCCTCAAGTACGTGACGTGGATGATGATCCCGACAGCCATCGGCCTGGTCATCAGCCAGCTCGTCGTCAAACAGCACGGCTTCAAGGACTCCATCGCGCGGACCGTCGGAGGGATCGTGCCGATGGTCCCCGAGGGGCTGGTCCTGCTCACCTCCGTCGCCTTCGCGATCGGTGTCATCCGCCTTGGCCGAAAACAGTGCCTCGTGCAGGAACTCCCCGCCATCGAGGGCCTCGCCCGCATCGACACCGTCTGCCTCGACAAGACCGGCACCCTCACCGAGGGAGGCATGAACGTCACCGAGCTGCGGCCGCTGCAGGGCGGCGACGAGTCGTATCTGCGCAAGGTCCTCGGCGCGCTCGGCGAGTCGGATCCGCGGCCGAACGCCTCCCTCCAGGCGATCATCGCCGCCTACCCGGACAGCGAGGAGTGGCGCTGCACCCAGTCGCTGCCCTTCTCCTCCGCGCGCAAGTACAGCGGGGCCGGGTTCAGCGAGGGCAACGGAGAGTCGAGCACCTGGCTGCTCGGCGCGCCCGACGTACTGCTGCCCGACGGGGACGCGGCGCTCACCGAGACCGAGCGGCTGAACGAGGCGGGGCTGCGGGTCCTGCTGCTCGCGAGGACCACCAAGGACCTCGACGACGCCGACGTCGCGAAGGCCGCGCGGCCGACCGCGCTGGTGGTCCTGGAGCAGCGGTTGCGCCCGGACGCGGCCGAGACCCTGCGCTACTTCGCCGACCAGGACGTCAAGGCCAAGGTCGTCTCCGGCGACAACGCGGTGTCGGTGGGCGCGGTCGCCGACAAGCTGGGGCTCACCGGCGAGGTCGTGGACGCGCGCCGGCTGCCGGACGAGCCGGAGGAGATGGCGAAGTCCCTGGAGAAGGGCACGGTCTTCGGGCGGGTCACCCCCCAGCAGAAACGGGACATGGTCGGCGCCCTGCAGTCGCGCGGGCACACGGTGGCGATGACCGGCGACGGCGTGAACGACGTCCTCGCCCTGAAGGACGCCGACATCGGGGTGAGCATGGGCTCGGGGTCCGAGGCGACCCGCGCGGTGGCGCAGATCGTGCTGCTCAACAACAGCTTCTCGACGCTGCCGTCGGTGGTCGGGGAGGGCCGCCGGGTCATCGGGAACATCACCCGGGTCGCGACGCTCTTCCTGGTCAAGACGGTCTACTCGGTGCTGCTGGCCGTCCTGGTGGTGTGCTGGCAGGTCGAATACCCCTTCCTGCCCCGCCACCTGACCCTGCTGTCCACGCTGACGATCGGCATCCCGGCGTTCTTCCTCGCCCTCGCCCCCAACAAGGAGCGCGCCCAGCCCCACTTCGTGCGGCGGGTGATGCGGTATTCGATCCCCGGCGGGGTCGTCGCGGGGGTGGCCACCTTCCTGACGTATCTGATCGCGCGCCACTACTACACGGGGGAGGGTTCGCTGGACGCGGAGACGAGCGCCGCGACGCTGACGCTCTTCCTGATCTCGATGTGGGTGCTCGCGATCATCGCCCGGCCGTACACCTGGTGGCGGATCTGCCTCGTCGCCGCGATGGGCGGGGCGTTCCTGCTGGTGCTCGTCGTGCCGAGGTTGCAGCACTTCTTCGCGCTGAAGCTGGTCGGCGCGACGATGCCATGGATCGCGGTGCTGATCTCGGTGGTGGCGGCGGCCGTCCTGGAACTCCTGTGGAGGTGGGTCGACCGCCGCGTTCCCGCGTAGGGCTACTTCATGGGTTACTGCACGTCGACGTAGTCACCCGTGGCCTTGACGGCCGGGGTGGTCGAGGTGCCCGCGAAGTTGTAGCGGAAGTAACCGTCGACGGTGGCCGTCGTGGTGGTCTTCAGGTTGCCGGAGCTGTCCGTCTTGACCGTCTTGAGGGTGGTGTAGGTGTCGCTGGTCTTCTTGCGGAACTGGAGCTGCACCGACTGGGCGGTGTAGCCGTGGTACGCGAGGTCGTCCCAGTTCGCGCGGGACAGCTTGCCGGTCACCGTGACGGTCCGGCCCTTCTTGACCGGCTCCGGGGCGGCGTTGACCGTCAGCTTGGAGGCGCGCTGGACCCGGGCGGTCTTGTAGGCGTCGGTGATGACGTAGTCGCCGTCGTTGCCCACGGCGCCGGCCCACACCTTCCAGGTGCCGGCCAGGATGTTGGCGTAGATGTTGTCGTTCGGGTCGGCGACGACCGTGACCGAGCAGGTCCCGGTGGTGTCGCTGGTGGCGGTGCAGGTGCCCATGTCGGCGTCCGGAACGATCGCGCCATCGACGTTGTCGAGGTCCGAACCGTGCCAGAGCATGGCGTAGCCGTCGTAGATGCCGGACGGGTCGGTGGCCGTCACCGAGATGGTGAAGGTCTTCTTCTGGCTGATGCCGACCACGATGTCCTTGCCGCTGTTGACGGTGACACCCGTGATCTGGGTGTCACCGACGACCTCGTCCGCGGGCGAGGAGCCGGTGAACGGCGTGATCTTCGAGGTGGTCGGCACCAACGAGGCGAGCGAGATGTGGCCGTCCGCCTGCGCGGCCGGCACGGCAAGGGCGGAGAGGGCCAGGGCGCCGGAGACGGCGGCCACAGTGGCACGGATGCGCATGCGATCCCCAAGTGGAGAAAGGGGCCCCGGGGGTGGTCGTTCCTTACGGCTCGCCTTCACACGGGGCCCACGTGATGGTGGAGTCTGCTGACTCGGAAGAAAAGATCACCCAGATGTACGAATGGTTGTACGGGAGGTGAAATTTTGTTCTCCTCTGGACCACATCGCGACGGACGGGAGGGGACGGCCCCGAGCCCTCGCGGTCCCGGCCCGGCGGGGGCAAACGAAAATCCCCGGCCCTGAGGGCCGGGGATCGAGATCGAGCCGTGTCGAGCCGTGGGTTACTGCACGTCGACGTAGTCACCCGTGGCCTTGACGGCCGGGGTGGTCGAGGTGCCCGCGAAGCTGTAGCGGAAGTAACCGTCGACGGTGGCCGTCGTGGTGGTCTTCAGGTTGCCGGAGCTGTCCGTCTTGACCGTCTTGAGGGTGGTGTAGGTGTCGCTGGTCTTCTTGCGGAACTGGAGCTGCACCGACTGGGCGGTGTAGCCCGCGTACCTGCCGGTGTCCCAGTTCGCGCGGGTCAGCGCGCCGGTGACCGTGACGGTCCTGCCCTTCTTCACCGGCTCCGGCGAGGCGTTGACCGTCAGCTTCGACAGGCGCTGGACCTGGAAGCTCTTGGCGTTCTCCTTCAGCGTGTAGTCGGCGTCCTTGCCTGTGGCGATCGCCCAGACCTTCCAGCCGCCGGCCACCGAGTTGAGCAGGTTGTAGCCCGGCTCCAGGTCGAAGGTCGACTTGCAGGTCGACGTCGTGGAGCTGACCACGGTGCAGGTGGCACGGCCGTCGCTGCCGTTGGCGACGGCACCGCTGTCGGACGCGTCGATGTTCGCACCGTGGTACAGGATCGCCTGCGCCCAGTCGACGCCCGAGGCGTCCTTGACGGTGAAGCTGACCGTGATGGTCTTCGTCGCGGTCGCGCCGACGACGACCGGGTTGCCGCCGTTCACCACGACGTTCGAGATCGTGGTGTCTCCCTGAACCTCGTCGGCCTGCGCGGCAGGCACGACGAAAGCGGAGAGGGCCAGGGCGCCGGTGACAACGCCGAGGGTGGCACGCATGCGCATGTATTCCCCAGGTCGAGAAGGGCCCCGCCGCTCCTCGTTCCACGGCTCGCGGTCACGGACGGGGCCAAATGATCGTGAGTCTCTTGACTCGCGTGCTCAGATCCGTGACGGAAGCGAATGGTTGTACGAGTCAGAAAACCTTTATGCGTGTATGACCAAGGTCACAGCACAGGCCCGCCCAAGGGGTCGCACACCCTCAGCGTGTACGACCCCGGGGCTCGGCCCCGGCCTCAGTCGAACCAGCGGTCGCGCGCCAGTTCCTCAGTGCGGGACGGGTCCTCCAGCAGCGCCGCGACCTCGAAACGGCGCGGCCACTGACCCGCCGACCAGGCGAGTCCGGCGGCGACGCCCTCCAGGGTGGAGGCGTGCAGCACCCCGTCCCGGGTGCGGCGCCAGTCGAGTTCGGTGCCGTCGACCACGAGCTCCTCGTGCTCGACGTACGAGGCGGGGGTCGCGGGGCCCAGCAGGACCCGTACGGACTCCGGTACGTCGTGCTCGGTGCCCTCGGAGGTCACCTCTCCGGTGACGGACTCGCTGAGCCGCCGCACCTGGAACAGCTCGGCGAGCTCGGCGGCCCGCGACGGCCGCACCGGCAGCAGCGGCATCCCGTCGGTGAAAGCCAGCAGATCCGGCGAGTCCACGACCACCGCGTCGGCGGCGTCCACGACCCGCACCTCACCGTCCACGACGGCCCGCAGCTCGTCCGGCAGTGTCACCTGCTCGGGGTCGAGATCGGCCAAGGCGCCGTAGAGGGCGTGCAGTTGGGTACCTGAGACCTCGCGGTCCGGGTCGGCGAGCCGGTCGAGCAGTTCGGCGGCGCCGCCCGGCTCGTCGAGCAGGGCGGCCACGGACGTACGGACGCCGAGCGCCCGCAGCACCTGTTCGTCGTCGAAGCCGGTCGCGTCGGCCTCGTCGTACAGGCCGCGCAGCAGCGGATCACCGCCGGCCGCGAGCAGACCCGCCGGGTGGCGCCCGTCGAGCACCGGATGCCCGCGCAGCCACCAGGCCGTGTACGGCCGGACGATCTCGTGCGTGCCGTCCGGCAGCAGGATGCGCACCTGCTGGGTGATCGCGTCCCGCAGCGGCGGCTGCGCGAGCAGGGCGAGCGCCTGCGGCCACCGGTCGTCGTCCACCAGGTCCAGATCCCGTACGGCGACGATCTCGGTCGCGACGGGCGGCACCGGCGATTCGGGCAGCCGGTCCAGCACGTCCTCGCACCACACGTCCACCGCGTCCAGCAGACCCGCGTCGTCGGGTTCGGCGAAGTCCCCGTCGCGCGGCTCCAGTTCGTCCGGATCGAGAACGATGTCGGTGGCGCGCACCAGGGCGAAGCCCGCGAGCACGCCACAGGCGGCGAGCGGCTGCTCGCCCCAGCGCTCGGCCAGCTCGGAGTCGACGAAGGCGAGTTCGTCCTCGCGCATGATCCGGGCGAACGGGCTTCCGGGCAGCACGAGTTCACCGGCGGGCACCAGCTCCCCCTCGTCGTCCGGCAGGGCGAGGGCGCCGAGCCAGGGCTCGTCGCCGGGTTCGAGAGCCGCGTCACGGACCAGCGCGAGGACGGTGTCCGCCAGCTCCTCCGCGTCCGGGGTGTCCTCGTCCCAGGCTGCGCCCTCGTCGTCGAGCGAGGCGGCCACGGCGGCCCGCACCTGCGGGGTGGTGAGCACCGCGCGGGGCGAGGCGGGAAGAGCGCCCAGCTTCTCCAGGAGCGGGTGGGCCGCGTCCGGGTGCGCGACCTTGAGGCCGAGGCGGGCGAGCGTGTCGGGGGCAACCAGGGACCCGTCGGCGGTGGGCAGCAGGATCTGGCGGGGCCCGATCGTCGTCCGGCCGTCGGCCAGCGGCACCGGCAGTCCGGACAGCCGGTCCGGGTCGACCCCGGCGAGGCTCTCGTACAGCCGGTGCCACCACTGCGGGTCCTTCTCCAGACCGGCCAGCCGGTCCACGGCCTCGGTGAGCGGCACCCGGGCCACCCCCAGCGTGCGCAGCTCCACCCGCCGTTCGAGCCCGGCGGGCAGCAGGCTGGGCAGCACCTCGGCGAGCACCCGGACGGTCTCGGCGCCCGCGCCCTCCACCAGCTCGGCATCGCGCGGCCGCAGCGCGGTGGGGTTCTCCGCGGGGCTGCTCTCGGGCCAGTCGGCGGGGGTGTCGGCGGCCGGCATCCGGTCCGGCGGGGCGGCGGGCGGCAGGAACGCGGTGCGCGGCAGCCGGTCCAGGATCGCCTGGCGCAGGGTGCCGTCCAGCTCGCCCTGGCCGAGCGGGCCGGGCACCAGGTCGATGATCCCGGTGCTCACCGGCCGCCAGGCGGCGAGGAGTTCGGCGTAGGCGTCCGCCGCGCGCTCCACCAGGAAGTCGGTGAGCGGGCCGGGGGCGGCGCGGCGCCGGGTGGTGTCGAGCGGGAGGGAGGCGATGAGGAGCGCGGGCACGCCGAGGGCTTCGTCGCTCGGCGTCGGCGCGTGCACGACGGGGCTGGTCCGCGGGCGGGCCGGGGCTCCCTCGGCGTCGACCGGGACGGCCCAGGTCACGGACCAGTGCGGGCGCAGCCGCTCCTCGACCGGACGGTCGGAGAGCAGAGCGGGGTCGAGGGGGCCGTGGTGGGCGACGGTGCGGTAGCGGGTCGTGCCGTCACGGGAGTCGTCGATGACGGCCCCGTGCTCGGCGTCGCCGCGACGCAGCGTGCGGACCTCCGCGTCACCGATCTCGACGACCACCTCCTCCAGGCCGGGAAGGGCGAGCAGGAGGGCGTCGTCGATGTTCCGCAGGAGGCGCTCGGCGAGGTCCTCGGCGGCGGTGTCGCGCAGCGGCAGGATGACGGCGGTGTCGTACGGGTCCGGGGCGGTGCCCTCGGCCGCGAACGGCAGCCGCAGCAGCGGCACATGGCCGTCCCGGCGGCGGATCTCGTCGCCGAGGCCCGGGCTGTTCCCGGCGGTGCCGGCGGCGAGGTCACGGGCCTCGGCGAGCGCCCAGCGGACACCGCCGTGCCGCCCGACGACGGCGGGCTCGTCCGTCACCGCGAGGACCGCGGCGAACCCGACACCGAAACGGCCCACGGCCGTGTCGTGCGCGTCCCGCTTCGCGGAGGCGCGGAGGGTGGCCAGCGACTCGACGCCGGCGGCGTCGAGGGGGGCGCCGGTGTTGGCCGCCACGAGGACGCCGTCGCGGAGGGTGAGGCGCAGACGGCCCGGGGTGCCCGCGCGGGCGGACGCGTCGGCGGCGTTCTGGGCGAGCTCCACGACGAGCCGGTCGCGGTACCCGCCGAGGACGAGGTCCTCCTCGGCGTTGGCGTCCTCACGGAACCGGGCCGGGCTGGTCGCCCAGGCGTCCAGCACACCGCGCCGCAGACGCGCCGTGCCGAACGGGTCCGCGCCCTCGGCAGCCGGCCGCACGAACTTACTCACGGGTTCACTCTCCCTCTCGCCTGGCGCGACCGCGAATGCAGCGGCGGGTCGCGGCATGAAGGTACCGCGCGCTATCCCTGACTTCTGCCGCCGCTTGCCACCGCGTGGGGCGTCTGCGGGTTCGTTGTGGGTCGGGGCCGTGCCGGTACATCCGCCCGTCGCCGCTGGATCAGACGTGAGCTTCCGAGGGAACCGCTGCTCGATCCGAACGTAAGC
>NZ_JBEXNW010000052.1:0-54139 GCF_040611295.1 Streptomyces sp. NPDC002935
GACGCGGCGGCCGACGCGCTGGCCTCGCTGGAGGTGGTCCGTGCGGTGGGGCGCCGCTTCGCGGGCCGTCTGGAGCGGCTGCCGCACCGAACGGTGCGGCGGCCCTTCGCCGTTTCATGGGACCGACGTCAGTGGACGTCGCCCATGAGCTGCTTGACCTTCTTGCGGTACATCCACACCGCGACACCGGCGATCACGGCGAGCGTGGCCTCCAGCGCGACGATGCCCGTCTTGTTGAGGTCGACCTCGGCGATGGAGAGCAGACCGGTCGTGGCGTCACCCGCGGTGACGGCCAGGAACCAGACACCCATCATCTGGGAGGCGTACTTCGCCGGAGCCATCTTCGTGGTGACGGAGAGGCCGACCGGGGAGAGCATCAGCTCACCGACGGTCTGCACGAAGTAGATCGCCACCAGCCACATCGCGGCCGCCTTGTGACCGCCCTCGGCGATCGTCAGCGGGGCCAGGAAGAGGAAGAACGACGCACCGACCAGGATCAGACCCGAGGCGAACTTCGTGGCCGTGCTCGGCTCCTTGCCACGCTTGTTCAGCCACAGCCACGCCCAGGCGAAGACCGGGGCGAGCGCCATGATCATGACCGGGTTGACGGACTGGTACCAGGAGACCGGGAACTCCCAGCCGAAGATGGTGTTCTCCGCGGACGAGTCGGCGAAGATCGACATCGTCGAGCCGCCCTGGTCGTAGATCATCCAGAAGACGGCCGCGGCCACGAAGAACCAGATGTACGCGGACATCCGCGACTGGTCGGCGCGGTTCAGCGACTTGTCCCGCTTGATGCGCCCGATGACCACGACCGGGATGATCAGACCGGCGAGCGTGATCGGGACCAGCAGCCAGTTCAGCGTGTAGTGGCCCGAGAAGCCGACGATCGAGTAGAAGACGACGGCGACGGCGGCCCAGAGCGCGGACTTGCGCAGCGTCGCGGTCTTCTCCTCGGCGGACAGAGGCGTGGGGACCTCGTGCGAGCGGGCGCTGAGGTGACGGCCGCCGAGCAGGTACTGGGCGAGGCCCAGCGCCATGCCGAGCGCGGCGAGGGCGAAGCCCAGGTGCCAGTTCACGTTCTCACCGACGGTGCCGATGATCAGCGGAGCGGCGAAGGCACCGAGGTTGATGCCGATGTAGAAGAGCGTGAAGCCACCGTCGCGGCGCGCGTCGTCCGGGCCGTCGTAGAGGTGGCCCACCATCGTGGAGATGTTGGCCTTCAGCAGACCGGAACCTATGGCGACGAGGCCGAGGCCGCCGTAGAAGGTGCCCGAGGAGGGCAGAGCCAGCGTGAGGTGGCCCAGCATGATGATCACACCCGCGACGGCGACCGTCTTGCGGGGGCCGAGGACACGGTCGGCGAACCAGCCGCCCGGCAGGGCGAGCAGGTACACGAGGGAGAGGTACACCGAGTAGATCGCGGTCGCACTGGCCGCGCTGAGGTGCAGACCGCCCGGTGCCACCAGGTACAGCGGGAGCAGTGCCTTCATGCCGTAGTAGGAGAAACGCTCCCACATCTCGGTCATGAAGAGAGTGGCCAGTCCGCGGGGGTGGCCGAAGAAGGTCTTCTCGGAACCGGGGGTTCCCGGAGTCACCGAGTCCTTCGTCAGGCTGGACGCCATGGTCGTTCCTTGCTGGTCGGGACGCGCTGTGGGGATCCCCCGCTCGACCGGAGTCGAGTCCTCGGGGGAGGAGCGCGCCCATGGGGGGCGGCGGCCGGCACCGGCGGAGTTCGGCGTCCGTCCCCACGCCCACGGGGAGTCCGCTCCGGATTGCGAAGCGGCGAACGGCGACCACCGGGATCCACGCCCGTCACGCGTCAGTGCGTACGGGCCCGGCCACAGGTCTTTCCTTTCAAGGCTGGCGAACACCAGCCCGCACACAGAAGAGACCTTCAGCGTCAAGCAGGCGCCAAAGGTCACGATGTGGTGCTACAGGCGTCTGGTCACCATACGACATCGCAATGCGGCATATAGAAGGACTTGAGAGATGGATCACAGGCGATCATGGAACCGCAGACGATCATTCGAAGGTGTTCTTCAGGATCGCATCCCACACCCGCAGGTAAGAGACACTCGGATGGAGGGTGTGAATCACGGAGGCCGATCGCTGCCCGGGCGTCCTCCGCGGCGGACTACCATCACCCCATGACCCGTGTACTGCTCGCCGAGGACGACGCGTCCATCTCGGAGCCGCTGGCCCGTGCCCTGCGCCGGGAGGGTTACGAGGTCGAAGTGCGCGAGGACGGACCCACCGCGCTCGATGCCGGAATGCAGGGCGGCGTCGACCTGGTCGTCCTGGACCTTGGGCTGCCCGGCATGGACGGCCTGGAAGTCGCCCGCCGGCTCCGCGCCGAGGGGCACACCGTGCCCATCCTCATCCTGACCGCGCGCGCCGACGAGGTGGACACCGTCGTCGGCCTCGACGCGGGCGCCGACGACTACGTCACCAAGCCTTTCCGGCTCGCCGAACTCCTCGCCCGGGTACGGGCGCTGCTCCGGCGCGGCGCCGCCGAGCCCCAGCAGCCGCCCGCCACCCACGGCGTGCGCATCGACGTCGAGTCGCACCGCGCCTGGATGGGCGACGAGGAACTCCAGCTCACGGCCAAGGAGTTCGACCTCCTGCGGGTCCTGGTCCGCGACGCCGGCCGCGTGGTCACCCGTGACCAGCTCATGCGCGAGGTCTGGGACACCACATGGTGGTCCTCCACCAAGACACTCGACATGCACATCTCCTGGCTCCGCAAGAAGCTCGGCGACGACGCGGCGAACCCTCGCTACATCGCGACGGTACGAGGAGTCGGCTTCCGCTTCGAGAAGAGCTGAGGCCTCGCCGGACCGGAGGCCGGAGGCCGGGACGCCGACGGCGATCCCGGCCCGGACCGCTGACCCGGACCGCTGCCCCCGGACCCTGACCCTGGGCCCGGACCCTGGGCGGCCCCGTGCCCGTGCACGGGGCCGCGCCACCGAGCCTGCCGCTCCGTCCCCGGGGGCACTGCACGGGACGCGGGGGGCGGCGACGGAAACGGGGACTCCGGCCCGGCGCCCCGCTCGGACCGGTGCGGCGAACGTGCACACTGGTCCCGGTACAGCCATCTGCCCGGAGGGCCCCGTGCGTCGCCGTCTGATCCAGTCCACCCTCGCCGTCGTGCTCGTCGTGATCGCCGTCTTCGGCGTCTCCCTCGTCATCGTCGAGACCCGCACGATCAGCAACAGCGCCCAGGAGCGCGTGGACTCCGAGGCGCTGCGCCTGGCCAGCATCGTGGACAGCCGCATCCTCGGCGACGAGAACATCTCCAGCGCGACGTTCAAGAACCAGGTCACCGACCAGCGCTACGCCGTGATCAGGATTCCGGGCCGCGATCCCATCGAGGTCGGCGAGCAGCCCACCGGCGACGTCATCCACTACACGGCCAAGGGCGAGGAGGGCGAGTCGGTCACCGTCCAGGAGCCCCGCTCCTCGGTGACCAAGGAAGTCGGCCGTACGCTCCTGATCATCGGCGCCGTCGCCCTGCTCGCGATCATCGCCGCCGTCCTCCTCGCCGTACGCCAGGCCAGCCGTCTCGCCTCCCCGCTCACCGACCTCGCCGAGACGGCGGAACGGCTGGGCTCGGGCGACCCGCGCCCGCGCCACAAGCGGTACGGCGTCCCCGAGCTGGACCGGGTCGCCGACGTCCTGGACGGCAGCGCCGAGCGCATCGCGCGGATGCTCACCGCCGAGCGACGTCTCGCCGCCGACGCCTCCCACCAGCTGCGGACGCCGCTCACGGCGCTCTCCATGCGCCTGGAGGAGATCACCCTCACCGACGACCCGGACACGGTGAAGGAGGAGGCGACCATCGCGCTGACGCAGGTGGAACGCCTCACGGACGTGGTCGAGCGGCTGCTCACCAACGCCCGCGACCCGCGTACCGGCTCCGCCGTCTCCTTCGATCTCGACGAGGTCATCAAGCAGCAGCTGGAGGAATGGCGCCCGGCCTACCGCAGCGCGGGCCGCGCGATCGTCAGCTCCGGCAAACGGCATCTGCAGGCGGTGGGCACCCCGGGCGCGGTCGCCCAGGTCCTCGCGGCACTGATCGAGAACTCCCTCATGCACGGCGGCGGCACGGTCGCCCTGCGGACCCGCGTCACCGGCAACCAGGCCGTCGTCGAGGTCACCGACGAGGGTCCCGGCGTCCCCACCGACCTCGGCGCCCGCATCTTCGAGCGCACCATCAGCGGCCGCAACTCCACCGGCATCGGTCTGGCCGTCGCCCGCGACCTCGCGGAGGCCGACGGCGGCCGTCTGGAGATGCTCCAGGCCCAGCCCCCGGTCTTCGGCCTGTTCCTCTCCCGCACCCCGCTGAAGCGGCCCCCGCGCGTCCCGGAGGACGACGACGAACGGACGGTCAGGTAGGGGGCCGGACCCGCTTGGCTCAGGTCACGTACGCCGGGTCAGTTCACGTGCGCCCGGGGCCGCCGCGGTTCGGGCTCCTCGTCCAGGAACGATTCCGCACTGGCCACCGCCTCCCGGGCCGGAAGCGTCCGGAACACCCAGGTGCGGTAGGACCAGAAGCGGAAGAGGGTCGCGACGGCGATGCCGAGGAACTTGAAGACGTTGCTCTGCAGCGGGCTGTCCCAGCCGAAGCCGTACGTCGCCGCGTACAGAACACCGTTCTCGATGACCAGTCCCACCACGCTGAACAGCAGGAAGAGCGTCAGCTCCTTGGTGCGGCCACCCTTGTCGCGATCACGGTAGGTGAAGTAGCGGAACCCGATGTAATTGAAGATGATGGCGACGACGGTGGCGATGACACTGGCCCGCACGACCTGCAGGCCCGTGAGATGCCGTACGAGGTTGAACACGAGAAGGTTGACGAGCAGCCCCGCACCACCCACCGCGCCGAACTTGGCGACCTCACGAAAGAGCAGGTCGAAGCGGCGGCGAACCGCGCTGCGAGGCCCCGCTTGAGGCCCCGAGGAAGCACTGCCCATGGTGTCGCCAGCCCCCGTCGGTGGGTTATGTCGTCGGTCTCTCGATGCATCACGTCAACTCAGCCATGCTAACCAGCGCCCCTGCACGGCGCCTGTGCATGGGCTCACAGGTAAGAAAAGATGAGGTCACCAGTACGGAAAATCGGGCTTATCGGTGCCGAAACCAGCCACTGTGGCGCGGCCGATACTCTTGGAGCGTGACGTTCCCGGTAGTCGGCATGGTCGGCGGGGGTCAGCTCGCTCGTATGACACACGAGGCGGGCATCCCGCTCGGCATCAAGTTCAAGCTCCTCAGTGACACTCCCCAGGATTCCGCGGCGCAGGTCGTCAGCGATGTCGTCATCGGCGACTATCGCGACCTCGACACGCTGCGTGACTTCGCGCGGGGCTGCGACGTGATCACCTTCGATCACGAGCACGTCCCGACCGAGCACCTGCGGGCCCTGGAGGCGGACGGCATCCCCGTCCGCCCGGGCCCCGACGCGCTCGTGCACGCCCAGGACAAGGGTGTGATGCGCGCGAAGCTCGACGAGATCGGCGTGCCGTGCCCGCGGCACCGCATCGTGACCGACGTCGAGGACGTCGCCGCGTTCGCCGCGGAAGGCCTCGCCGAAGGGGCCGAGGGTGACGGCTTCCCGATCATCCTGAAGACCGTCCGCGGCGGCTACGACGGCAAGGGCGTCTGGTTCGTCCGCTCCCTGGAGGAGGCCGCCGACCCGTTCCGCGCGGGCGTCCCCGTCCTCGCCGAGGAGAAGGTCGACTTCGTACGCGAGCTCGCGGCGAACGTCGTCCGGTCCCCGCACGGCCAGGCGGTCGCGTACCCCGTCGTCGAGTCCCAGCAGGTCGACGGCGTCTGCGACACGGTGATCGCCCCGGCGCCCGGCATAACGGCCGAGCTGGCCCTCCAGGCCGAGGCGCTCGCGCTGCGCATCGCCAAGGAACTCGGCGTCGTCGGGCACCTGGCCGTCGAGCTCTTCGAGACCCGCGACGGACGCATCCTCGTCAACGAACTGGCCATGCGCCCGCACAACTCGGGCCACTGGACCCAGGACGGCGCGATCACCTCCCAGTTCGCCAACCACGTCCGCGCGGTCCTCGACCTCCCGCTCGGCGACCCGCGCCCGCGCGCCAGGTGGACGGTCATGGCGAACGTCCTCGGCGGGGACTACCCCGACATGTACTCCGCGTACCTGCACTGCATGGCCCGCGACCCGCAGCTCAAGATCCACATGTACGGCAAGGACGTGAAGCCCGGCCGTAAGGTCGGCCACGTCAACACCTACGGCGACGACCTGGACGACGTGCTGGAGCGCGCCCGTCACGCTGCCGGCTACCTGAGAGGGACCATCACCGAATGAGCCCGGTTGTAGGCATCGTCATGGGTTCGGACTCCGACTGGCCGGTCATGGAGGCCGCCGCGCAGGCGCTCGACGAGTTCGAGATCCCGTACGAGGTGGATGTCGTCTCCGCGCACCGCATGCCGCACGAGATGATCGCGTACGGCGAGCAGGCCGCGGAGCGGGGGCTCAAGGCGATCATCGCGGGCGCCGGCGGCGCCGCCCATCTGCCCGGGATGCTGGCGTCCGTCACCCCGCTGCCCGTCATCGGTGTGCCCGTCCCGCTCAAGTACCTCGACGGCATGGACTCGCTGCTCTCCATCGTGCAGATGCCGGCCGGGGTGCCCGTCGCGACCGTCTCCGTCGGCGGCGCCCGCAACGCCGGTCTGCTGGCCGCCCGGATGCTGGCCGCGCACGACGAGGAACTCCTCGGCAAGATGCGGGAGTTCCAGCAGGAGCTGAACGACCAGGCCACCGAGAAGGGCAAGCGGCTGCGCGCCAAGGTCGAGGGCGCGGCCGGCGGCTTCGGCTTCGGGAAGTGACGCGGATGTCCTCGTCCTCCCAGGCCCCCGGGTCCTCCCTGCCCTCGCTCGACCGTGCCCGCGCCCTGCTCGACGAGTTCCCCGTCGTCGACGGGCACAACGACCTGCCCTACGCCCTGCGCGAGCAGGTCCGCTACGACCTCGACGCCCGTGACATCGCCGTCGACCAGAGCGCCCACCTGCACACGGACCTGGCCCGGCTGCGCGCCGGCGGCGTCGGTGCCCAGTACTGGTCGGTGTACGTCCGCTCGGACCTGCCCGGCGCGCTCACCGCGACGCTCGAACAGATCGACTGCGTAAAGCAGTTGATCGACCGTCACCCGGCGGACCTGCGCGCCGCGTTGACCGCCGCCGACATGGAGGCGGCGCGCGCGGAGGGCCGTATCGCCTCCCTCATGGGCGCGGAGGGCGGTCACTCGATCGACAACTCCCTCGCCGCCCTTCGCGGGTTGTACGCGCTCGGCGTCCGCTACATGACCCTCACCCACAACGACAACATCGCGTGGGCCGACTCGGCGACGGACGTCCCCGTCGTGGGCGGTCTGTCGGCCTTCGGCCGTGAGGTCGTACGGGAGATGAACCGCGAGGGCATGCTCGTGGACCTCTCGCACGTGGCCGCGACGACCATGCGGGACGCGCTCGACACCTCCGTCGCGCCGGTGATCTTCTCCCACTCCTCGGCGCGCGCGGTGTGCGACCACCCGCGCAACATCCCGGACGACGTGCTGGAGCGGCTGCCCGCGAACGGTGGCGTGGCGATGGTGACGTTCGTGCCGAAGTTCGTTCTCCAGGCGGCGGTCGACTGGACGGCCGCTGCCGACGAGAACATGCGCGCGAACGGCTTCCACCACCTCGACACCACCGCCGAGGGCATGAAGGTCCACCGTGCCTTCGAGGAGGACAACCCGCGCCCCATCGCGACGGTGTCGACGGTCGCCGACCACCTCGACCACATGCGCGAGGTCGCCGGTATCGACCACCTCGGCATCGGCGGCGACTACGACGGCACGGCGTTCACCCCGGACGGCCTGGACGACGTCTCCGGCTATCCGAACCTCATCGCCGAGCTCCTCGACCGCGGCTGGTCCTCCACGGACGTCGCCAAGCTGACCTGGCAGAACGCCGTGCGCGTGCTGGGCGCGGCGGAGGACGTGGCCCGCGACCTCCGGTCCCGGCGCGCCCCGTCGAACGCGACGCTGGAACAGTTGGACGGCTGAGCGTGGCGGCTGGGGCCTGACGGCTTACGGCTGACGACTGACGGGGCTCCAGCACTCCGGAGCTCCAGGACTCCGAGCCTCCAGGACTGGCTTCCAGGCCTCCAGGGTTCCCGAAGGCGCCCGGGCTGTGTGCCCGGGCGTCTTTCGTGTGGCCGCCGTCGGCCTGCCCCGGTGAACGGGAAGATCGCCCGCGGGATGACCCGCGGGACGTGCCGGCGGGACATACCCCCGAACGCTCCGCCCACCAGGAAGCCCCCCGGGCCCCGTGCCACGGTGGCGGTACCGGGATCGCCGCCGTCCACCCCACGGAGCCTGTCATGGCAGACCTGCAGGACGAACTGCACGCCACCGTCGAGGTGGGAGAGCTCGACCCGCCCGCTGCCTGGCCCGAGTCCGAGCCGCTGCCCTCCACCACCAGCCTCGGCGGTGACACCCACCTCGTCGCCGGAGCCGGCGCCCCGGACCGCGCCCCGGTGGCCGATCCCGGCGCCGATCCTTTGGCGCGGGCCCGCGCGTTCCTGGCCGACAACCCCGTCGCCGACGGATACAGCGGCCTGCCGTGGGCGCTGCGCCATCTGCCCTGGTTCGATCTGGAGCTCGGCGAGAGCGCCGTGGACACGGACGTGCCGCGACTGCGCGAAGGGCACGTGGGCGCCCTGTTCTGGTCGCTGCACCTGCCCGAGGGCCTCGCCGGGGACCGGGCCGTCGGCGCCACAATGGAGCAGCTGGACCTGGTGAAGACGGTGGTCCACGCACACCCCGAGGGTCTGCGCATGACGCGCGGTGCCGCCGAGATCGCCGACGCCCGCAACTGCGGCCGCGTCGCGGTCGTCCTCGGCCCCGCCGGAGCGGCCGCGCTCGGCGACTCGCTCGGCATCCTGCGCGCCCTGCACACGCTCGGACTGCGCGTCCTCACGCTCGCGGGCGCCTCCTGGGCGAGCGAGACGGGCCTGACCCGCTTCGGCGAGGAGGTGCTCCGCGAGATGAACCGGCTCGGTGTCCTCGCCGACCTCTCGGGCACCTCGGACGCCACGATCGGCCGCGCCCTCGCCGCCTCCAAGGCCCCGGTCCTGTTCACCCGCTCGGCCGCCCGCGCGCTGCGCCCCCACCCCTCGAACCTCCCCGACGAGGTCCTGGCCGACCTGGGTGCCGCCAAGGGCCTGTGCCTGGTCCCGCTCACGGCCGAGCAGACCGGCCCCTCCGTACGGGATGTCGCCGACCACCTCGACCACGTCCGCAGGCTCGCGGGAGCGGAGTGCGTCGGCCTTTCGGGTACGTACGACTCGGGGGCCGCCCACCCGCAGGACCTCGCCGACGCGTCCTGCTATCCGCATCTCGTTGCGGAGCTGATCACCCGCGGCTGGTCCGCGTCCGACCTCGCCCTGCTCACCTGGGGCAATGCCCAACGCGTCCTGCGCGGCGCGGACTTCACGGCCCGCGCCGCCCAGCAGCGCCGCGGACCGTCCGCCGCGAAGATCGCCGACCTGGACGGCTGACCGGGCCGGTCCCGTACCGGCCCGGCGGGCGGGAGGTCAGGGCGTGTCGATCATGCACAGGCAGAACGGATGCCCGGCCGGATCGGCGAAGACCCTGAAGTCCTTCCTGCCGTCCTCGTCGTCCAGGTCCAGCGGGCGGGCGCCCAGCGCGAGCACCCGCTCCTGCGCGGCGTCGACGGCCGCCCAGGTCGAACCGGCGTCGAAGTCGAGATGGAACTGCTGCGAGTCCCGGTCGGCGCTCGGCCACCGCGGCGGGGCGTACCCCGGGGCCCGCTGGAAGGCCAGCCGCGGCCCACCGGGAATCCGCAGGACGACCCAGTCGTCGTCCTCGGCCCGGGGCACGCCCCCCGCCAGGCCCGCGTAGAACGCGGCGAGCGCGCGGGGATCCGGACAGTCGAGTACGACGGACCGCAGACGGGCGACGGGCTGCTCCATGACCTGCTCCTCGATCGGTGTGCTCGGCCGGGGCCGCGGTGGCGCGCTCAGCCGGCGCAGAGGCAGAACGGGTGCCCGGCGGGGTCGGCGTACACACGGAACGTGCGCGACCTGTCCTCGGTGTCGAGCGGTCGAGCGCCGAGCGCCAGCACCCCCTTCTCGGCCACGTCGAGGTCCTCGACGGCCAGGTCCAGGTGGAACTGCTGCGACCCGTCGGGTGAGGGCCACCGCGGCGCTACGTACGCGGGCGAGGCCTGGAACGCGAGCTGACGGCCGTCGGGCAGGTCCAGGTCGACCCACTCGTCCTGGTCCCGGACCGTGCCGCCGAGCACTTCGGCGTAGAACCCGGCCAGCGCGCGCGGGTCGGGACAGTCCAGAACGACGACATCGAGTTTGGCGAGAGCCATGACTTCCTCCGTGAGAGTTCTGGCGGGTTACTGGTTCAGCGACTCAAGAGGTAACGGTTACCTCATACTCCCGCACTGGAGGTAACGTCGCAAGCATGAATGACCGAGCGCCCGCACCCGGAGGTCTGGCCCTGGTCCAGTCCCTGGTGAACACACTGGACATCGAGTCGGGCGCCGACTCCCTGGACACGGCCGAGGGCCTGGCACGCCTCGGCCTCACGGCGGACGAGGTGCCGGGGGCGCGCGAGCTGCGCGAGTCGCTGCGGGCGGTGTGCCTGGCGCACGCGGGACACCCGGCGCACCGGGAGGTGACCCCGCTCGGGGAACTCCTCGCCCGGGCCCCGCTGCGGGTGGCGGTCGACACGGGCGACGGCACCGCGCGCCTGCTCCCCGCCACGGCGGGGCCCTCCGTCACGGCGGGGCCCTCCGTCACCCCGGGCTCCCCGTACGCCCCGGCTGACCCGGTACCGCTGGCCTCCCGGATCGCCGCCGCGATCGCCGAGTCGCTCGTCGAGGGCACCTGGCCGCGGCTGAAGGCCTGCGAGGCCCCGACCTGCCACTGGGCGTACTACGACCGCTCACCGGCCGGGCGCGGACGCTGGTGCTCGATGTCCGTGTGCGGAGCCCGCGCCAAGATGCGCCGCTACCGCGCCAAGTAGCCCCCGGTCACGGGGAGCCGGACCGGGAGCCCTGCCGGGAGCCGGACGGAGTCCGGCGGTCGCCGGTCGCCGCACAGCGAAGTGGTGCAGAATGCAACCGACGCCGGTCCGGCCGACTGAGCCTCGGCCGGACCGGCGTCGCCCGTGACATCCCCGGGACGGTGTGCGCCGTCGGCCCACGAGATCCCTCGGGCGCCGTGGGGCTGTCGGCCCACGAGATCCCTCGGGCGCCGTGCGGCCGTCGGTCCGTGACATCCCTCGGGTGGCGGGCAGGCATCGGCCCACGAGATCCGTCAGGTGTGCGGGAGTCGGTCCACTGGGGGCCTCAGGCGGTCGGCCGCCCCATCGCCCGGTACGTCCAGCCCGCCCGGCGCCACACCTCCGGGTCCAGCGCGTTCCGTCCGTCCAGCACGACCCGGGATGTGACCGCCTCGCCCAGCACCGCCGGGTCCAGCTCGCGGAACTCGCGCCACTCCGTCAGGTGCAGGACGACATGCGCGCCCCGTACGGCCTCCACCGCGGAGTCGGCGTACGCGAGCGTCGGGAAGAGCCGCTTGGCGTTCGCCATGCCCTTCGGGTCGTAGACGGTGACCTGGCCGCCCTGGAGGTGGATCTGCCCGGCGACGTTCAGGGCGGGCGAGTCGCGTACGTCGTCCGAGTCCGGCTTGAAGGTCGCGCCGAGCACGGCGACCCGCTTGCCGAGGAACGAGCCGCCGCCGAGGGCCTCGCGGGCCATCTCCACCATCTGGCCGCGGCGCCGCATGTTGATGGTGTCGACCTCGCGCAGGAAGGTCAGCGCCTGGTCGGCGCCCAGCTCACCGGCGCGCGCCATGAAGGCGCGGATGTCCTTGGGCAGACAGCCGCCGCCGAAGCCGATCCCGGCCCGCAGGAACTTCTTCCCGATCCGCTCGTCGTGCCCTATGGCCTCGGCCAGCTTGGCCACGTCACCGTCGGCGGCCTCGCAGACCTCGGCCATCGCGTTGATGAAGGAGATCTTCGTGGCGAGGAAGGAGTTCGCGGAGGTCTTCACGAGCTCGGCGGTCGGGAAGTCGGTCACGACGAAGGGCGAGCCGTCGGCGACCGGCGTCACATAGACCTCGCGCAGCAGCTTCTCGGCGCGCTCGCTGCGTACGCCGACCACGATCCGGTCGGGGTGCAGCGTGTCGTTCACGGCGAAACCCTCACGCAGGAACTCGGGGTTCCAGGCCAGCTCGGCGTCCTCCCCGGCGGGCGCGAGCTCGACGAGCCGGGCGGCCAGCCGCGCCGCCGAGCCGACCGGCACGGTGGACTTGCCGACGACGAGGGCGGGACCGTGCAGATGCGGCGCCAGCGACTCGAAGGCCGCGTCGACGTACGACATGTCGCAGGCGTACTCGCCGTGCTTCTGGGGGGTGTTCACGCAGACGAAGTGGACGTCGCCGAAGGCCCCGACCTCGGCCCAGTCCATGGTGAAGCGGAGCCGGCCCGTGGAGCCCTCGATCCCGGCCACGTGCTTGCGCAGCAGCTCTTCGAGACCGGGCTCGTACATCGGGACCTCGCCCCGCTGGAGCATCTCGATCTTCTCCGGCACCACATCGAGCCCGAGGACCTCGAAGCCGAGCTCGGCCATGGCCGCGGCGTGGGTGGCGCCGAGGTAGCCGGTGCCGATCACGGTGATCTTGAGGGCCATGGGTGCTCCTGAGGTGTGCGGCGTAGGTGCGCGCCCGAGCATAGTCGGGCCCTGGGGGAGCGCTTTCACGGGCAGTTTTCCCCCTGTCGCCAAGCTCACGTATCCGTCTTGCGGGCGGGCCCTTAAAATTTGTGTTACTTAACGGTAGTTAGCGCAGCCAGCACAGCATCACTTGGAGCGTGAGAGACCTTGGCCGGATCGGCTGATTTCGACCTGTACCGCCCGTCCGAGGAGCACGACATGCTCCGGGACGCGATCCGCTCGCTGGCCGAGGCGAAAATCGCGCCGTACGCCGCCGCTGTGGACGAGGAGGCCCGCTTCCCGCAGGAGGCGCTGGACGCCCTGGTCGCCAACGACCTGCACGCCGTGCATGTCCCCGAGGAGTACGGCGGCGCGGGCGCCGACGCCCTCGCGACGGTCATCGTGATCGAGGAGGTGGCCCGCGTCTGTGTGTCCTCCTCCCTGATCCCCGCGGTGAACAAGCTGGGCTCGCTGCCGGTGATCCTCTCCGGCTCCGAGGAACTGAAGAAGAAGTACATGAGCCCGCTCGCCAAGGGCGACGGGATGTTCTCGTACTGCCTCTCCGAGCCGGACGCCGGTTCGGACGCGGCCGGCATGAAGACGAAGGCCGTCCGCGACGGCGACTTCTGGGTCCTCAACGGCGTCAAGCGCTGGATCACCAACGCGGGCGTCTCCGAGTACTACACGGTCATGGCCGTGACCGACCCGACGAAGCGCTCCAAGGGCATCAGCGCCTTCGTCGTCGAGAAGTCCGACGAGGGCGTCTCCTTCGGCGCCCCGGAGCGCAAGCTCGGCATCAAGGGCAGCCCGACCCGCGAGGTCTACCTCGACAACGTGCGCATTTCGGCCGACCGCATGATCGGCGAGGAGGGCACCGGCTTCGCGACCGCGATGAAGACGCTGGACCACACCCGCGTCACCATCGCGGCCCAGGCGCTCGGTGTCGCCCAGGGCGCCCTCGACTACGCCAAGGGCTACGTCCAGGAGCGCAAGCAGTTCGGCAAGCCGATCGCCGACTTCCAGGGCATCCAGTTCATGCTCGCGGACATGGCCATGAAGATCGAGGCCGCCCGCCAGCTGACGTACGCGGCCGCCGCCAAGTCGGAGCGCGGCGACAAGGACCTGACCTTCCAGGGTGCCGCCGCCAAGTGCTTCGCCTCGGACGTCGCCATGGAGGTCACCACGGACGCCGTCCAGCTCCTCGGCGGCTACGGCTACACCCGCGACTACCCGGTCGAGCGCATGATGCGCGACGCCAAGATCACCCAGATTTATGAAGGCACGAACCAGGTCCAGCGCATCGTGATGGCGCGCAACCTGCCGTAGTACGCCGCCCATCGGCAGCAGAGGTGAGAGGCACCCGGTGTGCCTCTCACCTTTTGTTTTTCGCGGCGGCGCGGGTCAGTCCTTTCTCATCCGCACCCAGGAGAGGCCGAAGCCGTAGGCGCGGTCCATCTGCTCCTGGACCGACTGCCGGGGTGTGCCGGTGAACCAGCGGACCTCGCGGCTGACCGTGAGGCCGCCCTCCGCGGGTGTGGCCAGGGCGATGGCGCAGCCCGTGGCCCCCTCGGGGGAGTCGTCGAGGGCGATACGGAAACCGCCGGCCGGGGCGGTCACGGTGGCCGTGGCGCCCAGACGCCGGAAATCCACGGCGCCGTCGTACACGTAGACGTGGAAGAGCAGGTGCCGGAAGAGTTCGCGCCGCTCCAGGTCCACCCGGAGCGTCTCCCCGTCCGAGGAGGCCCCGGTGCGGTCGTCCTGGTCGAGTTCCACGTACGGCCACCGCGTCAGTGAGCCGAAGGTGTTCCCCAGCGGCTGTACGGCCGCGGCCGTACCGTCCGTGAACGCCGCCATGCAGCCGAGGTCGACGTCGGCCCCGGTCCCCGCCGACCGGTTGAGGTTCACCTGAAGGACGCCGCGCCCCGTGATGCGGGCCTGTGGTGCCGACCTGGTCAGCAGTGTGTCGGCGCGCCCGGCGGGAAGCCGCCGTACTTCACGGGGTGCCGGGGTCGCACGCTGCGGGCCGGTCCGGGGCCGGGTGCCGGTATCGGGCCTCAGGCGGATGGTCTCTCGCGGACGTTCGTCGCTGCTCAACTGTTCCCCCTCGCGCCGCCGTCCGGGAGAGCGGCGGATATCGGGAGTTTATGCGCGGAGCGTGCCGGCTGGAGTACTCTCTGTGGCCTCGGTCGCGCGTCTGGTGCGTGTGAACCGGCGGGGGCACGGGGGCACGTGACACGGGGTGGGGATCCATGGTTGCCGTCAACGCACCCCCGCGTCCGTCGTGTTGTGGGGGTGGGCATGCCGTCAGGCGCCCTGATGGACCGTCATGTGATCGCACAGAGCATCAATGAACTCGCCGAGCGGCCGGCGCTCGGAACCCGGAAGGAAGAGCTGACCGCGCTCGCGGCGGCGCTCCGGGACCAGGACGTCACCGCGCTGGAGCCCTGGTCCGAACTCGATCTCCTCGCCGCCTACGCCCGCCGCGAGAGCCTCCGGGGAGCCGGTGGCCAGGGCGGGGAGCACCCGCTCTGGTCCTACGCCGAAGGGGTGCTGGGCGCTCTGGTCTTCGTACCGCTGATGCTCACCTGGTACGGCCTGACGCGGGCGTCGAGCGCGTACGGAGCGCTGACCGGCGCGGATCCGAAGGCCGCCTCCCGGCCCTTTCTGCAGCTGTGGCAGTCCGGTTTCGAGGGGCACCTCACCGGTGCGTTCACCTTCGGCCATGTGGCGATGAGCGCCACCGTCGCCATCGCGGTGCTCTTCGCCCTGGTCCTCGTGCACGGCCTGCGCCGCTCCGCCGTCGCCCGCCGCGAGGAGGAAGCCGACCGGGGCTCCGAGGCGCTGATGGCGGCGCTCGTCCCGGCGCTGACCCGCGCCCAACTCGTACTGAACCAGCGGCGGTCGAGTTCCCCGCAGCGCTTCGCGGCCGAGCTCACCGGAGCCGCCGCGACCCTCGGCCGGCTGGGCGACAAGGCTGTACGGGTCCAGAAGAACCTGACGTCGGCCGCCTCGGCGGTCGGTGACGCGGTGGAGGCCGCCGAACGCACGCTGGCCGGGGTCGACACCTCCGTCAAACCCCTGGAGGTGGCGGTGGGCCGGGTCGAGGCCGCCCTCAGCGACGGCGGAGCGCAGGTCCGCAAGGCGTTTGATGGCGTCCGTGACGCGAGCGGCGAAGTGCGGCTCGCGGTGGCGGGCGCCGGCGACCGCGTCGAGGACTCCGTCACCGTGCTGGCCGCGTCCCAGCGCGCCTACGCCACCGGCATCGAGGTGGCTTCGGACATCTCCGCCCAACTCCTGGGCCGATTCGGCGAGGTGGCGGAGGGGACGGCCCGCGCGGTCGAGGAGTCCCAGCACGCCGTCCGTGAACTGAGCGCCCAGAGCGGCGCGTTGCGAGCGGTGGCCGACGAATTCGCCCGGCTTGTCGAAGAGTTGCGGGCGGACCGCCAGGTGCACACGCATCGGATGGATCCCCGAGCGTCCGATCCCCGGGGGTCCGATCCTCGCCGGGAGCCCCCGCAGCTGCCTCCCGCCTCCCTGACCGAGGCCCGATGAAGCGCGGTGGACGGTTCCAGCCGCTGCACATGGCGGGCTGGCTGTTCGCGGACATGCTGCTCGTCCTCGCCCTGGTGGCCATGGGGGACCAGGGCGACCCGCAGGCGGCCGAGAAGCGCCCCGCCCCGTCGTCCTCCGCGGCGGCCGCCGCGAAGAGGAAGCCCCGGCACACCGGCCCGCGGGCGGTGGTGCGCACGCCGGTCAAGGTGGCCGTCGACGCGGCCGCCGGGGACGAGGACGGCATCGTGCGCGCCCTGCGCGGGGCGACCGCGCGCTACCAGGGCCGACGCGCCGCCTTCGTGCTGACCTTCGGCCGCCACACCGACCCGGGTGCCGGGGGCCGCTACGCCCACGAGGTCAACGCCCTGCTGGAGAAGGCCCGTCCGGACATGTTCCACGCCGCCACCACCCGCGACTTCTGGAAGGGCGGAGCCTCCTCGGGCCACGCCGACATCGAGATCTACTTCTACACGTACTGACCCGGAGGTAAGAGACCCTTGCAGATCCTGCCCTTCTACCTGCTCTGCGACGAGTCCGGGTCGATGATCGGCGAGCCGATCGACGCCATCAACGGCGCGCTCCCGGACCTGCACCACGAGATCAGCACCAACCCGACCGTCGCCGACAAGACGCGCTTCTGTCTCATCGGTTTCTCCGACACCGCCACCGTGCTGCAACCGCTCGTCGACCTCAGCGACATCGACTCCGTCCCCGCGCTCGCCGCGGGAGGCCTCACCTCGTACGGCGACGCGTTCCGCACCCTGCTGCGCTGCGTCGAGGCCGATGTGGCGGGACTGAAGGCGGAGGGCCACGAGGTGTACCGGCCCGTGGTCTTCTTCCTCTCCGACGGCATTCCCACCGACCCGGACTGGGACCAGGCGTACAAGGAACTCACCCAGTCACGGTTCTGCCCGAAGATCATCGCCTTCGGTATCGGCGAGGCGCAGGAGGCAACGATCGCGCGGGTCGCGAACTTCCGGGCGTTCATGCAGAAGGACTCCTCGGTGTCGCCGGCCCAGGCGCTGCGCGAATTCGCCTCCAGCCTCACGCGGTCGATCGTCCGGTCCGCCGGGAGCATCGGGGCGGACGGCGGCAACGGGTTCACGCTGGCCGTGGACGACACCGTGCCCGGCTTCTCCATCGTCTCTCTCGACAAGCTGTGAGGTCGCACGGATGGGGAACGACATGAGCGCCGCCGGACCGTCCCGGACCAGCCCCCGGAAGCCCGACGCACGGGAGCCGGACGCACGGGAGCGGGGCGCGCGGGAGCCGGACGCGCGGGAGCGGGACGGCGGCCAGGCGTACGCGGGCCAGGCGCACGCGGGCCAGGCGCACGCGGGCCAGGCGTACGAGGGCCAGGCCCAGGCCGGCCAGGCGGATCTGCGACAGCCGGACGCTCGACGGCCGGACGCTCGACAGCCGGAGCCCTGCTGGCCGGACGCGCGGCAGCCCGACCCGCTGGACGCGACCTGGCAGAGCGTCGACCAGCTGATCAGCGACCAGCCGGAGCCCGACGCGGCCCTCACCGCGCCCGAGACGTCCGCGGCACCACCCGTCGGACCGACCCGGTCGTCACCGCCCCTGTCGTACGGGCCGCCCCGCCGGCCGGCGCCGCCCTCGACGTACGAGCCGACGCCGCCGTCACCCCAGCCCGGCTTCGTACAACAGCCGCCCCGTCCCCGCCTCGCGAAGCAGTACCCGCCGCCCTCCTCCTACGAGCCGACGCCGCCGCCCTCCTCCTACGAGCCCACGCCGCCGCCTTCGTCGTACGAGCCGCCGCAGGCGCCCCAGCCCGGCTTCGCCCAGCATCCGCCGTCGCCCGGCCCCGTACAGCCGTCGCCCCCGCACGCACGCGTGTCGCCCCAGCCCGGGCCCGAACCCGGGTCCGTGCCCACACCCGGACCCGAGGAGCCCGCCGCGCGGGTCGTGCCCGTGCCGACGCTCGGCGCGCCGTTCCACTCCGGCCCCAAGCCCCCGCTCTACGCGCCGGAGCCCCTGGAGCTGCCCGCCGTCCGGCAGGATCCGAGCGCGGCGCTGACGCCCGACATGGTGGTGGACGGTGCCGGGTACGGCGCTCTGACGGTGCGGGCGGCGTCCGTGCGCGGCGACTCGCACCGCTATCAGGGCGAGCCGCGCCAGGACTCCCTGGCCGTGGTGCGCCTCGGGGCGCCCGGCGCCGACGGACTGCTGCTGCTCGCGGTGGCGGACGGCGTGGGGTCGGCGGCCCGTTCGCACACCGGCTCCCAGGAGGCCTGCCGGCTCGCCGCGATGGAGCTGGACAGCGTGTCCGCGGAACTCTCCGAGGCCCTGAGCGGGGGCGACCGGTCCCGGTTCGCCGTACTGGTGGACACCGCGGTGGGCCGGGTCGCGACCCTCCTCGCGCACCGCGCCCGCGAGCACGGCGACGACCCCGCCGCGTACGCCACCACCCTGCGCGCCCTGATCGTCCCGCTCGACCCGCGCGTGCGCACCCGCGGCTTCCTGGCCGTCGGCGACGGCGGCACGGCGCTGTTGCGCGCCGGGGCGTGGAACCTGTCCCTCACGGACCCCGAGCACGACGGCGACGGAATGATCGACACCCGCACCGCCGCCCTGCCGCACGGGCACCGCGCCCGCGCCCAGCTCCTCGGCCCCGCTCTGCCCGGCGACGTACTCGTGCTGTGCACGGACGGCCTGTCCACGCCGCTCGCGGGGGACGCCGGGATGCGGGACTTCCTGGGGTCCGGCTGGGGAACGGGGGCCGTGCCGGCACCGGCCGACTTCCTGTGGCAGCTGCAGTACCGGGTGAAGTCGTACGACGACGACCGCACCGCCGTAGTCCTGTGGGAGGCCGCGCCGTGAGCCCCGGCGACGGCGCCGACGTGTCCCTCGGCTCGCTCACCCTCGGGGCGCGCGTCGGGGACGGCGGCCAGGGGGAGGTGTACGGCGTCAGCGGCCCGGACCGGCTGCTGTACAAGAGCTACCGCGAGCCGGGGAAGGTCGACGGCGGGGAACTCGCCGCGCTCGTCGCCCTGCGGCAGGGGCTCGCCCCGGCCGACCGGGAACGGCTGGACCGGGAGACGGCATGGCCGCTGTGCCGGGTCATGGACGGCGGCACGACGACGGGCTTCCTGATGCGCCGCGCGCCGGACTCCATGACCTGGCGGACCTCGCGCGGCGAGGGTCGGCTGACCGACCTGTCCTATCTGCTCCGGCCACCGAGGGCGGCCTGGCAGGACGTCGCGCAGCCGTCGCCGGCCGAGCGGTACGCGCTGGTGGTCGCCGTCCTCGGACTGTTCCGGTGGCTGCACACCCTGGGGCTGGTCGTCGGCGACGTGTCCCATGCGAACGTGCTGTGGACCGTACGGCCCGGACCCGCCCCGTACCTCCTGGACTGCGACGGCGCACGCCTGGTCGGCCGCCCCCCGGTCCTGGAACAGGCGGACACCCCCGACTGGCACGACCCGCTCGCCGCCCCCGGCACCGCGACGGTGGACAGCGACCGCTACAAGACGGCCCTGGTGGTGGGCCGTGTCCTGAGCCAGGACCCGTACGTGGCCCCCGGCAAGCCCCTGCAGCCACTGTCCGGCGTACTCGACGACCGGCGGGACAGCGCGGTCCGGGCCCTGTGGGAGCAGGCGGCCGGCCCCCGTGGCACCCGCCCCCACCTCGCCCAGTGGTGCACCGCCCTGGCGGGCCGCGACACCATCCGTCTCATGGCCGCGGAACCCGCCCCGAAGCCCTTCGTCGACCGCTCCAAATTCGACGGCCCCCGCACCCGGGGCCGCATCACGCTACGCAACTGACCCACCGGCACCGAAAGGCGGCGGTGGGTCGGTTCCCCGAAGGGCGACACGTGACGACGCGTCGGTTTCCCGGCAACGGCACGTGGAGGCGGGTCAGTTGCCCGACACCGTGACCTTCTCGTCGTTCTTGAGCTCGTTCACCAGCGTCTTCACCTTCGCCTTGTCCCAGACGAGGTTGCCGCCGACGGAACCGGAGACCGGCATGTTCATGGACTTGCCGTCGCCGCCGGTGACGCCCTTCATGGCCCAGAACATGTCGGCCAGGTCCCACAGGCTCATGTCCTTGTCGACGACCAGCGAGTCGAGGCCCGCGCCCATCGTCGGGTAGAGCTTGAAGGGGTTCAGGACCGTCGACGGGGTCGCGACCTGGTGGGCCAGGGCGGCCAGGAACTTCTGCTGGTTCTTGGTGCGCTCCAGGTCCGAGGCGGCGAAGGCGTGCCGGGTGCGGACGAAGGCGAGGGCCTGCTCACCGTTCAGTGTCTGCTTGCCCGCCTTGAAGTCGGCGCCGGAGTACTTGTCCTTGAAGCCCTTGTCGAGGGTCATCTCGACACCGCCGACCGCGTCGACGATGCCCGCGAACCCGGCGAAGCCGATCTCCACGTAGTGGTCGATGTGCAGGCCGGTGTTGTACTCGATGGTCCTGACGAGGAGCTGGGGGCCGTCGAACGCGTAGGCGGCGTTCAGCTTGTTCGCGCCCAGCGGGCCCTTGATCTTGCCGGATTCGGAGCCGCGGAACGTCGGGATCGTGACGTTCGAGTCGCGCGGCAGCGAGATCAGCGTCGAGCCGTTGCTGCCGGTGTGCAGGATCATCATCGAGTCTGTGCGCTTGCCCTCGGCGGAGCCGGTGTGCAGCTTCTTCTTGTCCTCGGCGGACAGGCCGGCGCGGCTGTCGGAACCGACGATCAGATAGTTCGTGCCCTCGCCGGTCTCCGGCCGGTCTATGACCTTGGAGAGATCCACGTCACGGTGGAGCTTGGAGTCCGCCCAGAAGTACGTGCCGACGGAGACCACGACCAGTGCGGTCACCAGCGTGATCGCGGTCCACTTGATCCGGCGCCGCCAGTTCGGCGCGGGGCGCTGTGGGTACGCGCCGCCACCGCCGGGGCCCTGCGGACCGCCGGGCCCGTTGGGGCTCCCGTACACGTGGCCCGAGTTGTAGCCGGAGTCGTAGCCGTCGTCGTACCCCTGGCCGTCGACGTACGACGGCTGGCGGGGCACCCCGCCGCCGTACGGAGGCGCACCCTGGCCCGGGGCGGGTGCGGCGGGCCCGCGGCGGACCTGTGGCATCACGCGGGCGCCCTCAGGCTGTGCGCCTGCGCTGCCGCGTCCGTAGCGGTTGCCGCCGTTGCTGCGGTTGTCGTCGGGCCACCCTCCCCCACCCTCGAACTCGCTCGGGCGGGAGGTGCCCCCAGGCCAATCATTCATGCGGACCAGTGTGCAGCCCTTCACCATGTGTCTTACAAGAGAGCAGGGAGATCTGGGTCACGCCTGTTGCAGAGCTGATGCAAAGAGACCGCCGCTCGCCCGGCATAAGGTGGAGGACATGACAGATCAGGCCCCCAACCCGGAAAACGATATTCCGGGCAAGCCGACCGCCGCGTCCCGGACCACCCTCAGCCACATCATGACCCACAACGACACCAACCTTCTGGGTTCGGTGCACGGTGGAGTGATCATGAAGCTCGTCGACGACGCGGCGGGAGCGGTGGCCGGGCGGCACTCCGGCGGGCCCGCCGTCACCGCCTCGATGGACGAGATGGCCTTCCTGGAGCCCGTCCGCGTGGGCGACCTGGTCCATGTGAAGGCCCAGGTGAACTGGACCGGACGGACCTCGATGGAGGTCGGAGTCCGGGTCCTCGCCGAGCGCTGGAACGAGTCCACGCCGCCGCAGCAGGTCGGCTCGGCCTATCTCGTGTTCGCCGCCGTCGACGCCGACGGCAAGCCCCGCAGGGTCCCGCCGGTCATCGCCGAGACCGAGCGCGACGAGCGCCGCTACCAGGAGGCGCAGATCCGCCGAACCCACCGCCTGGCCCGCCGCCGCGCGATCATGGAGCTCCGCGAGAAGCGCGCGGCGGAAGGCCTCGACGACTAGGTACCTCGACGATCAGGTGCGGTAGGCACCGTAGGTACCGGCTGGGTCCGACCCCGCGCCCGGCCAGGTACCTGGCTGGGCGCGGGGAGCCGTTGATCGGGGCCGTGGGTCAGGGGCCGCGGTCGGGCGTCCGCGTCACGGACACACCACCTGGTCTCCCGTCACCACCCCGAGCTCCCCCTGATGCTGGTCCTCCGCCCGTACCCGCGTGACCCGCTTGAAGTCCGCACCGGCGATCACCTTCAACAGCGGGCCCTGGCCGGGGGCCGCGCGCAGTTCGGAACCGGGCAGCGCGGCCGCGAGGGACTTCGCGGAGCGGTCCCAGCGAGGGTCGTACGCGACGACGGTGCGCCGGACCGTGCGGTCCCGGGCCGTGGCGGGCCGGCCCGTCGTCCGGAACCCGGTGGCGGCGAGCGCGCTGTCGACCCGCTTGCCGAGCCCCGTCGCGGCGGTCCCGTTCTCGACCTGGACCCGGATCTGCTGCGGGGCCACCGCGACGCGGACGGCCTGGGGCCGCGGGGCCCGGCGCTCCGCCAGCGGCTTGTCGTCGCGCAGCGCCCCGAAGAGCTTCCTCGACTTCGCCTCGTCCCATTTCAGGGTCGAGCCGATGCCCTTGACGACGTATCCCATCTGCCCGATCGGCACGGTCGTGAACTCGGACGACGACGGGGAGAAGTTCCGCATCGCCCGGCCCAGATCCAGCAGCTCGTCCGTGCCGAAGCCCTTGTCGGCCCGCACCGAGCCCAGCACCGCCCGCGTCACGTCGCGGAACTTCATCGGGTTCAGCAGCACCCCGGACGACGTGGCCTGTCCGACGAGCGCCGCCAGGAAGCGCTGCTGGCGCTGCATCCGGCCGAGGTCGGAGGAGCCGTCGGTGTGCCGGGACCGTACGTACTGCAGGGCCTGTCCGCCGCCCAGCAGGTGCGAGCCCGCCGTCAGGTCGAGGCCGGTGTATCTGTCCTTCAGCGGCTGCGCGGTGCAGACGCGGACGCCGCCGAGCACGTCCACCGTCTTCATGAAACTGGTGAAGTCGACCTCCAGATAGTGGTCGATCTTCACGTGGGTCATGTTCTCGACGGTCCGCACGGTCAGGTTCGGGCCGCCCTCCGCGTACGCCGCGTTCAGTTTGAGGGGGTGGGGGCCGTGCCGTCTGCCGGTGACCGCGTCGGTGTGTGCGGGCGTCTCGGCGTAGGAGTCGCGCGGCAGGCTGACGATGCTGGCGCGCTCCCGGTCCTCCGAGATGTGCACGATCATGACCGTGTCGGTGCAGTGGCAGGGCGCGCCGCCGAGCCGGTACTTCCGCCGTTCCGCTTCGGTGATCTTGTCCCGGCCGTCGGTCCCGACCAGCAGCACGTTCATGCCGTTGCCGGCCTCGGGCCGGTTCTTCATGTCCTTGAACGGGTCGACCCGGGCGATGTCCGCGTCCAGGCTGGTCACCACCGCGTGTCCGATGCCCGCCGAGGCGAGAACGACCACGGAGATGGTGGTCACCACCCGCATGGCCCAGCGTGGCTTCTTGCGCCGTACGGGGCGTACGGGGCGTACGGGGCGTACGAGGCGTCCGTCGGGCCGCCGGGCGGGGCGCCGCGCGGGAGAAGGCCGTGGGGGGCGCTGGGGGCGGACGGGGGAGCGGGGCGGCGTGGGCAAGGGGGACACCTCCGCGAGGCTGGACGGGGGAGGGATGCGTTCCGCGAGGCCGGCCGGGGCCGCGTTCCGCTGGCGTGGGGATCCGTGAGCACGGTAGGCCCATACGATCTGCGGCCCGGTTCTTACGCCGGGCGGCGCGCGACCGTGTCCCCCGTTCGCGGTAACGTGACCACCGATGAGCGAGAAGTCTGACGTGCGGTCCCCCGCCGTTTCTGTGATCATGCCCGTCCTCAACGAGGAGCGGCATCTGCGCGGGGCCGTCCAAGCGATCCTGGCGCAGCGGTACGACGGCGAGATGGAGGTCGTGATCGCCATCGGTCCCTCCACGGACCGGACGGACGAGATCGCCGCCGAACTCGTCCGTGAGGACCCGCGGGTCCACACGGTGCCGAACCCGACCGGCCGGACGCCCGCGGCGCTGAACGCCGCGATCAAGGCGTCCCGGCACCCTGTCGTCGTGCGCGTCGACGGGCACGGCATCCTCTCCCCGAACTACATCGCCACCGCCGTACGGCTCCTGGAGGAGACCGGCGCGCAGAACGTCGGCGGCATCATGCACGCCGAGGGCGAGAACGACTGGGAGCACGCCGTCGCCGCCGCCATGACGTCGAAGATCGGCGTGGGCAACGCCGCCTTCCACACCGGTGGTGAGGCGGCCCCGGCCGAGACCGTGTATCTCGGGGTCTTCCGGCGCGAGGCCCTGGAGCAGCAGGGCGGCTACAACGAGGAGTTCATCCGCGCCCAGGACTGGGAGCTCAACTTCCGGATCCGGGAGGCGGGCGGCCTCATCTGGTTCTCGCCCGAGCTGAAGGTGTCCTACCGGCCGCGGCCGTCGGTCAAGGCGCTCGCCAAGCAGTACAAGGACTACGGCCGCTGGCGGCATGTCGTCGCCCGCTACCACGAGGGCTCCATCAACCTGCGCTATCTCGCCCCGCCGACCGCCGTCTGCGCGATCGCGGCGGGCGTGGTCGTCGGCGCGGCGCTGACCCCCTGGGGCTTCGTCGTCCCGGCCGGCTATCTCGCGGCCATCGCGCTCGGCTCGCTGCCCGCGGGCAAGGGGCTGCCGGCGAAGGCCCGGCTCCAGATCCCCGTCGCCCTCGCGACGATGCACATGTCGTGGGGCTGGGGCTTCCTCACCAGCCCGAAGGCGCTGGCCAGGAAGGTCATCGCGTCCCGGCGTCCCGCGGTCCTCACCGGCTCCAACTGAGCCTGTCCGGCCGCGGCTCGGCCCGCGTCCGGCTCCGACGTGACCCGCCCGTACACGAGTTGGGCCCCTCTCGAAGTCGAGAGGGGCCCAACTGCCGTTTGCCGCAGGGCTCCTACGACCAGGTGTAGTTCGGGTCGACGTGCATGCACTTGCCGGTCTTCAGCTCGTCGGACGACGGCGTCGAGTCGTCCTCCGCGGGTGCCTTGTACTCCGTGCCGTCCCGCCAGTCGGCGCCGACGGCCAGCGTGATGCCGGAGACGTTCACGGACTTCTGCACCGCGCTCGTCGGAATCCCGAGGGACTTGGCGACCCGCAGGGCGTCACCCTCCAGGTCGGCGCTCGGGTAGCGGATCACCGTGGTGTCCTCGGCGGTCGCCGTCGTCGGGTCGGCCTTCGCCTGCGTGAACCCCTTGCCGATGAGCAGTTCGGTCACCGCGCTCGCGCGCCCGGACACCGGCGCCAGCGCGCTGGTGCGCGTGCCGTTCTGCACCTGCACCGCGATCTTGTCGTCCGCCGCGGCCGGGTCCGACGACGTCCTCTCCTTGGCGGTCTTCTTCTTGTCCTTGCCGTCCAGCGCGATGTCCTCGCGCAGCAGCCGCCAGACGTTGTCCGCGGCCGGCTCCTTGGGGAGCACCCGGTTGCCGCCGGCGGAGTACACCCACGGCATGGTCATCATGTTGATGCGCTTCTGCGGGACCTTCTTCAGCTCTTTGCTCAGGTCGTAGAGCTCCGTCACCGTGCCCAGGCCGTCGTCGACGGTCAGCGCCTTCGTGGCCGTCTCCGCGAGGCTCTTCAGCTTGGTCGGGTTGCTCAGCGTGGCGTTCTCGCGCAGCTGGTTCACCATCGAGTTCATGTACTGGTGCTGGGCCCTGGTCCGGCCGATGTCGCTGCCGTCCTCGAAGCCGTACCGCGTCCGCAGCCACTGCAGGGCCTGCTTGCCCTTGATGGACGTCGTGCCCTCTTCGAGCTTCAGCCCGGAGCCGTGGCCGGAGGAGGTGTGCGAGTAGATGTTGGCGTCCACGCAGACCGGGACGCCGCCGATGGCGTCGGCCATGGACACCACGCCCGCGAAGTCGACCATGATGAAGTGGTCGATGTGGACGTCGGTCAGCTTCTCCCAGGTGGCGACCGTGCAGCCGGGGCCGCCGCGGCGCAGCGAGTCGTTCGTGATCACGGGAAGCGTGCTGGCGGCGTACGTCGTCCCGGTGTCCGGGTCGGTGCAGTTGGGTATGTCCAGCAGCGTGTCGCGCGGCATGCTCACGACCGACATGTTGGTCCGGTCCGCGGACAGGTGCAGCAGCATCTGGACGTCCGCGCGGGCCGGGCCGTCGAACGTGTCCTTCGCGCCGCCGAGTTTCTGGTTCGCGGCCGAGTTCCGGGCGTCCGAACCGATCAGCAGAATGTTCAGCGGGGTCTGGCCCGCCGCGTTCGGCTTCGACTTGGCGGCGCGGTCCTTCTCGTCGCCGATGTTCAGGTCGTCCTTCTTGATGTTGCCGTTCAGATGCCGGTAGTAGAGATAGCCCGCGCCGGCGGTGCCGAGTATCAGGAGCGCCAGGACCATCGCCGACCAGCGCAGTATGCGACGTCTGCGACGGGGGCGGCCTCCGCCCCCGTGCTGTCGTCCGCCGCCCCCGCCGTGCCGTCCCTGCCCCTGCGGACCGGTCGGCGCCGTGTCGTCGGCCGGACGAACGCCGTCGGGCCGGACGCGATCGCCGTCAGCCGTACGGACGGGCTCGCCGCCCTCCTCGTACATGCTGTCGTCCCAGCCCAGTTCACCGGCCCGCGGTTCACGCGGTCGCGCACCCTCCCCACGCACACTGCTCTGCGCCATCTCCAGCCCCTCCCCACCCTGCGCCTGACAAACGGGTCCGTCGCACATACGTCCGCCCGGACGCTTTCCCGTCCGGGCGGACGCTTCTCGCGTCCTGTAGGACGCTCGACGGACCCGCTAGGTCATCACTTGGCGCACACCGTTTTGTCCGCCGTGGATTTCTCCACGTCCGGCGCCTTCGTCGGAGTCGTCAGCGACACTCCGGCGCCCTTGAAGTCCTTGCCCAGGGTCAGCACGATCGCGGGCAGCCCCTGTGAGTTCTTCTCGCTCTCGCCAGGCTTCATCGCCGAAGCGGACAGCCCCATGAGGTCCGCCAGTTTGCGTGCCTGGTCGGCCTGGTCGGGAGAGTACTCCAGCGTCGTCTTGCTGAGGGTTTCGTCAGCGTTACCGAGCTGGCTGGACTTGAGCACACCCTCATCATTCTGCAGCCAGTTAAGAGTTTCCTGTGCGGAGCCGGCTGCGGCGCCACCGTTGTAGATGTCGACGCGGATGTCGGACGCGGCGGAACGGGAGCCCTTGAGGCGGGCGGCCACCGCGGCCTTCTCCTTCTTCTCCTTCTGCTTCACGGCGCTGAAGGAGACGTCGTTCTTGATGGCGTCGAAGACCGGCTTGGCCGTTATCGGGTTGGGTACGACCGTGGCGTGGACCTTCTCGGTCGGGTTGTCGATCACCGGGACCGTGGTGAAGGTGATGTTCTTCGTCGGCACCTTCTTCAGCTCCAGCGCCATGTCCTTGAGCGTGCTGACCTTGCCGATGCCGGTGTCCACGGTGAGCGCCTTGGTGGCGGCCTCCGCCAACTTGATCAGCTTGCTGGGGTCGGTGAGGGTGTCGCCCGAACTCATCTTGCGCATCAGGGAGCCCAGGAACTGCTGCTGCACCTTGATGCGGTCGAGGTCGCCCTCGTTGCCGAAGCTGTGCCGGGTGCGCACGAAGGCGAGGGCCTGCTCGCCCTCGATGGTGTGCTTGCCGGCGGAGAGCTTGAGGTGCGATTTGTCGTCGTCGACGTCCTTGGCGAGACAGACCTCGACTCCGCCCACCGCGCTGGTCAGCGTCTTCACCGCGTTGAAGTCGGCCATCATGAAGTGGTCGACCGTGATCCCGGAGAACGCCTTGACGGTGTCCATCGTGCAGCCCGGGTTCCGGTCGTCCTGGCCGAGGCTCGTGTTGAAGCGGACGTTGTCCGTACCCCTGATGATCTTCTCGGAGCCGTCCGGCTGCTTCGACTTGCACTGGGGGATGTCGACGATGAGGTCGCGCGGAATGCTCATCGCCGTCGCGTTCGTCCGGTCCTTGGAGACGTGCAGCAGGATGTTCGTGTCGGCGTGCCCGACGCTGTTCTTGTCGCCGTAGCCCTCGTTGCCCGCACCGGTGCGCTTGTCGGTGCCGATGATGAGGATGTTGAAGGCCTCGTCCTTGCTGAAGCCGCTCTTGCCCGAACTGCCGACGTCCGTCGTCTGGACGTTGCCCTCAAGGTGTTTGAGGTAGGCGTACGCGGCGCCCGTCACGGCGACCAGGACCAGCGCCATGCTGCCGCCGGTCCACAGCAGTATCTTCTTCGCCTTCGACTTCTTGGGCGGTCTGTTGCGCCCGCGCCGGCGCCCCGGAAGAGGCTCCGGTGGCTCGCCGCGCCGTCGGCGCGGCCCTGGCACATCGGCACCGGGCGGGGCACTGTCCCGTCCCGGCGCATCACGGTCCCGGCCCGGTGCCGCGCGATCCCTGCCGGGCGCGGTTCGGGTGCGCGCCGCTGCGGAGGGTGTTCCCCTCCGCGGTCGCGGCACTCCCGACTGCGCTCCGGAAGGGGTCAGTCGCAGTTCGTATTCACCGGTGTTCGGGTTGAGCACCCACTGGTCTGCGGGATCGATGTTGTCCGCCCGCCCACGGCCTTGCGCGTCCACGGTTGTCTGAATCCTCCGTCGGGGCCACGCGGCGCCCTTTCCCCCTCAAAAGGCGCTCGGGTCTCGGTCAAGCAGTGCGCGACCTCCAGGACGGACCTCGTGGCCGGGTGCACCGGATCGCTCACACTATCCGCCCAGTTCAGCGTGGGGCGACGGCCGTGACAAATTCAACGTCCCTACAACTGGGCAATCCGTCCCATTCCCAGAGACTTCTTAGCTCAGCTGTTCCCCACCTTGGCGCGCGCTTTACCCGCAGGCGTCCTCGGCGGCCGTGTTACCTCGGAAAGTCGGTGCCGGATCGGGAGTCCCCGCGAGCGCGGCGGGCCGCAATAGTCTCGACATTCCGTTGTCGCGCGACTCCTCTTCGTAGTCATGGGAGGAGTTGCCGTACGGGCTTGCGGAATGCGGCGGTTGACCTTCGGTGGGTCTCTGGGGAGGTTCCTTCGCGACGGCCACCGGCTCGTCCGCGCGCAGCCGCGCGAAGAGCCGGGCCGCCTCGGGCTCCACGAGCTGATCACGGTTGGCGTTGAGGACGTAGGACGTCCGGGGCACCGTCAGGAACTGCACGCTTTCCGTGGGAATGTCGCGCATGCCGCGCACCAGGTCGTAGAGGCCGCGCAGGCTCGCGAGCCCCGGGTCGGTGGTGAGCGACGAGGTGGCCGCGTCCAGCACCGGATACAGCTTCGCCGGGTTGAGCAGGACATCGTTGCTGCGCACTTTGTTGACGAGCGCGCCGAGGAACCGCTGCTGGCGGTCCATGCGGTCGGTGTCGCTGCCGTCGCCGATGCTCTTGCGGGCGCGGACATAGCCGAGCGCCTGCTCGCCGTTGAGCACGACCTTGCCCGCGGGCAGCCTCAGCTTCGCCGCCTTGTCGTCGATCGGCTCCTTCAGGCAGACCTCGACGCCGTCCACGGCGTCGACCATGTCCTTGAAGCCGTGGAAGTCCACCACCATGTGGTGGTCGACGCGGATGTTCGTGAGCTTCTCGACGGTACGGATCGTGCAGGCCGAACCGCCCACCTGGAAGGCGTAGTTGAACATCGCGAACATGGGGTCGGTGCGGGTGCCGTCCGGACGCCGGCAACCCGGCACGTCCACCATCAGGTCGCGGGGCAGCGACATGGCGGTCGCCGTCCGCCGGTTCGCGGAGAGGTGCAGCAGGATCGTGGTGTCGGACCGTTCCGTCCCGGAGTCACGGCCGTACTTCCTGTTCCCGGCTCCCGAGCGCGAGTCCGACCCGATCAGCAGGATGTTCTGCGCGTCGCGCACCAGCGCGGTGGGCCGTTCCTTCTCGTACCGGGCGAGCTCGGCGGCGGCGTCGTTGTCGGCCGTGATGTTGGCGTTCAGTTTCTCGTACGCGGCCCAGCCGACCCCCAGGGCGCCGAGGACCACCACGGTCACCCCGGTCGCCGTGTAGCGCAGCCAGCGCCGCCGCCGGCGTATGACCCCGGCCCCGGTGGGCGACGCTCCCAGCCCCGGCCCCTCCGGGCGTCCGGAGGGTGCGCCTTCGGTGTCGGTCACGTCGGGATCCACCACCCCTCACGGCGTACGAGCGTGTCTGGCTGCTCCTACGACCATGTCCCGAAGTGGCTGGTGAGGGGGGCCGGTGATGGGCCGAACGGGGGACGCGCCCGGCATGGGCGGCGCCCCCTGGCGGGTCTCTGTCCGGGCGGCGCCCCTCGTGGGCCCCGCCCAGGTGACGGTTCTAGCGGGCTGTCGCGGTCACCCGCTCGCTCTCGATGCGCTGGGCGAGAGCGTCCTCCCCCAGCCGGTCGAGGTGGCGGCACAGGACCACGGACCCCCCGGTGGCGAGCGGTGCGTACAGGCCGGAGGTCAGGCCCTCCCATGTGTCGTACGAGCGTGCCGACAGGATGCGCGAACCGGGTCCTGTCAGATCCAGCCCGGGGGCGTCGGCCCGGGCCTGCTCCACGACCTCCGCGCCCGTGTACGCGGCCCCGGCGACGATCAGCGCCCGCTCCTCCGGATCGACCGGCGCGTACGGCGCGAACCGGTCGCCCTGGCTCGGCACCTCCACGGCGTAGTCGGCGTAGCCCGCGGGCGGTGTCGGGAAGCGGCGGCCGAGCGGTGCGAGGGAGAGCGCGACCCGCTCACCGGAACAGGCGAGCCCGGCCTCGAACTGCCCCGGGCCCGCGACGACGTGGTCGGCGGCGGCCGGGTCGCCCCCGACATCCGCGACGACGCCCACCGAGGAGCAGGCGAGCAGCCATACCGCCGTCTGCCAGTGCGCGGGCAGCAGCAGCGCGACCCGCTCGCCGGGCTCGGCGGACAGCTCGCCCTGGAGCAGGTTGGCGGTCTTGGCCACCCAATTGGCGAAGGTGGCCACGGACAATTCGACGCGTTCGCCCGTCGCGTCGTCGTAGAAGGTCACCAGGGGGCGCGCCGGGTCCGCGGAGAGCGCGGATCGCAGCAGGTCGGCGGGGGTGCGGTCGGTGGCGTTCACGCGCGCAAGCGTACGCGGGGACGCCGCGCGGCACGGACCGCGCGCGCCACCGGTTCGGCGGAGCGCGTCCGACGGCCCGTCAATTCCGCGATGGACAGATATGTATGACTATGTCCAGGATCAGGAGCATGCGTGGATTCCTTGCTTCCTCGATCGGTGTCACCTGTGCGGCCGCTCTGGCCCTTCCGCTCGCCCTGCCCGCCCCGGCACAGGCCGGCGCGGCGGCGGTGACGTCCAAGACCGCCGTCCTCGGCAGCACCCAGTCCCTGCCCCTCGTCCCCCTCGCCGGCGAACGAGCCCTCGGCCCAGCCGCACCGGAACAGGGCCTCGCCCGCCGGGACGTACGGCCGTTCTCCCTGGTCGGCGTCATCTGGGACGACCCGAACAGTGCGTTGCACGGCCGTGTCCAGGTCCGCACCCGGGCGGCCGGCACCGGCCACTGGTCGGGCTGGCAGGACGTGGAGACCCACAACGACGAGCACGCCGCCGACCCCGACACCCCCGAGGGTGCGTCGCGCCGGGTGCACGGCTCCACCGCCCCCCTGTGGGTGGGCAACTCGGACGGCGTCGAAGTCCGCGTGAACGCGGAACAGACGGCGCCAGGGGCCGCGGACGGCTCCGAGGAGGGCGCGCGGGACAGCCCGGGGGAGGAACGCACGACCGCCCTCGCGGACGCCCCGCTCCCCAGCGGCCTGCGCCTCGAACTGGTCGATCCCGGCGGGGATCCCCCACCCGCGGACGCGCGGACGGCCGGGCGGACGGGGGGCGCGCTCTCGGCCGTCCGCGCGAGGGGCGTACACGCGGGCGCGTCGGACGGAGGCTCGGACACGGGGGGCGCCCGCGAGATCACCGCGCTCTCCCGGCAGGAGACGGAGCGCCAGTACTTCCCCGACGACATGGGCGAGCAGCGCACGATGCCGTACATCGGCCCGCGCCCCCGCATCATCACGCGCCACGGCTGGGGCGCGAACGAGAACCTGCGTGAGCGCGGCTTCGTCTACACCAAGAAGGTGAAGGCGGCCTTCGTGCACCACACGGCGTCGGGCAACAAGTACAGCTGCTCGCAGGTCCCTTCGGTCATCCGCAGTATCTACCGCTACCACGTGGTGAGCAGCGGCTGGCGTGACATCGGCTACAACTTCCTCGTCGACAAGTGCGGAAACATCTACGAAGGCCGGGCCGGAGGCGTCGCCAAGGCCGTCATGGGCGCCCACACCCGCGGCTTCAACACGAACAGCATGGGGATCGCCGTCATCGGCAGCTTCAGCAGCACGAAGCCGACCGACGCCGAGCTCAAGGCCATCGCGCGGCTCACGGCATGGAAACTCGGCCTCTACGGTGCCAATCCGCGTGGCAAGACATACCTGAAGTCGGCCGGTGGCAATCTCTACCGAAAAGGAAAGAACGTACGACTGAACGTGATCTCCGGCCATCGGGACGGGTTCGCCACGGAGTGCCCCGGACGGCTTCTCTACGGCAAGCTCGGCTCGGCCAGGACGACGGCGGCCGGCTACCAGGGCCGCTAGGCAGGACCCGGAACCGGCCCGGCCGACACGGTTCGGCCGGGCCGCCGCCGGCAGAGATCACCTGAAGTCACGACAGAGGCCCGTCGAAGGACACCGCACGGCCATCGAAGGCGCCATCGAACGGTCTGCATACACTGGCCGGCCGAAAGAAAGTTCGGCCGGTCCCGGCAGGAAGCAGAGACGACAGGTGACAGAAGCGATCCTCCTGGTCGGCGGCAGAGGCACCCGGCTGCGCCCTCTCACGGTGCACACGCCCAAGCCGATGGTTCCGGCGGCCGGGGTCCCCTTCCTGACGCACCAGCTGGCGCGGGCGCGCGCGGCGGGCGTCGAGCACATCGTGCTGGCGACCTCCTACCTCGCCGAGGTCTTCGAGCCGTACTTCGGTGACGGCTCCTCGCTGGGCCTCCACCTCGAGTACGTCACCGAGGAGGAGCCGCTCGGCACGGGCGGCGCCATCCGCAACGTGGCGTCCCGGCTGCACTCGGGCCCCGACGACCCGGTCCTGATCTTCAACGGCGACATCCTCACGGGCCTGGACATCCGGGCCCTGGTGGCGACCCACGAGACGACGGGCGCGGACGTCTCCCTCCACCTCACCCGGGTGGAGGACCCGCGCGCGTTCGGCCTGGTCCCCACCGACGCCACCGGACGCGTCACGGCCTTCCTCGAGAAACCGCAGACTCCCGAGGAGATCGTCACCGACCAGATCAACGCGGGGGCGTACGTCTTCCGCCGCTCGGTCATAGACACGATCCCCGCGGGCCGCCCGGTCTCGGTCGAGCGTGAGACCTTCCCGGAGCTCCTGGCCACCGGCGCCCACCTCCAGGGCATGGTCGACTCCACGTACTGGCTGGACCTGGGCACCCCGCAGGCCTTCGTCCGCGGCTCCGCCGACCTCGTGCTCGGCCGCGCCCCGTCCCCGGCCGTCCCGGGGCGCTGCGGCGACCGACTGATCCTGCCCACGGCCACGGTGGCCCCCGACGCCAAGCTCACCGGGGGCACGGTGGTCGGCGAGGGCGCCCGCATCGGCGAGGGTGCCCGGATCGCCGGCAGCACGATCCTCGCCGGTGCCGTCGTCGAACCCGGCGCCGTCATCACCGACTCCTTCGTCGGCGTCGGCGCCCGCATCGGCGCGCGCACTGTCCTCACCGGCACGGTCATCGGCGACGGCGCGGTCGTCGGCCCCGACAACGAACTCCGCGAGGGAGTCCGCGTCTGGTGCGACGCCCGCATCCCGGGCGGCGCACTGCGCTTCTCGTCGGACCAGTAGAAGCCTTGTGAGGGAACCCCGGAGGGGCTAATTCAGCCCCTCCGGCGCAACTTTCGGCTGCGCGGCAGATTCAGCCCCTCCCGGGCACGTCTTTTGGGCTGCGAGGCAAGATCCAGCCCCTCCGGCGTTTGAGGAGCGGGGTCCGGGGCGGAGCCCCAGGGACGATGGGGGTCCCCCTGGTCGAGCGAAGCAGAGACCTTGGGGGAGTGCAGGGGCGGAGGGGGCGAAACTCGGCTGGGGCGGGGGACGACCCCGAGGTGAAGGACGGACGGCGCCGGTGGCGGGAGCCAGGTCGCCTACAGCCTCCCGATGTCCCCCCGGGGCATCTTCGGCGTGCGCCGCGGCGGCGTACGCCCGGCCAGCAGAATCAGCCGAGCGGCCCGATGCCGCTGCCCGGCATAGGGCTCCAGCAACTCCAGCATGGCGGCGTCGTCCGCGTCCCGGTCCCCCGCCAGCGCGTACCCGACGATCCCCGGCAGATGAAGATCCCCCACGGTCACGGAGTCCGCCGCGCCATGACTGCGCTGCACCACCTCCGCGGACGTCCACGGCCCGATCCCGGACACCAGTTCCAGCCGCTCCTGCGCCCGCACGGGATCGAACCGCACGGCCTCCTCCAGCCGCGCCGCGACCCGTACGGCGCGCAGGATCGTGGACGCCCGCTTGTTGTCGACCCCGGCCCGGTGCCACTCCCAGGACGGGATCAGGGCCCACGTCCGCGGCGCCGGCATGACGTACATCCGCTCGGGCGCGGGCCCCGGCGCGGGCTCCCCGAACTTCCGGACGAGCAACCGCCACGCCCGGTACGCCTCGTCGGTGGTGACCTTCTGTTCGAGGACCGACGGAATCAGCGACTCCATCACCAGGCCGGTCCGCACCAGCCGCAGGCCGGGCCGCCGATGCCGGGCGACCGCGACCAGCCGGTGCCGTGGTTCGAAGGCGTCGGGATCGTCCGCGGCGCCGAGCAGTTCGGGGAGCCGGTCGAGCAGCCACTCGGCCCCCGGCCCCCAGGCCTCCCCCCGGACCACCCCGCCCCGCAGCGCGACCCGCAGGGTCCCGGGCCCGGCGGGCGTACGGCAGACCCGCCACACGGAGCCGTCGGGTGTCGTCCGGAACGTCGGATCGCCCGGTCCGCGGCGCAGCGGCCCGAGCACGAGCCCGAGATCGAGCGGTCCGTCGGGCGTCCAGGTACGAGCGCGCCCGGGCTCGCCCGACTGGCGGGGTACGCCACCCGGCACTCCACCCGGTGTTCCGCCGGGCACCACGACATGCCCGCCGCGCACGGTCGTACGCGTCGGCCGGGGAGCGAAACGTCCAGCCATGGATGAGGTCCTAGGGGTACTCGGGTGCCTTATGAGAGTAGGCGCTCCGCCCCCGGCAAGGGCGTCGGACGCCTCGGCGCACGGCGTCGGACGCCTCAGCGAACCTCGACGAAAGCGGCGGCGTCCCGCTCCGGCCGTGCCCTCGGCTCCTCCGCCGCGTGCCCGACGGCCACGGCCCCCATCGGGTCCCAGCCCTCCGGCAGCTCCAGCACCTCGCGTACGACATCACGGCAGAACATCGTCGACGACACCCACGCGGACCCGAGCCGCTCCCCGGCCAGCGCGACCAGGAAGTTCTGCACGCCCGCCCCGGTGGCGACCACGAACATCTCGCGCTCGGCGCCGTCCCGTCGTACATCGCCGTACGTGTGGGACCCGTCCATGACCAGGCACGGCACCACGAGATACGGAGCCCTGCGCAGCACGTCGCCCCGGCGGACCCGCTTGGCGATGGACTCCTCGCTCTTCCCGTCACCCCGCAGATCCGCGATCCACGCGTCCCGCATGGCGTCGAGCAGCCGCGTCCGCGACTCCTCGGACTCCAGGAGCACGAACCGCCAGGGCGTGGTGTGGTGCGGCGCGGGTGCCGTCACGGCCGCGGCGACCGCACGGCGTACGGCACCGGGGTCGACGGGCTCGTCGGTGAAGGCCCGTACGGTACGCCGCTGGGTCACCGCCTCCCGTACGGCCTCCGAGGTGCCCAGCCGGAACATGTCGTCGCGCGCGACGCGCACCATCGCCCGCGCCCCCTCGCCGTCGCCCTCGGTCACCACGTTCGCGAGCCCGCGCACGACGGCGACGGGCAGCCCGGAGGCCTTGCCCTTGACCAGGTCACCGGCGGCGGCGAGCTCGTCGGCCGTGGCGACGACGGTCGCGCTGAGCGGATTGCCGTGCTCGTCGGTGCCGCCCCGCAGATCGTCGAGCACCTGGACGCCCGCGGCACCGATGGCGACATCGGTGAGCCCGGTGCGCCAGGGCCGCCCGAAGGTGTCCGTGACGACCACGCCGACGTCGACCCCGAGGGTGTCCCGCAGCCCCTCGCGGATCGCGCGCGCGGAGGCGTCGGGGTCCTCGGGCAGCAACAGCACGGTCCCGGCGGGGGTGTTGGAGGCGTCGACCCCGGCGGCGGCCATCACCAGACCCTGCCGGTTCTCGACGATCCGCAGCGGGCCGCGTCGTGCCACGACCCGGACGGTCTCGGCGTCGATGGCGGACTCGCGGTCGGCGGCCTCGACGATCCGGCCCTCCGCCTTCGACACGATCTTGGAGGTGACGAGGAGCACGTCCCCGTCGACGAGCCCGGGCCCGGCCGCCGCGATGAGCTTCGCCAGGTCGTCCCCCGGCCGCACCTCGGGCAGTCCGCCCAGGGCCCAGACCCGGTAACCCGCGCCGGTGTGCCGGCCCGGGTGTTCCCCGTCGGTGTGCCGTCCCCCGTGCCCCCGGTCGGAGGGCAGCGCTGCGTCCACGGTGTTCACGGCGTCCGTACCTCCTCCGCCAGCGTCAGCGCCTCACGCGCCATCTGCGCCGTCGCGTCGAGGTCGGACATCATCAGGGGTACGGCCCGGCACCGGATGCCGGCCGCCTCGACGCGCTCCACGGCCGGGGCGTCCACCGTGTCGACGAGCCAGCCGTCGAGGAGGCCCGAGCCGTAGTGCTCGGCGACCGCGGCGGCGGTGGACTCGACGCCGACCGCGGCCAGCACCTTGTCGGCCATGCCGCGCACGGGCGCGTCGCCGACGATGGGGGAGAGGCCGACGACGGGCACGCCCGCGTCGGCGATGGCCTCCCGGATGCCGGGCACGGCCAGGATGGTGCCGACGGAGACGACGGGGTTGGACGGCGGGAAGAGGATGACGTCCGCCTCGGCGATGGCCTCGAGCACTCCGGGCGCGGGCTTCGCCTGCTCGGCGCCGACGGGCACGATCGCCTCGGCCGGCACGGAGGCCCGCAGCCGCACCCAGTACTCCTGGAAATGGATCGCCTTGCGCTCGCCGGCGGCCCCGGCCGGGTCGCCGTCCGGCAGCGTCACGGCGACATGGGTCTCGACGCGGTCGTCGGACATGGGGATGAGACGCACGCCCGGCTTCCACCGGTCGCACAGGGCCTCGGTGACGGCGCTGAGCGGAAAGCCCGCGCCCAGCATCTGCGTCCGCACGATGTGCGTCGCGAAGTCGCGGTCGCCGAGCCCGAACCACTCGGGTCCGACCCCGTACGCCGCGAGCTCCTCCTTCAGATGGAAGGTCTCGTCGGCCCGCCCCCAGCCCTGCTCCTCGTTGATACCGCCGCCGAGCGTGTACATCACCGTGTCGAGGTCCGGGCAGACCTTCAGCCCGAAGAGGTGGATGTCGTCGCCGGTGTTGCCGATGACCGTGATGTCCGCGTCCGGCACGGCCCGCTGGAGACCACGCAGGAACCGTGCACCACCGATACCGCCTGCCAGAACCACAATGCGCATGGGGTTCAGTCTCGCAGGCGGCTACGACAACGTGTCAGCCGGTTACGAGACCTCGGCGACGGCGGGCCCGCGGTCCGGCGCGAACGCGTCACACGGTTTCGGCGACAGCGCAACGCGCCGCGTGCATCGGCATCTCGGTGAGACCCGGGTAATAGACGTGCAGGCTGACGGCCGGTTCGAGCGAGTCGTTGACGACCTCGTGGACGTACCCGGGCGCGAAAACGCGCTGCGCTCCGGCGCCCAGGGCGCGCGTGCCGCGCTCGGTGTGCTCGGTCAGCGCGCCGTCCAGGACGGTCAGCACGCCGGAGGAGCCGCCGTGGTCGTGCAGCCCGCTGCCCTGTCCGGGCACCCAGGACAGGAGCCACACCTCATAGCCGGGCCCCGTGCTCAGCCGGTGGTACCAGCGCGAGGCCGCGTCGTACCGGACGAGGTGCTCCCACTGGGAGCGGTCGGCGGCGATGGAGCGCGCCAGGCCGACGAACTCGGCCACGGTGGAGGGGTGTTCGCGCGGCGGCTGGAGCAGGTGCGGGACTTCGAGGATGTCGCCGGCGATCTGGAGGTCGCTGTCGCTGTTCATGGATGCGGTGGTTCCTCAACGGGAGGGTGCTGGGGTGTCGCTGGCCATTTCCGCCCGGGTCGCGAGCGGGGATTCCGTCCGGGTCACGGGCGGGGGAGGAGCCCTGGTGCGGGCGGTCGCCCCGGTGAGGGGCGGGGATTCGCCTCAGTGGCGGCGAGGCAGCCGGAGCGCGGTACGGCTCAACAGCTGGAACAGCAACAACAGCTACAGCGAGCGTCGGCAGCACCATGGGACCCGGCGGTGCGGGTCGAGGTGGGCGCCAAGTTCGCGAACATGCCCACAAGGACACCGGTTCACACCTCGACTGTCAACTTCATGTCCGATATGTGGGAGATGTTTCACCTCATCCGGTTCATCTGACAGGCGAAAGGTTTGTTCAGGAGCCTCCCCGGACACATGGCGCACAACCGGGTGAACAAACCTCGCCGCGGCCCCGTGATCCAAATGTGATCAGATTCGCTTCGGAGCCCGCGTCGGAACGAGATCGAACTCCTGGACGTCCTCCTCTGCGAGGGGGCGGGCGTCTGACCTGGACCTCTTGGGCTGTCAGGGTTTATGCCGATTTGAACACTTTCCGCATAGCCTTGGTTCCGCAGAGTGAATAAGGGGCCCAATAGCAGATCTCGGCTTGACTGGCCCGGATCGGCACACTTGTAATTTCACTCGTGTCGTTCAGCCGAAATCGGTAACGGCAGCATCACGGGGACGCGAAAGACAGACGAGGGGCGCACATGACCGAGCTGGTGCAGCAACTGCTGGTCGAAGACGCGGACGAGGAACTCGGCTGGCAGGAGCGCGCGCTGTGCGCCCAGACCGACCCCGAGTCCTTCTTCCCCGAGAAGGGCGGCTCCACCCGCGAGGCCAAGAAGGTCTGCCTCGCCTGTGAGGTCCGCTCCGAGTGCCTCGAATACGCGCTCGCCAACGACGAGCGGTTCGGCATCTGGGGCGGTCTGTCCGAGCGGGAACGGCGCCGTCTGAAGAAGGCCGCTGTCTGAAAGCAGTCGCACGGAAAAGCGGACACGGAACAGTCGTCCGCGCGCGTGGGTGCCACCGACCAATCGGCACACACGCTTACGTAACGAACGGCCCGTCGCATGTGGGTTATCCACAGGCGGCGGGCCGCCGTCTTGCCCAGCCGTTAGTGTGGGCCCTCGTCCGAGACGTCCCGCTGTCCCCGCCGGACACAGACGTCCACCGCAGTCCATCGAACCGGGGCCCGTACCTCGATGTCCGTGCACAGCCATTCGGCAGCCCGTCACGACGCCGCTGCCGCTCCTGAGTTCCCGCGCCACGTCGTGACCGCGGTGCTCGTCTCCCACGACGGCGCCCGCTGGCTGCCCGAGGCGCTCGCCGGGCTGCTCGGCCAGGAGCGCCCCGTGCAGAACGCGGTGGCGGCCGACACCGGCAGCGCGGACGACTCCGCCCAGCTGCTCACCGAAGCGCTCGGCGCCGACCACGTGCTGCACCTGGCACGGCGCACCGGCTTCGGCCAGGCCGTCGAGGAGGTGTGCCGCACCGCCGGTGTGCTGACCCCGGACGAGCTGCCGTACCTCAAGCGTCCGAGCGGCTGGGACCCCGTCACGCGCAGCTGGCGCGACGACGCCTACGACATGCCGGACCTCCCGCACGGCGAGCCCGAGCAGTGGCTCTGGCTGCTGCACGACGACAGCGCCCCGGAACCCGACGCCCTGGCACACCTGCTGAGGGTCGTGGAGAACGAGCAGGAGCTCGGTCACGACGTGGCCGTCGTGGGCCCCAAGCTCCGCGGCTGGTACGACCGCAGGCAGCTCCTCGAGGTCGGCGTCACCATCGCCAACTCGGGCCGCCGCTGGACCGGTCTCGACCGCCGCGAGCAGGACCAGGGCCAGCACGACCACGTCCACCCCGTCCTGTCCGTGTCCACCGCCGGAATGCTGATCCGGCGCGACGTCTTCGAGGAGCTCGGCGGCTTCGACCGCCGACTGCCCCTGATGCGCGACGACGTCGACCTGTGCTGGCGCGCCCAGGCCGCCGGCCACCGCGTCCTCGTCGCCCCGGAAGCCGTCGTACGGCACGCCGAGGCGGCCTCCCGAGAGCGCCGCACCGTCGACTGCGTGGGCCGCACCTCCGCGTCCCCGCACAAGGTCGACAAAGCGGGCGCCGTCTACACCCTCCTCGTCAACGCCCGCACCGCGCAGCTGCCCTGGATCCTGATCCGGCTCGTCCTCGGCACCCTGCTGCGCACCGTCGCCTACCTCGTGGGCAAGGTCCCCGGGCAGGCCGTCGACGAGATCCGCGGCCTCCTGGGCACCCTGCTGCGCCCCGAGCGGATCATCGCCGGGCGACGCAGGCGCGGCCGCCCGCAGGTCGACAAGGGCGAGCTGCGGGCCCTGTTCCCGCCGCCGGGCGCCACCCTGCGGGCCACCGTCGAACAGGTCGCCGGCAATCTGGTGGACCGCTCCGACGCCGAGCTCATCACGGGCGCCGGACGGCACGGAGGCGCCGTCGAGTCCGGACCGGGCGACGACGACGGCGACTTCCTGCAGATCGAGCAGTTCGCCCGGATCAAGCGCATCGCGCGCAACCCCGGCCCGATGCTGTTCCTGGTGCTCCTGTTCGTCTCCCTCCTCGCCTGCCGCGAACTGCTCGGCGGCGGGGCCCTCGCGGGTGGCGCCCTGCTGCCCGCACCCTCCGACGCCTCCGAGCTGTGGGCGCGTTACCTCGACGGCTGGCATCCCGTCGGCGCGGGCGACACCCAGTCCGCCCCGCCCTACCTCGCGCTCGTCGCCCTGCTGGCCTCCGCTCTCCTCGGTTCCACCGGACTCGCGGTCACCGCGCTCCTCGTGGGATCCGTGCCGCTGGCCGGCTTCGCCGCGTACTTCGCCTCGCGCCCGCTCGTCGAGTCGCGCCTGCTGCGCGCCTGGGCCTCCGTCGCGTACGCCTTCCTGCCCGCCGCCACCGGCGCGCTCGCGGGCGGCCGCATCGGCACCGCCGTCCTTGCGATCCTGCTGCCGCTCATCGCGCGCGCGGGCATCGCGGCAAGCGGACTCGCGCACGCCTCCCGGGCCCGCGGCAGCTGGCGCGCGACCTGGGCGTACGCCCTGCTGCTGACGGTCACCACGGCCTTCACCCCGATCGTCTGGCCCATCGCGCTGGTCCTCGGCATCGCGCTCCTCGTCGTGCGCCGCAGGGAGATCCCCGCCTACGGGCTGCGTTTCCTGGCCCAGCTCGGCACCCCGCTGCTGGTCCTCGCGCCCTGGTCGCTGACCCTGCTGCCGTTCGGCTTCTTCAAGGAAGCCGGCCTGGAGTACGGCGCCGGCGCGGCCTCCGCGCTCGACCTGCTCGGCGCCAGCCCCGGCGGCCCGGGCACCGTCAGCGGACTGATGCTCTTCGGCGTCGTGCTCGCCGCGCTCGCCGCCCTGATGCGCACCGAGCGCCAGGCGGGGATCTGGACCGCCTGGGTCGTCGCCGTCGTGGCACTCGTCTTCGCGGTCCTGTCCAACAGCTCCACCTGGGCCGGCCCCGCGACCCTCGTCTACGGCCTCGCGCTGCTCGCCGCCGCCGCCGTCGGCGCCGACGGGGCACGCACGCGTGTGGCCGAGCAGAGCTTCGGCTGGCGCCAGCCGGTGGCCGCGCTCATCGCCTTCGCCTGCGCCGCGGGCCCGCTCCTCGTCGCCTCCGGGTGGATCATCCGCGGCGCCGACGGACCGGTGGAGCGCCGCGACCCCGTGCAGGTGCCCGCGTTCGTCGCCGAGGAGAGCGGCACCCGCGACCAGGCCCGCACCCTCGTCCTCGACAGCCGTACGTCCGCCGAGGTCGGCTACATCCTCGTCCGGGGTTCCGGCGCCCGCCTCGGCGACGCCGAACTCGCCTCCACGGGCGGCGAGAACAAGAAGCTCGACAAGGTCGTCGCCAACCTCGTGGCGGGTTCCGGCGCCGACCAGGCCGAAGAACTCGGCGGTTTCGCCGTGCGCTACGTCCTGATCCGCAAGGGCGCGCCGCGCGAGGTGAGCCGCGTCCTGGACGCCACCACGGGCCTCAGCAGGCTGAGCCAGCAGGACGGCAGCGCCCTGTGGCGCGTCGACCGGCAGGTCTCGCGCGCCGCCATCGTCCCCGCGTCCGGCGAGCCGGAGTCCATCGCCGCCGGACCGGTCGAGGTGCACACCACCGTCCCCGCCGGAGACGACGGCCGCGTCCTGCGCCTCGCCGACACCGCCGCCGCGGGCTGGACGGCGACCCTGGACGGCAAGCCGCTCACCCGCACCACCGTCGACGGCTGGGCCCAGGGCTTCGAACTGCCCGCCGGCGGCGGCAGGCTGGACGTCACCTTCGACGCCCCGCTGAGCCACACCGCCTGGCTGTGGGCCCAGGGCGCGCTCGCCCTGGTCCTCGTCGTGCTCGCCCTGCCCGGGCGGCGCCGGGACATCGACGACGACCTCCCCGAGGAGCAGGCCGTGCCCGCCCAGGACGTCACGGGCGACGGCCGACGCGCCCGCCGCCTGCGCGCCCAGGCCGAGGCGGAGGCCGAGGCCGAGGACTTCGACGGCGAGTCGTCCGAGGACGAGGAGGTCCCGGCAGCCGCCGTCCCGCACCAGCAGGCGTACGGCGCATGGGACACCCCGAGCTACGCGGGCGCCGAGTCCGAGTACGGCACCTACGGCGGCAAGCAGTACGAGGGGCAGCAGCAGTACCCGGCGGGCACCTACGAGCAGCCGTACCAGGCGGACCCCTACCAGGGCGGTCAGTACGACCCGTACGCCTACGGGGGCACGGCGGCGTACGACCAGACCTACGGCCAGGGCTACGACGCCAACGGCCAGGCCTTCGACACCCGGGGCCAGGGCTACGACACGGGCGACCAGGGCTACGACCCGGCGTACGACCCCACGCAGCCCCCGCACGGCACCGACAGTGAGCGCCCCGACGGGAGCCAGCAGTGAACCGCACCACCCTGTCCCTGATCGCCGGCGCGACCGCGCTCGCCGCCGTCACCGGATTCGCGACCCTCAAGACACCGGACGCCTCCGGCGACGACACGGCCAAGGCGGCCGCGCGGCTGCCCGTGGAGCGCACCAGCCTGCTCTGCCCGCAGCCGAGCACCTCCGACATCGCCGACACCGCGTACACGTCCTTCACGCCCGTCGCGGAGGGCGCGAGCGGTAGCGGCAAGGCCGAACTCCAGGCCGCCACCGAGGAGTCGGCGGACGGCGCGGACGGCAAGAAGAGCGAGGGCAAGGCCACCAAGCCCGTCGTCCGGCCCAAGGAGCGCGGCAAGCCGGCGACCGGCGACACCTCGGGTGCACAGACGCCCGCCCTCATCGGCACCGCGGAGGGCAAGTTCGCGCCCGGCTGGACGGTTCAGGAGACCACTGACGTCGCCGTGGGCACCGGGCGCGGCCTGCTCGGCACCAACTGCACCGCCCCCGACACCGAGTTCTGGTTCCCGGGCGCCAGCACCGCCGACGACCGCTCCGACTATGTGCACCTGACCAACCCCGACGACTCCGCGGCCGTCGTCGACATCGACCTGTACGGCAAGGACGGCAAGCTCAAGTCCACGGTGGCCGACGGGATCACGGTCCAGCCGCACTCCGGCGAGCCGATCCTGCTGAACACGCTGGCCGGCGATCCGCAGACCAACCTCACCGTGCACGTGACGGTCCGCAGCGGTCGCGTCGGGGCCGCCGTGCAGGCACTGGACGACAAGATCGGCGGGGACTGGCTGGCCGCCTCCGCCGACCCCGCGGGCACCTTGATCCTGCCGGGCATCCCCAAGGACGCCACCTCCGTGCGCCTGGTCGCCTTCGCGCCCGGCGACACGGACGCCGACCTGAAGGTGCGCCTCGCCTCGCCCACCGGGCTGATCACCCCGGCAGGGAGCGAGACGCTGCACGTGAAGGCCGGGATGACTTCCGCCGTCGACCTCGGGGACGTCACCCGCGGCGAGGCGGGCTCCCTGGTGATCACGCCCAGCGGCTCGTCCGTGCCGGTCGTCGCCGCCCTGCGGGTCGTGCGCGGCAAGGGCGACAAGCAGGAGACCGCGTTCATCCCGGCCACCGCCCCGGTCTCCGCGCGCGCGACGGCCGCCGACAACAGCGCCAAGGGCTCCACCCTGGCCGTGACCGCCCCCGGTGAGGGGGCCCGGATCAAGGTCACCGCGTCCGCGGGCAGCGAGGGCGGTACGGCCGTGACGAAGACGTTCACCATCAAGGGCGGGACCACCCAGAACGTCGAGGCACCCGTCCCGAGCGGCCTCAAGGGCACGTATGCCCTCACCGTCGAGCCGGTCTCCGGAGGCCCGGTCTACGCCTCCCGGATGCTCACGGCGACAGAGAACGGCGTTCCCGGCTTCACCGTCCAGACCCTCCCGGACGACCGCGGCACGGTCTCGGTGCCGGAAGCGGAGCAGGACCTCTCGGTGCTGCTCAAGCAGTGATCCACAACCGGTGATCCGCCCGGGGGACCCGGCCCGCGGGGCCCTCGTACGGGTGGATCACCACGTACGGTTCACCACGGCCGGACGTACGGGTGGATCACCACGGACGTACGGGTGGATCACCACGGACGTACGGGTGGATCATCACGGACGGATCATTTCTGCGGAAGCGTCGCGGACCTCGTCGGAACGGCTCCGGCCCGCCGGTCTCCCCGAGAGGCGTGGAGCCCCTCCGGTCTCAGTCCTCGCCGTACCGCGGATCCACCGTCTCCGGTGTCAGTCCCAGCAGTTCCGCGACCTGTTCCACGACGATCTCGTGCACCAGGGCGGCGCGTTCGTCGCGGCCCTTGGTGCGGATCTCGACCGGGCGGCGGTAGACGACCACGCGCGCGGGATGTCCCTCGCGCGCCGCGATCGTGCCGCCCAGGGGCACCGCCTCGTCGCTCCAGCCCTCGCCCGAGCCCTCCAGGCGGGGGACCTCGAGGACCATGAAGTCGATGTCCGCGAGCTGCGGCCAGCGTCGCTCCAGCCGCTCCACGGAGTCCTGCACCAGGTCCGCGAAGACTTCGGCACGGCTCGCCGAGAGCGGCACCTGGGGCGGCGCCACGGGGCCGCGCATGCCCCTGCCATGGCGGTCACGACGACGGGGACCGGCTGCTGCGGCACGGGGCGGTACGGGGTTGTCCATCACTGACGAAGAGTAGTCCCCGCCCGGCCCGGCCGCCCGGCCCCACGCGGCGGTCGCCGACGGGCGGGCGGACCGACGGCCCCTGGCCCGGCATCCGTTCCGGATGTCGCGCGATGACCATTCCAGCCAAGGTTGGGCTCGATTCCGTATCCTTCCAAGACCGCCTTGACGTGGCAATTGGCATGATTCGCACCAAGTAGTGACCGTATTCAGGTCTGTTCGGTATCCCGAGGCCTGATGTCGCCCCAGGTCAGGGCCTGATGATCGAAAAGCGGTGTGGCCCGTCTCACAGCACGACACGGTGGGGTGACCTGGGGGAGAGTCGTCGCGGCCCGTTCAAGAGTGCGGTACCGTCCAACGTCGTGAGCCCTGTACGTCGCTGTTCGCGCACCGCTTGCGGCCGTCCGGCCGTAGCGACGCTGACGTACGTCTACGCCGACTCGACCGCGGTCCTCGGCCCGCTCGCCACCTACGCCGAACCCCACTGCTACGACCTGTGCGCCGAGCACTCCGAGCGCCTCACCGCGCCGCGCGGCTGGGAGGTCGTCCGGCTCGCCGACTCCTCCGGTCCCTCGCGCCCCAGCGGCGACGATCTGGAGGCGCTGGCGAACGCGGTGCGCGAGGCGGCCCGTCCGCAGCGGCGCACGGCGGAAGCGGGCGGCGGCAACGCCCGCTCGGTGGACCCGATGGAGGTCGCGCGCCGCGGCCACCTGCGGATCCTGCGCTCGCCCGACAACTGAGTCCCCTCCGCGCGACCGCACGTCGCAACCCGTAGTCCTCTGCGGCCCGTCGTCCTCTTCGTGGCCCGCCTTCTCGACGTGAGCCGCCGCCTGGTGCCGCGTGCCGCCTGCCGTGAATGCCCAGTGCGTGCCTCCCACACTTCCCGCCCTCCACGCCCCCGCCCTCCATGCCCCCCGCCCCCACGCCTCCCGCGCCGTGTCGGCCGATCCGCCTCATGTTTCCCGGGGCCCCGGGCCCCGATCCCGGAGGTCGATTCCACTGAGCGGCGCACGCCCATTGACGTGAAGTTGTCGCGGACACGACGATTCCGTTTGCCGTGAGAAATCGCTTTCCGCATCACGGAAACCGGGGAGGCGTCCGTGTACGTCCAGGAGCTGCAACCCGTCGCCGACTCGCTCGGCCTGTCCGCCCTCGTGGCCGCCCTCCCCCTCGTCATCGTGCTGATCCTGCTCGGCGGGGTCCGTATGAAGGCCCACTTGGCGGGCCTGGCTGGCCTTCTGGCGGCCTCGCTGGTCGCCTGGCTCGCGTACGGCATGCCGGTGGCGCAAGCGCTCTCCAGCGCCGCCCAGGGCGCCGTGTTCGGCCTCTTCCCCATCCTGTGGATCGTCGTCAACGCCCTGTGGGTGTACCGGATGACCGTCCGCACCCGGCACTTCGACATCCTGCGTCGCTCGTTCGGGCGGCTGTCCGACGATCCGCGCATCCAGGCACTCGTGGTCGCCTTCTGCTTCGGCGCCCTGCTGGAAGCCCTCGCCGGTTTCGGCGCGCCCGTCGCGATCTGCTCGGTGATGCTGGTCGCCCTCGGCTTCGACCCGGTGCGCGCGGCGGTCGTCGCGCTCGTCGCCAACACCGCGCCGGTCGCCTTCGGCGCGATGGGCACACCGGTCGTGACCCTCGCCCAAGTCACCGGCCTGCCCCTGGACTCGGTCGCCTCCGTGGTGGGCCGGCAGACCCCGCTGCTCGCGCTGGTCGTACCCCTGGTCCTCGTCGCCCTGGTCGACGGCAGGCGCGGACTGCGGGAGACCTGGGTGCCCGCCCTGGCGTGCGGAGTGGCCTTCGCCGCCGCCCAGTTCGCCGCCTCGAACTACGTCTCCGCGCAACTCGCCGACATCGGCGCCGCCTTGGCCGGGGCCGCCGCCCTGGTCGCCGTCCCGAACGCGCGCGTGCCCGCCGCCGAGTCCGTACGGGCGTCGGTCCTGACCGGCGCGCGCAGCGAGGACCTCGACGAGGAGGACCCGCGCCGCGAAGTGGTGCGCGCCTACGCGCCGTACGCCCTGATCGTCGCGATCTTCTCGATCGCGCAGATCCCCGCCGTGAAGGACTGGCTGGCGCGGGCGACGCGGACGTACGACTGGCCCTTCCTGGATGTCGTCGACCCGAACGGGAAGCCTGTGGGCGGGAACGTCTTCATCTGGCCGATCGTGTCGACCGGCGGCACCCTCGTGCTGCTCGCCGGGATGTGCACGGCCGTGGTGCTCGGGGTGCACGCGCGCGTGGCGGTCCGGGAATGGCTGGCGACCGTGCACGAGTTGAGGTTCGCGATCCTCACCGTGACATCCGTGCTGGCCCTCGCCTACGTCATGAACCTCTCCGGACAGGCCGCCACCATCGGCCACTTCGTGGCGGCGGCCGGTGCCGGACTCGCCTTCCTGTCACCCGTTCTGGGCTGGTTCGGCGTGGCGGTGTCCGGCTCCGACACCTCGGCGAACGCCCTCTTCGGGGCTCTTCAGGTGAGCGCGGCCCGCGAGTCGGGGCTGTCGCCCGAACTCCTCGCCGCCGCCAACAGTTCGGGCGGCGTCCTCGGAAAGATGATCTCGCCGCAGAACCTGACCATCGCCTGCGCGGCCGTCGGGCTCGCGGGCCGCGAGGGCGACCTGCTGCGCAAGGTGCTGCCCTGGAGCCTCGGACTGCTGCTGGTCATGTGTCTGATCGTGGTGGGACAGAGCTCGCCGGTCCTCTCCTGGATGCTGCCCTGAGACCGTTCAGGACGTTGCCCGCGACGGGCGGGTTTCCTCCAGGTGACGGGGACCGTTCCGCAGGTCACGGATGCGCCCCACTAGGGCTCGACGCGGCCCGCTGTCGGCCCGGACGGGTAGTTTGGGGTGACCGAAGTGGACTTCTGGAGGGTTGGCCGTGACTGCTGATCTGTCGCAGCTCGTGAAGGCGTACGACGTACGCGGGGTGGTCCCGGACCAGTGGGACGAGCCGCTCGCCGAGCTGTTCGGCGCCGCCTTCGTCCAGGTGACCGGAGCGGACGCCATCGTGATCGGGCACGACATGCGGCCGTCGTCGCCCGGACTGTCCCGTGCCTTCGCGCGCGGTGCGGCGGCACGCGGCGTCGACGTGACCGAGATCGGCCTGTGCTCCACGGACCAGCTGTACTACGCGTCGGGCGCGTTCGGCCTGCCGGGCGCCATGTTCACCGCCTCGCACAACCCGGCCCAGTACAACGGCATCAAGATGTGCCGGGCGGGCGCGGCCCCCGTCGGCCAGGACACCGGCCTCTCCGAGATCCGCCAACTCACCGAGTCCTGGCTGGACTCCGGCGCCCCGTCCTCGGACGCCACGCCCGGAACGATCACACAGCGCGACACGTTGGAGGACTACGCGGCGTACCTCCGCTCGCTCGTCGACCTGACCTCCATCCGCCCCCTGAAGGTCGTCGTCGACGCGGGCAACGGCATGGGCGGACACACCGTCCCGACCGTCTTCTCCGGCCTGCCGCTGGAGCTCGTCCCGATGTACTTCGAGCTGGACGGCACGTTCCCGAACCACGAGGCCAACCCGCTCGACCCGGCGAACATCGTGGACCTCCAGAAGCGCGTCCGCGAGGAGGGCGCCGACCTCGGCATCGCCTTCGACGGTGACGCCGACCGCTGCTTCGTCGTCGACGAGCGGGGTGAGCCGGTCTCCCCGTCCGCGATCACGGCGCTGGTCGCCGCGCGCGAGCTGGCCAAGCACGGCGGCGGCACGATCATCCACAACCTCATCACCTCCTGGTCGGTCCCGGAGGTCGTCCGCGAGCACGGCGGCACCCCGGTCCGCACCCGCGTCGGCCACTCCTTCATCAAGGCCGAGATGGCCGCCTCCGGCGCGATCTTCGGCGGCGAGCACTCCGCGCACTACTACTTCCGCGACTTCTGGAACGCCGACACTGGCATGCTGGCCGCCCTCCACGTCCTCGCCGCCCTCGGCGGTCAGGACGGACCGCTCTCCGGGCTCGTCGCGGAGTACGACCGCTACGTCGGTTCAGGCGAGATCAACTCCACCGTCGACGACCAGGCCGCCCGCCTCGCCGCCGTCAGGGCCGCCTACGAGGGCCGCGAGGGCGTCACCCTCGACGAACTCGACGGCCTGACGGTGACCACCGAGGACGCGTGGTTCAACGTCCGCCCCTCCAACACCGAGCCCCTCCTCCGCCTCAACGCGGAGGCCCGCGACGAGGCGACGATGACGAAGGTCCGCGACGACGTCCTGGAGATCATCAGAGGCTGAGGGCGCGCACGGCCGGACCGGAGACCCGATACCCGCCGACCGGGAACGGCCCGGCGGCGACCGCCGGAACCGACGGGCACGGCACCCCGCGGGTACCGCGCCCGCCGGCGGTCGGCCGGGGGGAGACGCGGTCACGGGGACGGACGTGGAGACGGGCCTCGGAGGCCCGTGCACCCGCTCCGCGCGCCTCACGAACCGTGGGCGCACCCCGGCACCCGGCCTCCCGCAGCGGTACCCTGACCAGGCCGCATCCACCGTTTCGGAAGGACACCTCATGCCGCTCGAAGCCGGCCTCCTGGAGATCCTCGCCTGCCCGGCCTGCCACGCCCCGCTCAAGGAGCAGGAGACCGAGCTGATCTGCACGGGAGCGGACTGCGGCCTCGCCTACCCGGTCCGCGACGGCATCCCCGTACTCCTGGTCGACGAGGCCCGCCGCCCCGCCTGACCACGGCAGCCGCCCCGCGGACAGCGGCGCCGCAACCGCCGCGCGCGAGGCGACAGCGGCACCGTCCCCGCCCGCGGGCGTGCCGACGGCGTAACAAGCACGCCGACAAGCCACGACCCCCGACGACAAGCGACAGCGGCGCCGCCCGCACGGACCACGGCGACGCGGCCGTCCCGATCGGCGACCGGCGCACATCGTCCGGCACCGGTCCGACCCAGCGCCGCTCGGCACCTCGCGCGAGCGACCCCGTGCAAGCGACCCCGGCGGCTCGGCGCACGCGCCCCCCGGCGATCGGAGGCTCCCGACCCCATGCTCGACGAATCGCTCCTCGATGATCCCGACGCACTCACCCGGGCCGATCGGCGGGCGCTGCTCCGCGGCGCCGCCGAGGCCGGCGCCAGGGTCCGCACCGCGGTCCGGCACGCCACCGAGGCAGGCATCTCCGAGCTGAAGCCGGACGGCCGCCCGCGCGCCGTCCTGATCGCGGGCCCCGGCATGGCCGCCACCGGCGTCGCCGAACTGCTCGGCACCCTCGCCGGAGCGAGCTGCCCCCTCACCCGGCTCACCCCCACGGGCGTCGCTCCCGCCGGGGGCGCCCTGCGCTGGGACCTGCCCGGCTGGGCCGGCCCCGTCGACCTGCTGCTGATCGCCACCCCCGACGGCAGCGAACCGGGCCTGGAACTGCTGATCGAGCAGGCCTACCGCCGCGGCAGCACCGTCGCCGCCGTGGCCCCCGGCGGCTCCCCCCTCGCCGAGTGGGTGGAAGGCACCCACGGCCTCTTCGTACCGATGGCGACCGCCCCGTACGAGGAGAACGAGCCCCTGGCCGCCTCGGCCCCCGGAGTGCTCTGGGCGCTGCTCACCCCGCTGCTCGCCCTCCTCGACCGCACCGGCCTGGTCTCGGCCCCGCCGGAAGCCCTGCAGAAGGTCGCCGACCGACTCGACCGCGTCGCCGAGCGTTGCGGACCCGCCATCGCCGCGTACAGCAACCCCGCCAAGACGCTCGCCGTCGAACTGGCCGAAGCCCTCCCGGTGATCTGGACGGAGGGCACCTCGGCGGGCCCGGCGGGCCGCCGGTTCACCGCCGCGCTCGCCGAACTCGCCGGCCGCCCCGCGCTCACCGCCGAACTCCCCGAGGCGCTCGCCTCGCACAAAGTGCTGCTCGCGGGCGCGCTCGCCGCCGGCGCGGACCCCGACGACTTCTTCCGCGACCGCGTCGAGGAGGCCCAGGCGCTGCACGCGCGCGTGGTGCTGCTCCGCGACCGACCGATCGGCGGGATCAGCGCCGCACCCGCCGCCCGCGAACTCGCCCTCGGCCACGACACCGCGATCAGCGAGCTCGAACCCGATGAGGGCGGCGAACTGGAGACCCTCGCGGAGCTGATCGCCATCACGGATTTCGCCGCCGTTTACCTGGCGCTCGCTTCGGGAGCCTGATCTTGAGCGGGACCTCGCGACCGGCGCCCCTTGTCGCCGGACCCCGCGACCGACGCCCCTGACACCACGCATCCCGATCGGCGCCCGCACGGAGCGGGCCGAGCAGCGCACATATGGAGAAGAAGACAGCCATGGACCGCCTCGAAAACACCGTCCGCCCCTACGCCTGGGGTTCGACCACCGCCATCCCCGGACTGCTCGGTCTGGAGCCGACCGGCGAGCCGCAGGCGGAGATGTGGATGGGCGCCCACCCGGGCGCACCCTCGCGCACCGGGCGCGGTCCGCTCAACGAGGTCGTCGCCGAGGACCCGGAGAAGGAACTCGGCCGCGCCGCCGTCGCCAAGTTCGGCCCCCGCCTGCCGTTCCTCCTGAAGATCCTCGCCGCCGGCGCCCCCCTCTCCCTTCAGGTGCATCCCGACCTCGAACAGGCCCGGGAGGGTTACGAGGACGAGGAGCGCCGCGGTGTCCCGATCGACGCCCCGCAGCGCAACTACAAGGACGCCAACCACAAGCCCGAACTGATCTGCGCTCTCACCGAGTTCGACGGCCTGTGCGGCTTCCGCGCCCCCGAGGAGGCCGCCGAACTCCTCGCGGCCCTCGACGTCGACTCCCTCAAGCCGTACGTCGACCTGCTGCGCGCCCACCCGGAGGAGGCGGCGCTGCGCGAGGTCCTCACGGCGGTGCTGAGCGCCGACCCCGACGACATGGCCCGTACGGTCACCGAGACCACGGCCGCCTGCGCCCGCCTCGGCGGCGCCTACACCCCGTACGCCGACCTCGCCCACCACTACCCGGGCGACCCCGGAGTCATCGCCGCGATGCTCCTGAACTACGTCCAGCTGCAGCCCGGCGAGGCCCTGTTCCTCGGCGCGGGCATCCCGCACGCGTACCTGAACGGCCTCGGCGTCGAGATCATGGCCAACAGCGACAACGTCCTGCGCTGCGGTCTGACCCCCAAGCACGTCGACGTCCCCGAACTCCTGCGCGTGGTCCGCTTCGAGGCGGGCGACCCCGGCGTCCTGCGCCCGGAGGCGTCCCCCGACGGCGAAGAGGTCTACGCGACCCCCATCGACGAGTTCCGCCTCTCCCGGTACGTCGTCGCCGAGGGCGCCGACCCGCGCGACCTCACCCGCGAGACCCCGCAGATCCTGCTCTGCACCTCGGGTTCCGTGCGCGCCGACGGCATCGACCTGACCCCCGGCGGGTCCGTCTTCGTACCGGCCGGCGAAAAGGCCGAAGTGTCCGGTTCCGGCACGATCTTCCGTGCGACAGTGGTGGCCTGACGGGACAACTGTGCTGGCCTGAGGCGCCGCTGACGGACCGGGCTGCAAGAATGGCGCACCGCAAAGGGCGGGCAAAGCCCGGACCGGGGTACCAGGGTACGAACGGGGTCCGGACGGCGTACGAAGGGACAGCAGGAGCAGATGAGCGCTTCAGGCGGCACCAAAGCGATCGTGGCGGCACTCGGCGCCAACCTCGCGATCGCGGTATCGAAGTTCGTGGCGTTCGCGTTCAGCGGCTCCTCCTCGATGCTCGCCGAGGGCGTTCACTCGCTCGCAGACTCCGGTAACCAGGCGCTGCTTTTGATCGGCGGCAAGAAGGCCCAGCGCGCGGCGACCCCGCAGCACCCGTTCGGCTACGGCCGCGAGCGCTACATCTACGCCTTCCTCGTCTCGATCGTCCTGTTCTCCGTCGGCGGCATGTTCGCCGTCTACGAGGGCTTCGAGAAGATCAAGCACCCGCACGAGATCGAGCACTGGTACTGGCCGGTGGGCGTGCTGGTGTTCGCGATCATCGCCGAGAGCTTCTCCTTCCGTACGGCCATCCAGGAGTCCAACGAGCTGCGCGGCTCGCACTCCTGGTCCCAGTTCATCCGCCGTGCCAAGGCCCCCGAGCTGCCGGTCGTCCTCCTGGAGGACTTCGGCGCGCTCATCGGTCTGGTGCTCGCGCTCGGCGGTGTCGGCCTCGCCCTGCTCACCGGCAACGGTGTCTGGGACGGCATCGGCACGGTCTGCATCGGTGTCCTGCTCATCCTGATCGCGCTGGTCCTCGCCGCCGAGACCAAGTCCCTCCTGCTGGGCGAGTCGGCGGGCCCCGAGGACACCGAGAAGATCGAGGCGGCGATGGTCGACGGCGCGACCGTCACCGGCATCATCCACATGCGCACGCTCCACCTCGGCCCGGAGGAGCTCCTGGTCGCCGCGAAGATCGCCGTCCAGCACGACGACACGGCCGCCGAGGTCGCCTCCGCGATCAACGCCGCCGAGTCCCGCATCCGCACCGCTGTCCCGATCGCCCGGGTGATCTACCTGGAGCCGGACATCTACAGCGAGGCGGAGGCGGCCAAGGGCCCCGACCCCGCGGCGACCCCCGGCGGACCGGCGCAGTCGCCGGCCGACCACTGACACCACCCGCACCCGCTCGTACGTCGTCGGGGCCCGCCTGAGATCTCAGGCGGGGCGCCCCGCCCGAACAAGAAAAGGACTACGAACAACCCGAACAAAAGGGTCAAGAAAATGAGCGTCGGGGATAACCAGCT
>NZ_JBEXNW010000053.1:0-53731 GCF_040611295.1 Streptomyces sp. NPDC002935
CGGTGCTGGGGGGCTTGGCGCACGCCCCGGATGCCCGCGGGGGCGGGGCGGGGCCCGGCCCCCCCCCCCCCCGCCCCGCCCCCCCCCCCCCCCCCCGCCCCCCGCCCCCCCCCCCCCCCCCCACGTCCACGTCCCCGAACTCACGGAGCCGGCTCAGTCCGACATTGCGGCCACCGGGGCAGCCGAGGTTGTCGTCCAGTTCGATGACGGTCACCTCTCCCGGCAGGCCGAGGCGTTCGGCGAACTCGGGCAGCGGGCAGCCGTTGCCGACGATCACGATCCGGGTGGGCGCCACATCCTGCTTGGCCACGGAGGTGAGCAGTGCGTCGACCTCGACGGGCCGGTTGCCCATGGTCACCACGGCAACGGCGATCCGCGGCCCCTCCTCCGCCTGTGACACGACACCCACCCCATCCCGGCCGACAACTGTGCCGCGATGCTAGTCGTTCACCGGGATGACTCCTCAAGTACGCCCACACGTCCGCCATGTGTACGTCCTGATCTACGGGCATACGTCCACCGTCAGGGGCGCCGGTTCTCCTTGCGCCGTACGAATTTCAGTCCCGACCAGTCCTCCCCCAGCGCCGCCACCTTCACGTCGACGACACCGAGGGGCAGGAAGAGGTCCCGCAGATCGTTCTCCGTGATGTCGCTGCGATGCCCGGCCGCACGGCGGGGCCAGGCGATCCAGAGCATGGCCGTGTCGGACAGGTCCCGGACCAACCCGGCGGCCTGTGCCGCCAGTTCGGCGTGTTCCCGGAAGAAGGCGACGGTGACGTCCGCGCCCTTCGGGCCGCCGTCCTCGACCGCGCAGTCCTCGGGCAGTCCGGGGATCTCGAAGCCCCGCGGCCCATGGGTCAGCCGGACCGACTGCCCCGCCTTGATGCCGATCTTCCGGGCGAGCGGCGTACCGGAGTATCCGCCGCCCGCCGCGCTGGATCCCGTCATCCCTGAAGGATGGCACCGTGTGGACCGGTCGGCCCGCGGGGCCGGAAAGAGGGTGGGAGGCGTTCCACGCGGGGCGGCGGACGCTCGATTACCGGTTGTCGGCGAGCGGGTTCATGCTGGTGGGAGCGGCCCGGCGTCCCCGGACTCCCCTGGTGTTCCCGGGGATGCCCGAGGTCTCCGGAGCCGGGAACAGCGGGCGCCCCGTCCACCGACATACGGGCGCAAGAAGGTTCCGGAGGGCGCCATGAGCTCACCAACCGTCCCGCCGCCCGCACCGTTGCCCCCACAGGGGCCCGGGGCCACGGACAAGGGCCTCAAGGGCGGCGCCCTGGGCCTGTTCTCCAGCATGGTGATCGGGCTGGCCTCCACCGCCCCGGCCTACAGCCTCGCGGCGACCCTCGGCTTCATCGTCGGAATCGTGGGCTTCCAGTCACCGATCGTGATCGTGCTCGCCTTCGTCCCGATGTTCCTGATCGCCTACGGCTACAAGGAACTCAACCGGGCCGATCCCGACTGCGGCACCACGTTCACCTGGGCGGCCCGGGCCTTCGGCCCCCGTACCGGCTGGCTGGGCGGCTGGGGCATCGTCGCGGCCGACATCATCGTGATGGCCAACCTGGCCCAGATCGCCGGCTCGTACGGCTTCCAGCTCGTGGGCGCGGACGGACTGGCGCAGGACACGTTCTGGGTCACCCTGGTCGGCGTCCTGTGGATCGCCGTGATGACCCTGATCTGCTACATCGGCATCGAGCTCTCGGCCAACCTGCAGAAGTTCCTGCTCACCATCGAGATCGTGGTGCTGTGCCTGCTGGCGGTCACCGCACTGGTCAAGGTGTACGGCGGTACGGCGCCGAGCGTCTCGTCGGAGGTCTCGTGGTCGTGGTTCAACCCCTTCGAGATCAACTCGTTCGACGACCTGACCAAGAGCATCCTCGCCGGAGTGTTCATCTACTGGGGCTGGGACACCGCGGTGTCCGTGAACGAGGAGACCCGCGACCGCGACCGCACCCCGGGCCGCGCCGCCGTCCTGTCCACCGTCATCCTGCTGCTCGTCTACCTCATGGTCACCACGTCCGCGCAGGCGTTCGCCGGTGTGGGCGAGCACGGCATCGGGCTGGGCAACCCGGACAACTCCGGAGACGTCCTCTCCAGTCTCGGCTCCGAGGTCTTCGGCACCGGAGGCTGGGGCACGGTCGCCACCAAGCTCCTGATCGTGATGGTCCTCACCTCGGCGGCGGCCTCCACCCAGACGACCATCCTCCCCACGGCCCGCACCACCCTGTCCATGGCGGCGTTCAAGGCCATCCCGCAGCGCTTCTCCCGCATCCACCCCCGCTTCCTCACCCCGACCTGGTCCACCGTGGGCATGGGCCTGGCCTCGATCGCGTTCTACGTCCTGCTGACCCGGGCGAGCGAGGACGTCCTGGCCGACTCCATCGGATCGGTCGGCCTGATGATCGCCTTCTACTACGGCCTCACCGGCTTCGCCTGCGTCTGGTACTACCGCAGGGTCCTGACCCGCAGCCCGCGCGACCTGTGGACGCGCGGGATCATGCCGGGCCTGGGCGGCGCCATGCTGCTCTACTTCTTCATCAACGCCTGTGTGGTGTACGCCGCCGCGGACTACGGCAGCACCTCGTGGACCATGCCGTTCCCGCCGCACTGGCACCTCGGCGGCGTCTTCGTCACCGGCATCGGCGCCCTCCTCCTCGGAGCCGTCCTGATGCTCCTGTACAGCGCGTTCCGCCCGGCCTACTTCCGCAAGGAGACCATCCCGGTCTCGTCCCACGACGTGGACGGGAACTGACGACACCCGCCTCCGGTGGATCCGGAGGCGGGTGATCGCGGGTGTTCTCGGGGGATCGCGGGTGATGGTGCCGGACAGCGGGGAGCCGCCCCGGTGGCGCGGGGGATGAGCCACCGGGACGGTGTTCCGGGGGGCGGCGTCAGGCCGATGCGCCCACCGCGACGTCCGGCGACCCGTCGGGCCGCACCTCGCCGTCCTCGTCGACGTCCGGCGGAATGGTCGACAGCGCGCTGGCGTGCAGGTCCTTCGTACGCAGCATCGTGAAGCCGATGACCGCGGCGACGAACCCGAGGATCGCGCTCAGGGTCATGGCGCCGTGGAAGGCGCTCATGAACGCGTCCTGCCCGGTGGCCAGCACCTTGTCGCGCAGCGGCCCCGCGGCCTGGGCGACGGCGTCCAGGGAGCCGGCGCTGATGCCGTGGGCGGCCTGCTCAGCGGCGTCGTTCCCCATCTGCTTGCCGACCGCGGAGGACGTGAAGTCCTGGGACACGCTGTGCTGGAAGTACGCACCGACGCCGGCGATGCCGACCGCGATACCGACCTGCTGGAAGGTCTCGTTGATGCCGGAGGCGACACCGGCCTTGGCCGGTTCGGTGACGCCGATGGCCAGCGCGGCCCGGGCCGGGTTGAAGGCGCCCATGCCGAAGCCGGAGATGACCAGCGCCGGAACGAGCACGGTCCAGGACGAGTCGGCCTCGGTCAGGTTCAGGAACAGGATGCCGATGGCCATGACCAGCGTCGAGCCGCCCAGCAGCACCCGGAAGGGGACCTTGCCGATCAGGCCGCCGCCGAGGGCACCGGCCACGAACATCGCGCCGGTCAGCGGCAGGAAGCGCAGCCCCGTGCCCCAGGCGTCCACGTGCAGCATGTTCTCGAGGTAGCTGGTCTCGAAGAACACCGACGGCAGGGCTCCGGCGTTGCCGATCATGGCGACGAGGGAGATGCCCACGAAGGTGGGGCTGCGGAAGAACGCGAGGTCGATCAGGGCACGCTCGCCCATCCGCCGCTCGATGACCACGAAGAGAACCAGGAAGAGCGCGCTGGCCGCGTAGAGGCCGAGCGTGGTGCCGCTGGTCCAACCCTCCACGGGTCCGCGGATGGTGGCGAAGACCAGTGCTCCGAGCGCGAGGCTGAAGGTGGCGAGACCGGTCCAGTCCGTGGGGTGAGCCCGCTTGTTGAGCGACTCACGGACGCGCAGGGCACCGATGAGGATCGCGATGATGCCGACCGGCACGTTGATGTAGAAGATCCAGCGCCAGGACAGCGTGTTGATCAGCGAGCCGCCGATGAGCGGGCCGGTGGCGACGGCGAGACCGACGGCGGCGCCGAACGCGGTGAACGCGGTCGCCCGCTCCTTGCCGTGGAACTCGTGGCTGAGCATCGCCGGACCGACCGCGAACATGACGGCGGCGCCGACACCCTGAATGGCGCGGAACCAGCTCAGTTCCCCGGAGCCGTCGGCCAGACCACAGGCCAGGGAGGCGGCCGTGAAGATGGCGAAGCCCACCTGGAAGAGCTTCTTGCGGCCGATCCGGTCGGCGAGCGAGCCCGCCGCCACCAGGAAGATCGCCAGCGTGAGGGCGTAGGCGTCGAACACCCACTGCAGGTCGGCGAAGCTGCCGCCCAGGGACCGATGGATCTGCGGGAGCGCGATGGAGACCACGCTCAGATCGAGCATCAGCATGAACGAGCCCAACGCGACGATCCCGAGTGTCCACCACCTCGTGGGCGATGGTGCGCGTTCTGCGGACATTGCGGGAACCTTCCAATCAACGGGATCTCTAGATGATGGAAATCTAGATGATTGGAAAGCCGTACGTCAATGGTCGTGACGGTCGGTAGCGGCCGACGGGGTGACCGATCGGCATCTCACCTTCGGCTCACAGGTGGCCACCTGGAGTGACGGCCGCAGCTACGACGAAGCCCGCGGCGCCGTTTCACACGGCGCCGCGGGCGTCTTCGAGGATGAGTGCGTCAGTCGGAACAGACGGACGCGGGCCAGCGGCCCGCCAGCAGTACGCCGAGCATCTTGCGCAGCGCCTCGCGCTCGTCCTCCGCGAGCGCGCCGAAGAAGGCCGACTCGACCTCCGTGGCCACCCGGTCCGCCGTCGCGAGCGCCTCACGGCCCGACTCGGTGAGGATCAGGTTGTAGCGCCGCCGGTCGGCCGGGTTGCGCCGGCGCTCGACGTGCTGATTGCGCTCCATCTCGTCGATCACCGTCACGACCGTGGTCGGATCGAGGTTGAGCAGTCGGCTCAGGTCCTGCTGGGAGAGTTCGGGCCCGCCGGCGAGGGCGGCCAGCACGAAGAAGTAGCGGATGCGCATGCCGACCGCGCCCAGCGCCTGCTCCACGTCCTCCACCAGCACCAGCCCCGCCTTGTGGAGCAGGTAGCCGGGACGCTCGGCGATGGGGAAGTCCTTCCGGGGGGACACCCCGTGTTGCTCGGCGTTGCCGCTGCGCACCATGAGCCGACTCCTTCGATCGTGGCAGTCTCCACCATCGAAGATACAACGATTCCCGGGCAACGAACCCATACCCCCGAGGAGATCGTCCCGGCCGCGGTCCGCCGGCACGAGGCCGCGGTCCGCCTCGCGGCGGGTTCCGAGCCAGCAGGAATTCACCGCTCCGCAATCATGTGCAATCGGCGGCGGAACCTCGTCCCGTTACATCGACGCAAAATTCACCGGAACGTAGCGGTCCGCATTCCGCCAAATGGAACCGGTCATTCTCCGGAGACGGGCGAGGTCAGCCCTTCGATGATCTCTTGCGAAATCCAACATTCGAGCATGATTACCGAGAACCCCTGTGACCCGGACCACATGGGTCGAAGTTGCGCGCCTGCTAGGCTCCAGAAGTGCGTGGCCAGAACATTGCTATCAGCGACCAGGGTCACGCAAACGGGGAAAGAAACGCGCTTAGCGCAACGGGGGAATTCAGAGTGGTTTACCTTACTATTAGATCTTGTCGCGGACAACGCTGACGTCGAGGAGCGAGCGCGCATTCGCGCTGGTCCGACACCGCTGGTCCGACACCACCGGCTCAAAGCCGCTGGTCTGACCTCTTTTCGCACTGCACCGACCGCGCTCACCTCGCGTCGCGCCGTGCGCTCTTTTGTCCTGCACCCCTCCATCACCACGGACATTTGACGGACAAGGCTGCCGTACGGCGCCCTTGTCCTCTCAAGCATGGAATGGAAGCGTTCAATGGAACTGTCAAGCACTGCCGTCGCGGAGGCCCTGGAGGACTGGCTCGGCGACCCCGCGGTGGAGTCGAACTCCTTATCCTTCGCCGGAGCCCTGGAGCTCGACGAGCGGGATGAATTGCCGGTCGCCGGAATCGATCAAGTCCGTGCTTTCGGATTCAACCGATATTTCGTTCCCGAGCGGCTGGGCGGCGATCTCCGGGCCACCGAGGACATCCTCATGCTGACCCGGGTGATCGCCCGCCGGGACATGAACGTCGCGGTGAGCGAGAGCACCCAGGTCTGGATGATGCTCGCCTGGATCGGCGGCGACGCCGAACAGCAGGCGAAGTACGCGGCCACGGTCCTGCACGGCGGGGTCATCCCGTGTCTGGCCTACTCCGAGCCCGGGCACGGCGCCGACCTGGCCGCCAACCGGTTCACCGCCACCCCGGACGGCGGACAGTACGTCCTGTCCGGCGAGAAGTGGCCGATCAACCGGGGCCGGACCTCCACCCACGTGGTGCTGCTCGGAACCACCGGCGACGAGGAGACACCGGCCAAGCGCCAGCAGTCCATGTTCCTCGTGGACCGCTCGCAGGTCATCTCCGGCGAGGTGACCGGGGTCCCCCGCGTCCCGACCTACGGTCTGCGCGGCTGCGACATCAGCGGAGTCGCCTTCGACGGCGCCCGGGTGGACGCCTCGGCCCGGCTGGGCTCCGAGGGCGAGGGACTCGAACTGGCCCTGCGGGGACTCCTGATCACCCGGACCTTCTGCACCGGGCTGTCCCTCGGCACGGGCGACACCATGCTGCGGACCGTGGCCGGATTCCTGTCCGACCGGGTCCTCTACGACGGCCCCGCGAACGAGATCCCGTACGTCACCGAATCCCTCGCCAACGCGTACCTGAGCCTGCTCGTCGCGGAGTGCGAGAGCCTCGTGGCGATGCGCGGACTGCACCTGTACACCGAGCAGTTCAGCATCTGGGCGAACCTGGCCAAGGTGCAGGTGGCCCGCCTGGTCGACTTCAACAGCAAGGTCCTGTCCCGCACCCTGGGCGCCCGCTACTTCATGCGTTCCGCCGAACACGTGGGCACGTTCCAGAAGATGCTCCGCGACGGTGCCGTCGTGTCCGTCTTCGACGGCAGCGAGCCGGTCTGCCTGGACAGCCTCGCGCTCCAACTGCCCGCCCTGGCCAAGGCACATGGGCAGGACGCGGACGAGGACTGGCGGCCGCTGTACGACCTGCGGGCCGACCTGCCGCCCTTCGAGCCGGACCGGGTGAGCGTGTTCGGGCGCGGCAGGGACGCCACGTTCGCCAGCCTGCCCGCGCTCATCAGCCGCCTCGCCGGGCTGTCGCCGTCCACCGGCTGCGACGAGGACCGGCTCGCCGTCCTGCGCGGCCAGACCGAGGAGCTGCGGCAGGAGCTCGACGCGCTGCTCGCACGGGTCCAAGAGGTGCGGCGGTGGGCGGCCGCCCGGCCCGCGCGGGCCTCGGCGTCCGCCAAGTCCACCCCGCCCCGGCTGATCCGGGTGGCGGAGGAACTGAGCGCCCTGCACGCCAAGGTGGCGGCCCTCGGCATCTGGCTGTTCAACCGGGATCACCTCGGTGAGTTCTTCGCCGACGGCGAATGGCTGCAGGCCGCGCTGGCCCGCAGGCAGGTCCACCAGTACGAGGTCGGTGACCTCGACCCGGCGACCGCCTGGCGGCTCTTCAGCCGGATGAACTCCCAGCACGCCGACAACGAGTTCTTCTCCGTCCGCCGGATGCGCATGGCCGAGCCCGGTGCGCGCGCGGCGGCCAAGGACCACGCGTCGACCGCCGCCTGAACATCCCCCCACCGCCGAACACCGAAAGGTACCGACCCGCTATGAACACCAAGATCATGACGATCGACGACGTCAAGAGGGTTCTCCTCGAAGCGGTTGCCACCGAAGCCGGGATCGCTCCCGACGAGCTGGCGACCGACCGGCCCTTCACCGACTACGGCCTGGACTCCATGGCGGCGCTCACCGTCGGCATGGAGATAGAGGACGCCTGCGGCCTCTCCGACCCGCCGGTGGATCTGCTCTGGGACCACCCGACGGTGGACACCCTGGCCGAGGCGCTGTGGAACCTGATGAACGCCGAGCCCGTCTCCGCGGCCGCGGACGGTCAGCGATGACGACAGCGCACGCGGCCACGACGACGGATCCGAGTGATTCCGTGAGCTCCGTCAACGCACAGCAGGCCGGCCTCTGGTTCATCCACGAGACCGACCCTGAGTGCTCCGCCTACCACATCGTGTTCGGCGCGGAAGTCACCGCCGACGCCGCACTCGGCGTCCAGGTGGGGGACATCCTCGCCGACCTCACCCGTGAGCACGACGCCCTCCGCGTCGGCTTCCGCTCCGGCCCGGACGGGCCGGAGCAGTTCGTGCGGGACGCGTTACCGCTCGACATCCGCCGCACCGACGCACGGGGAACGGACCCAAAGACGCTGCGGGACCGGGTCAGGACGGACACCCGGACCCCGTTCGACCTGTCCCGGCCGCCGCTGTGGCGCGTACACCTCTACCGCACCGGCGAACGCACCTGGGTGTTCACCCTCGTGATGCACCACATCGCGGCCGACTTCTGGTCGCTTGCCCTGCTGCTCTCCGAGGTGCGCAGCCGACTGGAAGGCACGCCGAACCGGTTCACCCTCGACGGCGGTGCCTTCGCCGCGTTCGCCGAGCGCCAGCACTCCTTCCTGACCGGCGAGAAGGCGCGGGCGCTCCTCGACGGCGAGGAGAAGCGGCTGGCGGACGTACCGCCCGGCCTCGATCTGTACGGCGACCGGCCGCGACCGCCCGCGCCGTCCTACGACGGCGGCTCGGCGCCCTTCGCGCTGTCCGCCGCCGCGACCGAAGCGGTACGACGCCTGGCGCGGGAGACCTCGGCGACGCCGTACACGGTGCTGCTGTCCGCCTACTTCGTCCAGCTGAGCCGGCTGAGCGGCCAGTCGGACATCACGGTCGGCACCCCGACCTCCGGACGGCTTCAGCGGCAGTTCCGCGACGCCCTCGGCAACTTCGTCAACACCGTCGTCGTACGCGGCGAGGTCGACGAGGAGTCGACGTACCGTCAGCTGCTCGCGGCCTCCCGTGAGCGGGTGCTCGAAGCGATGCGGGCGCAGGAGCTGCCCTTCCCGTGGCTGGTGCGGGAACTTGCCCCGCCGCGCGACCCGAGCCGGACGCCGCTGTACCAGGCGGGCTTCGCCTGGGACCGGCTGCCGTTCCTCAACGACATGGACGCGTTCTTCCTCCTGGAGCCGGGCCCGGACGCCGAGTTGGGCATCGCGGGCGCCACCCTGCGGCCGTATCCGCTGCCGCAGCAGGAGGGCCAGACCGATCTGTGGATCGAGATGGGCGCGGAACGGGACGGTGCCTTCGCGGGTGTCCTGCGCTACAACACCGACATCTTCGGTGCGGGCACGGCCCGGGAACTGGCCGCCACCTTCGTCACCACGGTGGAGACCCTGGTCGCCCGGCCGGACGAACCCCTGCGCGATCTCGTACGGGGCGACGAACGGCAGCGGGCGCGGCTCGCCGAATGGGGCTCCGGACCCGAGCGCGAGATGCCCGCGGCCCGGCTGCCGGAACTCTTCCGGGACCAGGTCCGGCGGGCTCCCGACGCGACCGCGCTCGTCACCGACGCCGAGGAGTGGAGCTACGCCCGGCTCCTGGCGGCGGTCGAGGAGACCGCGACGGCCCTGCGGACGGCCGGTGTCGCGGCGGGTGACCGCGTCGCGGTGATGGCCGAGCGCGGCGCGCCACTGGTGGCCGCACTCCTGGCCGTCCTGGACGTCGACGCCGCGTACGTCCCGCTGGACCCGAAGCTCCCCGTCGAGCGGCTGACCTACATGGCCGAGGACTCCCGCGCCCGGCTCCTGATCAGTCAGACCGACCTGAGCGACAGCCGGCTGCCCGGCCTTCCGGTGCTGAACCTGGACGACCTCGGCGCCGGGCTGCTGAGCGCCGACGCCGATGTCGACGGCGGGGACGAGAACGCGACGGCTGCCGCACCCTCGGACCCGACGGACGGTCCCGCCGACCTGGCGTACATCCTCTACACCTCGGGCTCCACAGGCCGCCCCAAGGGTGTGGCGATCCCCCATCACGCGCTGACGAACCTGCTCCTCGCGATGCGGGACGACACCGGGTTCACCGCGTCGGACAGCCTGCTCGCGGTCACCACGATCTCGTTCGACATCGCCGGCCTGGAGCTGTACATGCCCCTGGTGGCCGGCGGCCGGGTCATCGTGTGCGACAGCGGGACGGCCGCCGACGGTGCCGCCCTCGCGGCCCGGATCGACGATTCCGGCGCCACCTGGATGCAGGCGACCCCCACCTCGTGGCGCATGCTGCGCGACGCCGGCTGGGGAGGCTGCCCGCGGCTCCACGTGCTGTGCGGCGGCGAGGAACTCCCCCTGGACCTGGCCGAGTTCCTGGCCGGCCGGGTGACGAGCCTGCGCAACGTGTACGGGCCGACCGAGACGACCGTATGGTCCACCGCCGGTCTGGTGGAGCCCTCGTCCGGCATCGACATCGGCGCGCCCCTCGCCAACACGCAGCTGTACGTCCTCGACCCGCAGGGCCGTGGCGTCGAGCCGGGCTTCCCCGGCGAGCTGTGGATCGGCGGCGACGGCCTGGCCCTCGGCTACTGGGACCGGCCGGAACTGACGGCGGAGCGGTTCGTCACCGGACTGCCGGCCGCCCCGAGCCGGCGCCTCTACCGCACCGGTGACCGGGCACGCTGGACCAGCGACGGCCGGCTGCTGCACCACGGCCGCCTGGACAACCAGATCAAGCTGCGCGGTTACCGCATCGAACTCTCCGAGGTCGAGGCCGTCCTCGGAGCGGTCGACGGCGTCTCCACGGCCGTCGTCGTGGTCCGGGACGACCGGCTCGTCGCCTATCTGGTGGCGGAGCCCGGGGCCGAGTTGCGGACGGCGGACGTCAAGTCGGCCGCGGCGGTGTCCCTTCCGCCGTACATGGTGCCCGGCATCGTGATGGTCCTGGACGAACTGCCGCTGACCGCCAACAAGAAGATCGACCGGGGCCGGCTGCCGGAGCCCGTCCTCGCCTCGGACGCCGGTTTCGAGAAGCCGCGCGACGCCACGGAGATCACGCTGGCGCGGATGTGGACCGAGATCCTGGGGATCTCCCAGGTCGGCATCCGCGACAACTTCTTCGACGTGGGCGGCCACTCCCTGCTCGCCGTCCGGCTCAGCTCGGCCATCCGCGCCGAGTGGGACGTGGAGGTACCGATCTCCGTCATGCTGCGCCAGGGCACCATCGCCGAACTGGCCGCCATCGTGCGGTCCGGTGGCCAGGAGACTTCGCGCGCCCCGCTCGTCACCCTGCGGGAAGGGGACCCGGAGCAGCGGCCCGTCTTCCTGTTCCACCCCTTCGGCGGCACCGTGTTCTGCTACGTCGAGCTGACCCGCCACCTCCCGCCGGGCAGGCCGGTCCTGGCGATCGAGGCCCCCGGCATCCAGAACGAGGGCGAGGCCGAGATCAGCGTGGAGGCCATGGCCACCCGCTACATCGACTACCTCAGGGAGGTCCAGCCGGCCGGCCCGTACGCCCTCGGCGGCTGGTGCTTCGGCGGCGTGATCGGCTACGAGGTGGCCGGACAACTGCGCGCGGCGGGCGAGGAGATCGAGTTCCTCTTCGGCATCGACAGCCGGGCGCCGATCGAGGACAACATCCCCGAGTCCGCGGACGACTCGACGATCCTCTCCTGGTTCGCGCGGGACCTCGCCGTTCCCGCCGGGAAGACGCTCGACATCCCCGCGGACGATCTGCGGGCACTCGGCGGTGACGCCGCGTTCGACCACATCCTCCAGCGGGCCGCCGCCATCGGCGTCCTCGCCGAGGACGCGGACCGCGCTCAGATCCTGCGCTACTTCGAGGCGTACCTCGCCAACGGCATCGCCCTGCAGACCTACCTCCCCGAGCCCGCCGACCTGGACCTGGTGCTGCTGCGCGCGGCCGACGAGCCGGCCGAGTACGGGCCGAAGCTCGGCTGGGAGGCGCTGATCAAGGGCTCACTGCACGTCATCGACGTCTCCGGGGACCACAACTCGGTGATGTATCCGCCGCACGCCGAGATCGCCGCCCAGGCGATCGCCGCACACATGGAAGGACCCACCGACGATGGCCAAGAGTGAGCTGGTGAAGGCCGAGTACGCGTTCCACCTCCCGGTGCCGCCGAAGGAGGCGTTCGCACTGATCTCGGACCCGGTCCAGGACCCCGTGTGGCAGGCGGCGTGCGTGGACGTGAAGCTCCTCGACGGGGAGCCGCGGCCGGGCGGCCGGTACGAGATCACCTTCCAGCTGATCGGCAAGCGGATGGAATTCACCGTCGAGATCAGCGAGTTCGAGCCGGGCCGGCGCTCGAAGTTCCACACCCTGCAGGGACCGTTCCACTACGTCGGCACCTACGACTACGCCGAGAACGGGGACGGGACCACCACCGTGCACTGGACGTTCGAGGTGGAGCCCGGGGACTACTTCGGGATCATGCCGAAGTCCCTGCTCCGGAAGGTGCTCATCAACTCGGTCAAGAAGGACTCCGGAAAGCTCGCCGCACAGGTCGGACAGGGAGCGCACAACCGATGAACACACGTCAGGAAGAGACCACGAACGTCGTCGTCACCGGCCTCGGGGAGATCACCCCACTCGGCGGGGACGTCGCGAGTACCTGGGACGCGATGCTGCGGGGCGAGAGCGGCTTAGGCCTGCTGGACGAGGAGTCCTGGGCCAAGGACCTGCCACCCCTTCTGGGCGGGCGGGCGAAGGTGGAACCCGGTCAGGGGCTCGACCACCAGCAGCGCCGCCGGCTGAGCCGCTCCGCCCAGTTCGCGATGACGGCCGCGGCGGAGGCGTGGGCGGACGCTGGCCTCGACGGGGTGTCCGTGGCCCCGCATCGGGTCGCCGTGGCGGTTTCGGCCGCGCTGGGCGACATGACCTCGATCATCGACGGCTGGGAGGCGCTGAAGACACGGGGCTGGCGGCGCGTACCCCCGATGACCGTGCCGATGTCCATGGGCAACGGCTCCGCGGCGGCCGTCGCCCTGCTGGTCAACGCGCGCCTCGGCGTGCACGCCACGGTGAACGCCTGCTCCTCCGGAACCCAGGCGCTGGTCACGGCGGCCGACCTGATCCGCCGCGGAGACGCGGACATCGTGGTGGCGGGCGGCGCGGAGGCGCCCCTGCATCCCTTGGTCCTGTCCTCGTTCGCGGCCATGCGGGCGCTGTCGCAGCGGGTGGACGACCCCGCGTCCGCCTGCCGCCCGTACGACGCGGAGCGCGACGGGATGGTCCTCGGCGAGGGGGCGGGCATCCTCGTACTGGAGTCCGAGCGGCACGCGCGGGAGCGCGGCGCCCGGATCTACGCCGAGCTCGCCGGGGTGGGTATCTCGTCGGACGCGTACCACATAGTGCAGCCGGAGCCGAACGGCACCGGCACCGTCGCGGCCGTCCGCTCCTCGCTCGCGGACGCCGGGGTGACGCCCGCGGACGTCGCGCACTTCAACGCCAACGGCACGGCGACCGGGCCCGGCGACGCGGCCGAGGCACGCGCGGTACAGGCCGTGTTCGGGGACGCGGACCAGGGTCCGGCGCTCACCGCGAACAAGTCGATGACCGGGCACAGCCTCGGTGCGGCGGGCGCGATCGAGTCGATCACCACGATCCTCAGCCTGTACCACGGCCTGGTGCCCCCGACCCGTAACTTCACCCGCCTCGACGAGGGGCTCTCGGTCGACGTGGTGCACGGCAGCCCGCTGAAGCTCGGGCCCGAGCAGATCGTCGCGGTGAAGAACTCGGCCGGGTTCGGCGGCCACAACGTGGCTCTGACCTTCCGCGGCCTGGTCAGCCGCGCCCCCGACACCCTGGCCGAGAAGGGGAAGTGACGTGTCGCTGACCCTGGAGGCCGACGGCACAGCCACCGCCACGACGCACCGCACCGGGCACCTCCACGCCTCCCTGACCGTCCGGGGCAAGGACCGGCCGGGCATCGTCGCGGCCGTCGGCTCGGTGCTCGGCGAGCACGGCGCGAACATCGTCTCCCTCGACCAGTACTCGGACAATCCGCAGGGCGGCGCGTTCTTCCAGCGGACGGTGTTCGGTCTCGACCACCTCAGGGCCGCCCTGCCCGCGATCGACGACGGACTGCGGCAGCGGCTCGCCGGGGACTTCGAGCTGGAGTTCACGTTGCGGGACCTGTCGGTGCCCAAGCGGGTGGCGATCTTCGCCTCGAAGTCCGACCACTGTCTGCTCGACCTGCTGTGGCGGCACCGGCGTGGGCAGCTGCCGGTGACCGTCGCCATGGTGATCTCGAACCATCCGGACACCGCCGAGGAGGTCCGCTCGTTCGGGATCCCCTTCTTCCACGTCCCGTCCGCGGGCCCGGACAAGTCCGCCGCCGAGGCCCAGCATCTTCGTCTGCTGCGGGGCAACGTCGACTTCGTCGTCCTGGCCCGCTACATGCAGATCCTGTCGCCGGACTTCATCGAGCAGGTGGGGGTACCGATCATCAACATCCACCACTCCTTCCTGCCCGCGTTCATCGGCGCCGGCCCCTACGCCAGGGCGAAGGAACGCGGCGTCAAACTCGTCGGCGCCACCGCCCACTACGTCACCGAAAGCCTCGACGAGGGCCCGATCATCGAGCAGGACGTGGTCCGTGTCAGCCATGCGGACACCGCCGCCGACCTCCAGCGACGCGGCGCGGACGTGGAACGGGCCGTGCTCACGCGCGCGGTGCAGTGGCACAGCGAGGACCGGGTGATCCGCCATGGCAACCACACGATCGTCTTCGCATGAGCGGCCGACGGACCGGGAGAGGACGGCGATGAGCCGAGACTGCGGCGTACTCGTGACGGGGCTGGGCGCCATGACACCGCTCGGAGGGAACGCGGCCGACTCGTGGCAGGCGTTGCTCGACGCACGGTCGGGTGTGCGCTCCCTTTACGAGGGCCACACGGGGCACGAGGGCCGGCCCGAGGAACTGCCGGTGCGGATCGCGGGGTCGGTGTCCGCCGACCCGGTCGAGGTGCTCGGCCGGGTGCACGCCCGCAAGCTGGACCGCGGGGAGCAACTGGCCGTGGCGGCCGCCCGGGAGGCCTTCCAGGACGCGGGCCGGCCCCAGGTGGAACCGGAACGGCTGGCGGTGGTCGTCGGCACCGGGATCGGAGGCGTGCTGAGCACGCTCGGACAGAACGAGGTGTACGAGCGGTCGGGCATGCGGAAGCTGTCCTCGTACGCGGTCCCCATGCTGATGCCGAACGGACCGGCGGCGTGGGTCAGCATCGACCTGGGGGCGCGAGGCGGCGCGCGCTCCCCGGTCAGCGCCTGTGCCTCGGGCGCCGAGTCGATCGCCCTGGGACTGGACCTGATCCGTCTGGACCGCGCCGACGTCGTGGTGGTCGGCGGTACCGAGGCGAGTCTGCATCCGTTCATCGTGGCCGCGTTCGCGCAGATGAAGGCGCTGTCGCGGCAGGAGGGCGACCCGGCCGCCGTGTCCCGGCCGTTCGACGCCGCCCGCTCGGGGTTCGTGATGGCCGAGGGCGCCGCCGTCCTGGTCCTGGAACGCGCCGAGTTCGCCCGGGCCCGGGGTGCCCGCGTCTACGGCGCGGTGGCCGGCGCGGCCGTCACGTCGAGCGCCCGGCACATCTCCGCGTCCGACTCCGAGGGGCAGGTCCTCGCGATACGGGCGGCGCTGCGGGACGCGGAACTGGAACCGCGCGACATCGGCCATGTGCACGCCCACGCCACCTCGACCCCGGGCGGCGACCTCGCCGAGGCCGAGGCGGTCGCGAAGGCACTGGGTGACCACCCGGTGGTGACCGCGACCAAGTCGATGACCGGTCACATGCTCGGCGCCTCGGGAGCGTTCGGGGCGATGTCCGCCCTGCTCGCGCTCCACCACGGGGTGGTTCCGGCCACCCGCAACCTCGACGAACTCGACCCGGGCGTCCAGTTGGACGTGGTCAGCGGCGAGAACCGTACGGGCCGGTGGGACGCGGCGCTCGCGAACTCCTTCGGCTTCGGCGGCCACAACGTCAGCCTGGTGCTGACGCGTACGGCATGAGCCAGGACCAGGAGCGGAGGAGCGCTGCGATGACGATCGGGGTACTGGGAACGGGCGGTATCGCCGTCACCCTGGCGACGATGTTCGCCCGGGCCGGGCACGAGGTGCGGCTCGGCTCGGCCACCGGAGCGAGCGGGGCGCCCGGAGTGACCGGCGGGTGCTGCGAGGAGGTCGTCGCACAGTCCTCGGTGGTGATCCCCGCCTTCCTCGGCGTGCAGGGAGCGGTGCAGCAGCTCGGGCCCTGGCGCGCCGGTCTGCGCGGGAAGATCCTGGTGGACATCACCAACCCGTTCACCGGCGGTCACGTCGACTTCGTGGGCCCCTGGGCGGCCGGCGGCACCGAGGACCTCGCCGCCGCGTTCCCCGAGGCGCGGCTGGTGGGCGCCTTCAAGAACGTGTGGTGGGAGGCGTTCGACGGGGGCCCCGACTCGGTCGTCCCCGACATCCGCGTGATCTCCGACGACGCCGACGCGAAGCGGACGTTCCTGCGGCTGTGCGCCGGCACTCCCTTCACCTACGTCGACGGCGGCGGCCTTGACCAGGCACGGCGGGTGGAACGAATGGCGTTCTCCGGAGTGAGCTCCGCCGGACTGTTCGCGGCCTGACCCGGCCCGCCGACCCGTCGCGGCCGTCCCCACCCCGGTCGGGGAGTGGGGACGGCCACCGGTGTTCAGGCCGCGCCCCCGGCAACACCTTCTCGACCGGCCGGAGCGCAAGGGCCCCGCGTCCGGCGAACAGAGCCCACCGCGTCCGGAAAAAGCAAAAGCCCCAGGTCACGGCGAGTGAGTCCTGAGGCTTCCACAGAGCCGCCTTCGGGATTCGAACCCGAGACCTACGCATTACGAGCTGTCCGATCTAGGTCCATGTACGTCCGAGGGCATCTGCGAAGTAGGCGTTCTCCCTGATCAGAGAGATTCGCAAACATCCTTGGACCCCAGTGAACGGTGCCGGACCAAGTATCAAATGGGACTGCAACTGAGACTGGCCCTGAACTCTCATCACGCGCGACGAGCAGTCCGCCATCGGTAGCTGGAGACGGCTACCGAAATAGCCAGACGCGCTCGGCCCCGTCCGACAGTCCATACAGAACGGGTGCACCGGTTCTCAAGATCGTCGAGCACCTATTCCACAGATCAGGTGAGACCTGGACTCTTCCCGACTGCGCCTTGTGGTCTCAGGCCGTGTCCGCGGGGACTGCCTGAAGAAGGTTGGGGACGCCGCATGCGTGGGCGAGAAGGTCGGCGTAGGCGGTCAGGGTGGCACGGGTGTCACGCAAGGCGATGCGTAGATCGGCGGCGTCGTTCCAGGCCTGTTCGTGCTCGCGGCGGCCACCGTCGGTGGAGCGTTGGCTCTCCCAGTCCTCCAGGGCAGGATGCCAATGGGCGAGCAGGGGGCGGATGCCGTAGTTGAGCATGGCCACGGCGAGGTAGCCGAAGTTGTACTGGCCGTTCTTCTTGGGTTCGGCGACCTCGGGGCCGTACTTTCGCAGGATCTCCCGGGTGGTGGTAAACAGGGAGTACAGGCTGCTCAGTGCTTCCCGTAGCAGTCCCTCATCGGCACGCAGGGGCACGACCGAGACACGGGTGACCAGCTCGACGTACAACTCCCAGGCGGCTCGCCGTTCAGCGTCGTTGGGCTCCCAAGTACCCGAGATCTCCACCACACGCAGGTTCAACTTCACGTCGATGCATTTTGGCGCCCGCACCATGCTCTGCCTCCCTGTGCCCAAGTTTCTAGATTCACGCCCAAGTCCACCGTATAGGCATGACCATGGGTGGGCGTCCGTGGCAGACGCGCGGAGACACACGTACAAGGGGGACTGACGATGTCGGAGCCAGCGGAGTCGGTATTCGTCAGCTACGCCGGAGCCGACGGGGCCTGGGCGGAGTGGGTGACGTGGCATCTGCGTGAGGCCGGCCACCGCGTGGAGCTGGACATGTGGGACTGGCGCACCGGCGACAACTTCGTCGAGCGGATGGACCAGGCACTTCGGCGGGCCACCGCTGTGGTGGCGCTGTTCTCCAACAACTATTTCGACCCCGCGCGCTGGACTCATGAGGAGTGGACCTCTGTCGTGGCGGGGAGGCGCAGGCTCGTCCCGCTGACGATCGCACCCCTCAGCGGCATCGAAATCCCCGACATCCTGACCGCGGCAATCCGCAAGGATCTGCACGGCTTGGACGAACAGGCCGCAATCACCGCGCTGCGGGACGCCGTCGACGGCCCCACCGGCCCGCTCACACCCCCGCAGTTCCCCGGCACGACACCAGCGTCTGCCCCCGGCGGACGTCCGCGGCTGCCCAGCAGCGCGGACATGCCGGGGGTATGGAACGTGCCGAGCCGCAATCCGCGTTTCACCGGCCGCGAGACTTCGATGACGCGGGTCCGGGAGAACCTGCTGGACGGCGGGCAGGCGGTGGTGCAGGCCGTGCACGGCATGGGCGGGATCGGCAAGACCCAGCTCGCCCTGGAGTACGCCCACCGTTTCGCCAGCCAGTACGACATCGTGTGGTGGATCGACGCCGAGCAAGCCGACCAGATCCCCGTCCACTACACCGAACTGGCCACCCGGCTGGGCATCGCCACGCCCGAGGCCGGTACCGGCCACAGCACCCATTCACTGCTCGAATATCTACGCACCCGGGATCGCTGGCTGATCGTCCTGGACAACGCCGACGACCCCGGCGCCTTCAAGTCAGTGCTGCCCACCGGACCCGGCCACGTTCTGATCACCTCACGCAACCCCGGCTGGAAGGACACAGTCCTCAGCCACGGCCTGGACGTGTTCACCCGCAGCGACTCCTTGGCCTACCTGACCACCAGCATCCCCCGCATCGGCGCACAGCAGGCCGACGCGCTCGCAGACGACCTCGGCGACCTGCCCCTGGCCCTCGCCCAAGCCGCCGGCATCATCACCACCGGCATGACCCTGGACCGCTACCGCCACCTGCTCACCAGCAAGACCACTGCCCTGATGGGCAACGGCGGCCCGCCCAACTACCCCGCCTCCCTGGCGGCCACCGTGGACATCGCCACCGCGCGACTGGCCGACGAGCACCCCCAGGCCGCCGACTTGCTGCGCTTGGCCGCGTTCCTGGGCCCCGATCCCATCCCCACAGCCTGGCTGGAGACCAGCCGTGACCGGCTGGCCACGCTCACCGTCGACCCCGACGACTTCATGTGGCCCCAGACCGCACTTCAGCCCCTGGCCCGCTTCGGGCTGGCCAACGTCGACCACGAAACCTTCCAGATCCACCGGCTCACCCAGGCCATCGTCCGCGACCACACCAGCGAAGCCGACACCACCGCGGCAGAAAACGACGTCACCGCCCTCCTTACCACCATCGCGCCAACCGACACAGACGCCCCGGCCACATGGTCGACGTGGGCCTCCCTAACCTCCCACCTCGCCGCCCGCCTGCACGCCATCGCCCAGCACCCCTCACTGCACCAGACAATCATCAGTACCGTCGGCTACCTCTGTGTGAGCGGGCAGGCACCCGCCGGCCGCGACCTGGCCAGAACTCTCCGCCCCCTCTGGACGGCCGACCTTGGCGAGGACCACCCCGACGCCCTCTCCATCACCTTCGCCCTCGCCACGACCCTGGCCCACCTTGGGGAGTACGAGCAGTCCCACCGCTTGCACGAGGACACCCTCGAACGCCGCCGCCGCACCCTGGGCGACGACCACCCCGACACCCTCAGCTCCGCCAACAACCTCGCCAGCACCCTGAACCGTCTCGGGAAGTACGAGCACGCCCACCGCTTGCACGAGGACACCCTCGAACGCCGCCGCCGCACCCTGGGCGACGACCACCCCGACACCCTCCAATCCGCCGGCAACCTCGCCAGCACCCTGAACCGTCTCGGGAAGTACGAGCACGCCCACCGCATGGACGAGGACACCCTCGAACGCCGCCGCCGCATCCTGGGCGAAGACCACCCCGACACCCTCATCTCCGCCGGCAACCTCGCCACCACCCTGAACCGTCTCGGGAAGTACGAGCAGTCCCACCGCTTGCACGAGGACACCCTCGAACGCCGCCGCCGCATCCTGGGCGAAGACCACCCCGACACCCTCAACTCCGCCAACAACCTCGCCGGCACCCTGGACAGTCTCGGGAAGTACGAGCAGTCCCACCGCTTGCACGAGGACACCCTCGAACGCCGCCGCCGCATCCTGGGCGAAGACCACCCCGACACCCTCACCTCCGCCAACAACCTCGCCAGCACCCTGGACAGTCTCGGGAAGTACGAGCAGTCCCACCGCATGCACGAGGACACCCTCGAACGCCACCGCCGCACCCTGGGCAACGACCACCCCGACACCCTCCAATCCGCCGGCAACCTCGCCAGCACCCTGGACCGTCTCGGGAAGTACGAGCAGGCCCGCCGCATGCAGGAGGACACCCTCGAACGCCGCCGCCGCATCCTGGGCGACGACCACCCCGACACCCTCAACTCCGCCAACAACCTCGCCAGCACCCTGGCGAGTCTTCGGCAGTTCGCAGAGGCAGAGCAGCTCCTCAGGGACACTCGCGCGCGGTGCCGTCGCGTCCTGGGCGTAGACCACCCCGACGCTCAAAGGGTCACCCAGAACCTCGCCCAGGTACTTACCGCCCTGGGCAGACCATTTGAAGCTCAAAAATTGCGCGCATCCGGTAGCAAGGAAGGGCAGCGCCGAGCGCGGCGGAAGCACCGGTAGCGAGCCCTGACCGCCGTACTGACGCGCTTGAGCAGAGAATCGGGGTGTATCGGTTTCCTGTGGTCCCCGGAAAACGCAATCTCAAGATCGCCTTCAGTGTTCCCCATAGGAGCAGGGCAACTGTGGTGCGGGTTCTCTGCTCTGGCATCCACACGTGTCACCACGCATCGCGGCTGACGGCCGGTAGGCAAGGGGGACCAACACTTACGCATTACAAGCTGTCCGGGCTTGTTCCGGAGTGGTCCGGGGACGTCCGACAACGGGCTCGCGCTGCAGGTCAGGCGACGTGCCATACGTCCACGGACGAGGGCGTACCGCACCGGATTGAGCGGCAATGGAGACTAAAACTGAGACTAAGGTCCATCTCAGAACCCGAGCTTTGCTTGCGCCTCAGCCGCACCCTGCACATCCCCCGCAAGGCCCCGCCACTGGGCGAGGTCGCGCCGGACGGCGAGGATGTCGAGGTGATCCGGGCCCAGCCCCAGGATGTGGTCGGCCAGCAGCACGGCGGGCGCGTCGACCGTACCCCGCGCATCCTGGAGGCGAGGTCAGCAGATTTACAGAGGGCTGGCTACATACCCGCTGACCAGCCCAGCGCCTCTAGGCGCCCCACGCGGGGGAAGAGAGATTCGCGCTAGAACTCAGGCCGCGACAAGCTCCTTTAGCGGACGAGCCGCTACCACAGGACGAGCAGGCAGAACAGGCTTCGATGCCTACTCCCGAGTATGAGCCCAGCAACCGTCTGCCATGTGGTAAGCACTCCGAGTGACAAGCACAGGGGATCGTCAGCTCTTCCACTTCACTCACATACGCAACCTGCCGGGCATTCTCAACGACAAGTGCCTGGTCTCGGACTCCGAGATGCAGAGCCGCGGCGGCGTGCCAATGGAGTGCGGCGACACTGAGATCAAGTCCCAGCGACGCCTTCGGCCGATCAAGGTTTCGCCTGGCGGTGTGCCGGCCGACTACGTGCCCTTCTATTACGCACCGCGATCGCCGATGCTGTACCGCATCAGCAAGGGCGGCGTGCGCACTTATCCGGACGGCCAGCCCCCGCTGGTCTACCTCGTCAGCAACGTGGCGGCAGCATCAGGCGTCGGCCAGCCGTATGTCGTCAGCGATGGCAACTGCGCGAGCGCGATCACCGATCACTTCAACAGCCTGGAGTCCATGGAGCAGGTAGTCGACTGGTCCATCATTGGGGCACAGATCTGGGCAAATACAACCAATGATGGCGACCGCATGAGGCGTCGCATGGCGGAGTTCCTCGTCTATGAGCAGCTTCCCGTCTCGGCCCTGACCGAAGTTGCGACGTACGATCGAGAGCACGCCCTGCTGGTTGAGCGGCTCCTGGACGATGCATCCGTTGACTTGCCTGTGACTGTCAGACGCGAGTGGTACTACTGACGAACGGGCACACTGAAGACCCAGGCGTAAGGAAGGGACGACATGATCACCCGCGGCACCGGCAATCTGCTGATCGCAGACGTCGATGCTCTTGTTAACACGGTCAATACCGTGGGAGTCATGGGCAAGGGCATCGCCTTGCAGTTCAAGCGCGCATTCCCAACAAACTATGCCGACTACAAGGAGGCGTGCGAGCACGGCGAAGTGACAGTTGGGCGCATGCACGTGCATGAGCTTCCGCAATTGGGAGGTCCCCGCTTCGTCGTAAACTTCCCCACCAAGCGCCACTGGCGCTCACCTTCCCGCCTAGAGGATGTGACAGCGGGACTCACCGCACTGCGCGACGAAATCGTGGAACGTGGAATCAAATCCATCGCAGTTCCACCTCTAGGCTGCGGCAACGGCGGCTTGAACTGGGCCGACGTAAAACCCATGATTAATCAAATTCTGGGGACTATCCCCGGAGTTGAAGTTCGCGTCTGGGAGCCAGCCGGGGCCCCTACGGCAAAAGAAATGCCGAACGCGACACCCACACCTCCGATGACTCGCGAGAGAGCGTCATTCATTGTCGCATTGAGTCGCTATATCGATGCCGCCGTGGAGCGCGGAATGGCGTTCGATCCTCGCGTTTCACTGCTCGAAGCACACAAAGCAGCATACTTCCTGCAAAAGTTCGGATTGCCGCTCGGCCTTCATTTCGAAAAAGGAATCTACGGCCCCTACTCACCCCAGTTGGACCGAGCCGTTTCCACCATGGAAGGCCACTTTCTCCACGGCTACGGCGATGGAACCAGTGGCGCGCAGGCAATCCTTGAGCTGGACAAAGAAGCCGTACACGAGGCCAAACTCAGGCTTCAGGATTCCGCTGAATTCGACCGTATCTCCCGCGATTTTCAGTCACTCACCGCAGGCTTCCAAGACGCCTTCGGAATGGAGCTCCTGAGCACGGTGCTATTCGCGGCCGATGAGCTAGTGCCTCCCCCTGCGACGTCAGAGAAGGTACTATCCTGCATCCAAGGCTGGAATCACCGAAAGAGTCGGATTTTTACGGATGCCCACATCCAAACCGCATGGAATCGGCTACGCGAAGCTGGGCTAATCGAAGGCGCCCCGAACGCCTAAGGTCCGAAATTGAACCCGTCACCAGACTTCGATCCCAAGCAGATGCCTGATGACTGCGCCCGAAGGACGCAGTCATCTTTCTATCGACATTCCTTGATTTTTCGACCTGCCGGGTCTCATCTACACGCGGTAGGTGCCCTTAACCTAGGCGCCACTTTTCATGTCGCAACGTGCTACTTTTTGCCGCTGCAGTCCAGTTCGCCAGAGGCGCTGTCCCTCTTGACGTCGACGCTGGCAACCACACGGGCTCCCGGTAGCCACTTGCTGCTCGCAACGTCGTAGAGCGAACGCTTGTCCTTGACGGATCGCAACCAGTCCGCCGCTTCAGGGCCGACGAGGACCGCGTCGAGCTCGCGCTGTTGCATGCGATCCTGCTCACGACCGATGGAAATGCTCGCCTTATAGGAGCCATCCCCGGAGGAATCCATCGGTTCCACTAGTGCCTTACGTCCACGCAGGTTCGTGCCGAGCCATAGCTCCTGACCTTCGGGTACATCTCCAGCGACGTGCACAGTTACTGCAGTACAACGCCTCACGGTGACTGGCTGATCTTTCAGGGAAGGACTCTTGAACGAGTAGGACGCATCCTCCTTGCCAAGATCTTGAAGCTTCGGGACCAGATCGTCTTTGATGGTGTATCCGGTCGCCGCACTGACGGCACCGATGCAGGCGAAGATCACAGTAAGGATCGTTACCCCCCGCGTAAACGCCTTCTTCCCTGTGGCGGGTTCTCCTTCACCGGCAGGGATACTCTGCGATGGGTCTGGTTCCGGTGCACCCGGCATAGCATCCGGCGACTGAGTGGTCGTCACTTCTCCCCCTCGAACTCGATCGCGAGGAGGTTACCCGGTTCATACCCGTGAAGTAATCACAGTTTCCAAGCTATTACACAGCGAACGGAAGACGGCCGGGCTCCGGTGTCCGATCTACGAATCCGTGATGAGCCGGACGAGCGTCACGTTGTCCCAGCCACCCGGACACCCTAGGTCCGCCGTTCACTGCAGCACCTTCAAAGACGGTACGGATATGCGCGAAGCCGTGGGCGCGGTAGTACCGCTGAAGCCCTGCGTTTGTCGTCCAAGCGTCCAAGCGAAGCCAATGCGCACCCGCTCTGTGTGCCCGGTCGCCAGCCCAGTCGAGTAGACGGCCGCCGAGGTCTTGCCCGGCGTACGCACGGCCGACGGTCAACTTGTTGACGAACATCGACGGTTCCGCCAATTCATCCTCTGTCCAGAGGCCTTGTTCGGCGTCCGGAGTGAGCGTGATCGTGCCAGCCGTCGTGCGTCCATCACGGAGCATAAACACGACGCCCGCTTCGATCGTTGCCAAGAGCCTGTCTGCGGGATACGGCCGGCTCCACTGGTCAGACCCAAGGGCCCGCAACCACGCTGCGGCTTCCTCGCGAAAGGCGAGCAGCTTGTCCACGTCGTGCGGTTCCGCGAGAGCGATGATCACGCGGTCTCGTTTCGGGCGGACAGTTCACCGATCTCGTAGTTCATGCGGTTTAGGTCCCCTCGGAACGTCGTGATCGTGCAGCGGATCGGACGGTCTGCGGAGTAGCCCGTACGCGTCCAGAGCATCACGGGCACACCGGCTCCGATCTCCAAAAGCCGGGCTTCCTCCGGCGTGGGCATCCGGGCGGCGATCTCATCGAAGTACCCGACCTGCTCGATTCCTCGCGATGCGAGATAGCGAGTCGTGCCCTCCTCGATGTCTCCCGGCTCAGCCAGTCGCGGTGATGCGTCGACCAGCCACGACGGATAGTAGGTCGCCTGTGTGGACCACGGAACGTCGTCCACATAGCGATGACAGAACCGCAATACAGCCGTCGTACCTGCGGAGACCTTGAGTCGCTCAGCGACATCATTAGGCGCCGGGAGCATCTCCACTCGGAACGTCTGGTGAGGCCGGCGGCCAGCATTCGTTACGTCGGTGCTGTAGGCGTCGCCGCTCTGCGGGAACTCCAGGTTTTCGAAGCGGGACGCGTTCAGCTCGAAGACCTCGTGCTTTGCGACCTCATATCCAAGCCCTTGGCTTGAGGTGATGAGCCCCTGCGCGACCAGCAGCGAGAGACCTGAACGCACAGTGTTCCGCGACGCGTCGAAGCGGGCTGAAAGCTCACTCTCCGACGGCAGTCGAGACCCCGGCGGATGGGTGCCGTTGTCGATCTCACGGCGCAGGGCGTCGGCCAACTGCCGGTACTTCGGCTGCTTGCTCATGCCCCCATCATGGACCACTCGCGCAACTTGTTGGTACATGCGGTTCCCCAAACGCTTGACGACTCACCCTCCGTGGGTGCAGCATCACTGCATCAGCTTGTACCAACAAGCAGAGCAGGTGGTGCAACACCATCGAGTGTGCACTGCCTGCACTGACAGTGCTCGGTGAGTACCCGTGAAGACGGGAGCCTCTGATCAGGGGGTTACCAGGCTCATCGGAGCGGCCGTTCTTTGACAACTGAATGGGGATCACGCCGCCTCTCCTCGGCCAAGTAGGCGGCCTCGCAGGTTCTCCCGCGTGACGTACAGCGCAAATCGACCTCTCCGCAGCTCACCTGCTGCGGGCCAGCTGCCTCCGCTGCTCGTCTCGTACGAGCAGCGCTGAGGGGAGCCGGATCTACCGACTTCAACGGCGCGCGGCCCCGGTGCTGGAACACCGGGGCCGCTGTTCGGGCCGTTCCTGTGTGAGAGGAACACGACCCAATGAGTCCCATCGTCACTGTTCAGGAAGCTGTTACCGCGTTCGCCGACTTCATGGAGCCGACGGACGCGGAGCTGGACGCGATCGAGCTGGAGATGCCCGCGATCCTCGCGGACGTCGACCTGATCGACGCGCAGATCATCGCCATTGACCACGTCCCGAACGAGGTCGACACCCGCCGGGTGCGCCGGGCGCTGGCCCGGGTGCTCGCGGAGCGGGCCAAGCTGGCCAACCGCACGGCCGGCACGATCCCGGCGGGGGTGGCGTGATGGCCCGTCCGACCGCTCTGCCCGCCGTCGCCGTGACGGCGGTGTCCCTGGTCCTCACCCTGGCCGTGGTCGTGATGTGGCTAGGGTCGGCGATGCCGTGGCCCGTCGCTCTCGTCGTCGGTCTGGGCATCGACGGGGGATGGCTCGCCACCCTCGCCTACGAACGGCGTCTCGCCGCCCAGGGCGACCACTCCACTGCCGTGACGGCGGTCGGCTGGTCGTTCGGGCTCCTCGCCACCGCCGTCCTAATCGCCCACGCCCTCACCGCCGAAGCTGACACGGGCGCCTGGCTTGCGGTGGCGTGGCTGCCGCTCGCGGCGAAGGCGCTGTGGCTGGTGCACGGATTGTGGGAGCGGACCGCGCTGACCTCGAACGCGCTGAACGCCATCACGGGTATCCAGCAGAAAGCCCGGGATGAAGCGGCCGTGGCTCGTGCCCGGCTGCGGGCCGAAGCCAGCACGGAGGAGACGCGGCTGACGGCCGTGACGCAGGCAGGGGCGCGCGTCGCCCGGGTCCAGGCCGAGACCGCCAAACGGCTCTCCGACGCGTGGTCGACGCTGGAAGCGGCCCGGAACGGCGAGGACACCGGACGGGCCTTGACCAGCGTGACGCACCGCGTCACACCCGACGTCACAGCCCAATGGGAGCTCCCCATCTGGGGGCCCACCGAGCCGCTTACCGCACTCGAATCCGGACCCGCTCTCAGCGACGCCGAACTTGATGCGGTCGTGGACGAGATCCGCACCAGCCGCGTTCCGGCCCTGTCCTACCGCGAGATGGCCACCCGCTTCCGCACCGCCGGCCACTCCGCATCCGAAGTCCGCCTGCGGGCGGCATGGAAGCGCGTCGCGTGATGGCGGCGCTGCCGGTGTTCCGGTGGCGCCTCGCCCCGGACGGCTACGCCACCCGCCGCCAACTCCGCGCCCGCGGCCTGCGCCCCGGTGGACAGGCCGTGGCGGCGCAGCTCGAACGGCCGCGCCGCCGCCGTGGACCGCTAGTCGCCTACCTCTACCGGATCGATCTCGCCCGGCCGGTGCGCCCGATGACGGCCGCGAAGTGGGCGGCAGTGGCCAAGGCCAACGCCGCCCGCCGCACCTGCCCGCAGTGCCGCACCGACGCCGGATACGTCATCCCCACCTCGCTCGGGACCTGCGTGCCCTGCGCCTACCCCGAAGACCAGTGCACCGCCTGAACCCTCCGTCCACACCTTGGAGTTCCGCTGTGACCAGCACCAACGCTGTTCCGACGGTCACGTACGCGTGGCACGCGCATGTGACTGTGCCGGGCGAGGGCCGCGCGTTCGCCCACGGCACCGTCACCGTCCCGCTCGACTACTGCTGGGACCGCGTCACCCGCGAAGTTGCGGCGTGGCTCGGGTCCCAGGGCGCGACGGGCCAGCTCGCCGACATCCACCTCATCCTCGCCCCCGACGCCGGAAAGGCGGTCTGACCATGTCCAAGCCCGACACCCGTCGCCTCGACCGGGCGATCCGCGAGACCAATCGCAAACTCGAAGCCGTCCGCCGCGGCGAACTGTGGCCGCTCACCGGCTCCGAGCGGCGCCAGATGCTCGCCGCCGTCGCGGGCGGTTCCTACCGGGTCATGCGCGGCAAGAGCACCGGCCGCGCCGAGAACCGGATCGACTCGGTTTCGACCTCGGCGGAGACGCGGCTGATCGCGGAGATGACCGCGTTGCAGATCGAGCGTCAGCGCGTCGTCACCGAGGCCGCCCGCGCCAAGGCCGCGAAGAAGTCGTCCGGCTGGTGGTGACCCGCACCGCGCCACGCGCCCGGCCCGCACGGCATTCCTCCCCTTCACTTTCACCCCGTTCCGGGGCAGTCAGGAGTCCGTTTCACCATGAGTGAGAACGTAGTTCACCTGCACAAAGACACCAACCCGTCCGCCGTGACCACGCTGACAGTGGTCCCCGAACCGGCACCCGCGCCGCCCGTCCCGCTGTGGGTCCGCTCCGGCCGCGCCATCCGCACGGCGGTCATGCACGAGACCACCAAGACGACCGCCCGCGCCGTTGCCCGGCACACCCTCTACGTCGCCGGCGGCGCGAAGATTGCGGCGAGGCGGACGTGGGACGGGCGGACCGCCTCCCGCTACGAGCGGATGCTCCGCGCCGCCGAAGCCGCCGGGAACCACGAGGTCGCGGCGGAGTGGGAGGAGCGGGGCCAGCACTTCCGCGAGGCCCGCCACCGCCGCCGCATGGACCTCCTTCACTCGCCTCTGGACGCGGCCAAGGGCGTGGCCGTTACCGCTGGCATGGGTGTCGGGTCGTTGGTCGCGCTCGGGGTCGTGATGGCGATCGCGACGAAGGACGTCACGCAGGTCGTCACGCCGTTGATGGCCACGATCGAGTTCATCAACCTGATCATCACCATCGTTCAGGTCGTGTGGGGCCCCGCCCTCGCCATCGGCCCGTTCCTGGCCCTGCTCGCCTTATGGGCCGTGGGCAGCAAGCAGCAGGCCGCACCCCAGTGGGCCCTTCCGGCAAACGTCCGCGACAGCGAGGGTGAGCCGATCACCCCGTCGATCGTGGTCAAGGCCCTGCGCGACCTCGGCGTACCCGCGCTCCGCAACGCCATCAAGGACATGGGCGACGCCGGCGCGTCGATGCTCGGGCCGATCCGGATCGCCGGATGCGGCGTCGAGGTCGACGTCACCCTCCCGTCCGGCGTGTCCACGATCGAAGTGCAGAACCGCCGACGCAAGCTCGCGGAGAACCTGACCCGCCACGAACACGAGGTGTTCATCACCATCCCGCAGGCCGCCCGCACGGTCCGCCTGTGGGTCGCCGACTCCGGGGCGCTGGACGAGCCGATCGGCCCGTCCCCGCTGGTCACAGACGAGACGATGACCGCCGACTACGCCAAGGGCCGCGCCCCCTGGGGGCAGGACCTGCGCGGGGATGCCGCCGCCCTGTCCGTCTACCAGCGGCACCTTCTGATCACGGGTCTGTCCAACCAGGGCAAGACCGCCGCACTGCGAGCGCTGGCCCTGTGGGTCGCGCTGGACCGGTCGGTGGAGTTCTGGATCGGTGACCTGAAGGGCGTGGGCGACTGGGCCATGTTCGAAGGACTCGCCACCCGCTTCATCCAGGGCCCGACCGACGACCACGTCATCCAGGTCACGAAGATGCTGGAAGACGCGGTGGAGGAGATGAACCGGCGTCTGATGGCGCCGCCCGGAACGCAATTCCCCGCCCTGATCGTGAACGTGGACGAGGCGCAGGTCGCGTTCATGTGCCCGCTCAAGGACGAGGACAAGCGGCCTTACGGCGGATCGTCGTCCAACTCCCGCTACTTCATGGCCGCCCGCAAGATTCACAACCAGGGCCGTGCCGTGAACGTGCTGCTGTGGCAGGGAACGCAGGACCCGACCGACCAGAACCTTCCCAAGCTGGTCCGCGAGGGAGCCCACACCCGCGCATCCCTCGCGCTGGGCACCGAGTCGCAAGCCCGCATGGCACTCGGGGACAAGGCCGTGAACGGCGGCGCCGCCCCGCACCTTCTGCGCCCCGGGCTCGACAAGGGAACGCTGGTCGTCGCGTCCGACGGCATCCAGGCCCCGGCCGGGCAGTCGTCCATCACGGTCCGCACGCACTACATCAGCACCGAGGAAGCGACCGAGATCGCCGACCGTGCCAAGGCCCTGCGGGACGGAGTCACCACCCTGACCGTCATCGAGCGGGGCGAGGACCGCGACCCGCTCGCCGACATCCTCGCCGCCCTCGGAGACGCCCCGAGGGTCCGCACCAAGGACGTCCTCAAGCGGCTCGCGACGCTGAACGAGCAGGCATACGGCGGCTGGTCGTTCCTCGACCTCAAGCGCGTGCTGGACGACGCTGGCGCGGAGCCCCACAAGTCCGACGGGGTCATGGTCGTCAGCCGCGACCGCGTCGCCCAAGCGCTCGCCAACCGCGATGGGGACGGTTCCGCTTCCATCGATGGATGACAGGGAGCCAACCCCGCCCGGGTCAGGGAGGCAGGGAGAACTCCCTGACCGCCTCCCTGACCGCCTCCCTGGCTCTGAGCTGCATAAATGATCGCTCAGGGAGTCAGGGAGGCACCCCAGGTCAGACCCCGAAAACCCCCTCCACAGCCCACCCCCAAGGGTGTGCCTCCGCCTCCCTGACCGAGCACCGGAAGGGATTCCGCATGTACCCCGAACACCCCGCCACCAGCAGCCCCGTGACCGCCGTGGAAGTCCACCAGCCGACCCCGTTGGCACCCGTCGCCATGGCGCCGGCGCCCCTCGTGCCGGTGCAGCCGGGCAGCGTCCCGACGGTGGCGAGCGTGGTCCTGCCCGACGGACGGGTCGTCACCGGATACGCCATCAACCCCGTCCAGCCCGAACCGCTCGCGGCCAAACCGGCCGTGTCCCGCACGGCAGTGAACATCGCCCTCGGCGGGATCGGGTTCGCCGCCGTGTGCGGCGGGCTGCTGGTCCTGACGACGTTCATCGCCGCACTCACCGCGCTCATCACCCAACTGATCACCCTCGCCGCCGTCATCTTCGGCGGCTGGATCGCCGTACAGGTCTTCTCCGCGCCCGGCCCCAAGCGGGGGACCACGGTCAACATCCGCAAAGCCGTGATCAAGCGCAACCGCTTCCACAGCTAGCTACGCCAAGGGCGGCCCCCACTCCGCCAAGAACCGGGGCCGCCCTTGCTCACCAGCAACTCATCAAGGAACTGGAGACATCCAGCATGACGCAACTGACCGACATCCGGCGAGCACTCGTCTTACAGCTCCGACGCGGAGACGTGTTCCGTGTCCTGGACGCCTACTCGTGCATCGGCGGAGCCACCACCGGCTACCGGCGCGCGTTCGGCGCCAACTGCCACATCACCGGCGTCGACATCCAGGCACAGCCGGACTACTGCGGTGACGCCTTCCACCAGGGCGACGCCATCGAGTACATCCGCACGCACGGCCACGAATTCGACTTCATCCACGCCTCCCCGCCCTGCCAGGGCGAGGGCGCCCCGACCAAGGGCACCAACGCCGCCCGCAACGCCGCGATCGGCCGGACCTACCCCCGGCTCATCGCCCCGACCGGCGCCGCCCTGGAAGCGACGGGCCGGCCGTACGTGATGGAGAACGTGGCTGGCTCCGACGTCCGCAAGGACATCCGCCTGTGCGGGGAACAGTTCGGGCTCGCGGTGCTCATGCACCGCTACTTCGAACTCGGCGGCTGGACGTTCCCGCAGCCCGTCCACCCCCGTCATCGCGGCTACGTGCGGGGCTACCGGCACGGAGTCTGGCGTGACGGTCCGTACGTCGCCGCGTACGGCAAGGGTGGCGGCAAGGCCACCGTGGAGGAGATCCGCACGGCCAAGGAAATCGACTGGTCCACCGACCACTTCCGCCTCCGCGAAGCCCTCCCGCCCGCATACACCGAGTGGATCGGCGCTGCCTACCTCACCACCCTCGCCCCCCGGCTGGACGTGGCCGCATGAGCGAGCACCTGCTGAACGCGGCCCTGGCCGCCGCCGCTCGCGGCTGGCACGTCTTCCCCCTCCGTCCGGGCGTCAAGTTCCCCGCGCTGCACGGGGAACGGATGTGCACCGGCACGGGACCGTGCGAGAACGGGCACCGGAAGTGGGAACAGCGCGCCACGACCGCCCCCGACCGCATCCGCGCCACCTGGTCCACGGGGCCGTTCAACGTCGGCATCGCAACCGGTCCTTCAGGTCTGTTGGTCGTCGACCTGGACACGCTCAAGCCCGAAGACCCGAAAGGAACGCCTGACGGCGCCACTTCCTTTGCAGCGCTCTGCGAGCGCGCCCGGCAGGCAGCACCGGACACCTACCGGGTGCGGACCGCACGCCGAGGGGAGCACCTGTACTTCACCCAACCCCCCTCAATCCGGCTGCACTCCACCAAAGGACGCCTCGCCAAAAAGATCGACACCCGAGGATGGGGCGGATACGTCGTCGCCGCCGGCAGCACCACCCCCACCGGAGGCTACGAGCCGCTGTGCGGCCCTGAGACGGCCTGTCTGCCCTCGTGGCTCCAAAGCATCCTGCAACCCGCTCCCAAGCGGCCCCAGGCGTCTCCTGTGGCCGTAGCGGGGCAATCGCGCCGATATGCGGATGTAGCGCTTGCCGCTGAGGTACGGAACGTCGCGACGGCTCAAGTCGGTGAGCGGGAGGCGAAGTTGTTCCGGGCTGCACGCGCGGTGGGGCGGTTCGTCGCGTGGGGCGACCTCCCCCGGCACGTGGTCGAGCAGGCTCTTCAGGAGGGGGGCGAGGCGGCCGGACTGTCCGCGTCCGAGTGCCGCTCCACGATCCGGAGCGCGCTCGACTGGTCCGTCGCCCACAACCAGCGTCGCCGGGATGCGGCATGAGCAACCGCCAGCATCCCCATCTGAAGAGCATCACCACCACCCCGGACGGTCCGCCGGCCGCTGCACAGCCTGTGGACAGTCCGGCCGTGGGCGAGCCGACGGGCGTCGCCGAAGGCGTCCCCATTGCTGTTCGCCCTGACCCGAGGAAGGACGACGGGCGCCGCTCCGCGGCCTGGCTCCACATCGTCGCGCCGCCCTCGTGGAGTGTCACCCCGTCCGCCCGTTCCTGGTGCACCTGCGGCTACGAGCGGCACGCCATCGGCCGTGCCGCCGTGCTGCAACTGGTCGCCGCACACGGCGAACACCGCATCGCATGCCCGCTGTTGACCCCCGACTCGGAAGGCAGGACCGCCGCATGACGACCAACGACGTACGCGCGGATCTGTGGGAAGGGTTCGAGGACATCGAACCCGAGCAGATCACCGGCCCCGCCTGGGACGAACCCGTACCCCTGCGGGCGCGCCCGCCGCTCCCCAACTTCCCCGTGAACGCCTTCCCGGCTTGGCTGGGCGGCATGGTGCGCGGTGTCGCCGAGGAGACCCAGACCCCGGCGGACCTCGCCGGATGCCTGGCCTTGGCGGTCCTCGCCACCGCCGCCGGCGGACGCGTCAAGGTCTGCGTACGCGGGCACTGGCGTGAGCCCGTGAACATCTACACCGCCATCGCCCTGCCTCCCGGCAACCGGAAGTCGGCCGTGTTCGACCTGATGGTCAAGCCGCTGCTCGATGCGGAGAAGGCCCTGATCGAACTCTCCGGGCCCGTCCGGGCGGAGGCGGAGACCCTGGCCAAGCTGGCCAAAGCAGCCGCCGAGAAAGCCGCCGCCAAGGCAGCGAACGCGGAGCCCGAACACCGCGACGCCCAGACAGCCGAAGCCGTCCAACTCGCCCAGGACGCAGACAAGATGCGGATTCCTGCGGAACCGCAGCTCGTCGCGGACGACGTGACGCCGGAGAACGTCGGCACGCTCCTGGACGAGCAAGGCGGGCGCATCTCCTGCCTGAGTGCCGAGGGAGAGTTGTTCGACATCATTGCCGGCCGCTACACGGGCAAGCCCAACATGGGCATGTTCCTCAAGGGCCACGCGGGGGACATGCTCCGGGTCAATCGACAGGGCCGCAGTGCACAGCACGTCGACTCCCCGGCGGTCACGATCGGCCTGGCGGTGCAGCCGGAACTTCTGGACGCTCTCAGCCGCATCGACGGGGCCGACGGGCGCGGGCTCCTCGCCCGCTTCCTGTACTCCAAGCCCCTGTCCCTGGTCGGTTTCCGCAACCTGACGCCCGCCCTGCTGGACGAGCAGGTGGCCGCCACCTACGCCAAGTACCTCGCGGGCATGACGCTCGCCCTGGCGGACTGGACCGACCCCGCCCTGATTCAGCTCACCCCGGAAGCCGATGCGGTCTTGCTGGCCTTCCAGAAGGTCACCGAGTCGCGTCTCGGTCCGGACGGGAGTTTCGCTCCGATCGTGAAATGGGCGTCCAAGCGGGACGGCGCTGTCGCCCGCATCGCCGGGCTCCTGCACCTCGCCGGCCACCCCGAGGACGGATGGCACAAGCCCGTCGAGGCGTCCACCATGGCCGCCGCCACCGAACTGGGGGACTACTTCACCGCGCACGCACTGGACGTGTTCACCGTCATGAGCGCCGGCCCCGCCCACGAATCCGCGGTATCCGTCCTCGCCCAGCTCGTCTCCAGCAACCCCGCGCAGTTCACCAAGCGGGAGCTGTATCGGTCGCTGCGCCCGGCCGACTTCCCCGAGATCGGCGACCTGGACCCCGCGCTGGCTCTGCTCGAAGAACACGGCTGGATCCGCCAACTCCCGCCCCCGCCTCGTTCCAGCAAGGGCGGCCGACCGCCCTCGCCCCGCTACGAGACCCACCCGCGCATCGCGCGCGGAGCCTGACAGAACCCCCAGACCGCTGACAGAACTGACACAACCCCCCGCGCAAACCGCTGACCTGCGCGAACGACCATGATCGCGGTTCTGGCAGAACTGAGTCAAAACCTGACAGAACTCCCGGCAGCACCGCCGGGAGTCCTGTGACAGAACCTCCCCCGACGAGGTTCTGTCAGGTTTTAACTCAGTTCTGCCAGAGATCCAGAACTCGGCAAAACCGCAGGTCAACGGATTGCCGGGGAGGTTCTGTCAGTTCTGTCAGCGGATTGCGGCCCTTCCGTCAGAAATTGCCGAGGAGGCAAGCAGCATGAGCACCGCCGTTCGCCCCGTTGAGCCCCTTCTCTACACCCCCGAGGAAGCAGCCGAAGCCCTACGGCTGGGTCGGTCCACCGTCTACGAACTCATGGCTGACGGCGTCCTGGCCTTCGTCAAGCAGGGCCGGTGCCGCCGCATCAAGGTGGCCGTCCTCAAGGCCTACGTCGACAGCCTCTAACCCCAGCCCCCTCAAGGCGGCCCCGGACGATTCGTCCGGGGCCGCCTCTGTCTTGGAGAGCCACATGAGCCCCCGCAAGTCGAACCTGGAATCCACCATCTACTTCGGCGATGACGGCTGGTGGCACGGCCGCGTCACCATGGGCGTACTCCCCGACGGGAGCCCCGACCGCCGGCACCGCATGGCCCGTACGGAAGCCGCGGTGCGCCGCAAGGTCCGTGAGCTGGAGAAGCTGCGTGACGAGGGGCGTGCGACCAAGGCGGGCCGTAAGCCCACGGTCGGACAGTGGATGGAGACCTACCTGACCGACATCGCGAGCCTGAAGCTCAAGCCCCGGTCCCTGGACGACTACTGGTCCAAGACCCGCAACGACATCGTTCCCGGCGTCGGCAAGCACCGCATCGACAAGCTCGCCCCCGAGCACCTTGAGCAGATGTACCGGGCCATGCTCGACGCCGGGCGCGCGCCGTCCCACGTGGTCAAGGTGCACCGCATCCTGTCGCGGGCCCTGAAGATTGCCCACCGCCGACGGATGATCGGTGAGAACGTCGCCACGCTGGTCGACCCGCCCAGCATCGAAGAGACCGAGACGAACCCGTTCACCCAGGAAGAGGCGAAAGCCTTCCTGGAAGCGGCTGCCAAGCGGCCCACGTTCATGCGGTGGATCGTCGGGGTCGGAATGGGCTTCCGGCAGGGCGAGACCCTGGGACTGCGGTGGTCTTACGTCGACCTTGCGGCGGAGCTGTTCCATCCTCGGTGGCAGCTCCAGCGGCTCACGTGGCGGCACGGCTGCGGTGACGCGCACGCCTGCGGAGCGCGCCTGCACCGCTTCGAGCCCTGCCCGGCGAGCTGCGCCACGCACAAGGGCTACAAGCGTGGTTGCCCGAAGCCGTGCACCAAGTCGTGCACCAAGCACGCGAGCATCTGTCCCGACCGCAAGGGCGGAGGTCTGGCCTTCACCCGGCCCAAGACCAGGAAGAGCACGAACCCGGTACCGATCCCGCCCGCGTTCATCCCCTACCTGATCGCGCACAAGGCACAGCAGGACGAACTGCGGGAGGCGGCCGGCGAACTCTGGCAGGAGCACCAGGCCGTGTTCACGCGGTCCGACGGCCGGCCCATCGACCCGCGCGACGACTGGGAGGAGTTCAAGGAGTTACTGGCGGAAGCGGGCATCGGTGACCGTCGCCTCTACGACGGGAGCCGCCATACGGCGGGCACGATCCTGAACGAGCTGGGGGTCGACATGCCGACAATCATGGAGATCCTGCGGCACACCCAGATCAGTCAGACGCGCCGCTACGTCAAGGGCCGCTCTCATCTCTCGAAGGACGCGATGCGCCGCATGGGAGACGCCTTCATGCCCGCCCCGGAACCTGTCCCCGAGCCCTCAACTGAGACTAGGACTGAGACTGGAGACCGCCGCGCGGCTCGTGCCCGCGCCCGCCGCCGCATCCGGTAAAAGCAAAAGCCCCAGGTCACGGCGAGTGAGTCCTGAGGCTTCCACAGAGCCGCCTTCGGGATTCGAACCCGAGACCTACGCATTACGAGTGCGTTGCTCTGGCCATCTGAGCTAAGGCGGCGCGCTGCCCACACCTATGGTGCGATCAGCAACGTCGGTAAGTCTACACAGTTTCCGGGGGTGCTCCGCACACGCTCCGGGGCATGCGCTCCGGGGGTGCCCGGCAGGGCTATGAGCAGCGCTTTCCCTTCTGGGGAGGGGTGCCCTGGAGGAGGTAGCGATTGATCGTGGAGTCGATGCAGGCGCTGCCGCGGCCGTAGGCGGTGTGGCCGTCGCCGACGTAGGTGAGGAGGGTCCCGGAGGAGAGCTGGGAGGCGAGGGACCGGGCCCAGGGGTACGGGGTCGCCGGGTCGCGGGTGGTGCCGACGACGAGAATCGGCGCCGCGCCCTTCGCCTCGATGCGGTGGGGTTCGCCGGTGTTCTTCACGGGCCAGTACGCGCAGTTCAGGGAGGCCCAGGCCAGACCCTCGCCGAAGACGGGGGACGCCTTCTCGAAGGCGGGCAGTGACTCCTCCACCTGGTCCGGGCCGGAGAACGCGGCCGGCAGGTCGAGGCAGTTCACCGCGGCGTTGGCGGACATCAGGTTCGCGTACTGGCCGTCGGCGTCCCGCTCGTAGTAGCTGTCGGAGAGGGCGAGCAGACCCGAGCCGTCGTTCTTCCTCATCGCGGAGGTGAGCGCGTCGCGCAGCTGCGGCCAGGCCGTCTCGTCGTACATCGCCGCGATCACCCCGGTCGTCGCGAGCGCCTCTCCGAGCTTGCGGCCGTCCGCGTCACCCGCCGGGATCGGCTCCTTGTCCAGCTGCTGGAAGAACGCCTTCAGGTTCCTGCCCACCTGATCCGGGCTCGTGCCCGCATCGCCCAACGGGCAGTCGCTGTGCCGCACGCAGTCCTTCGCGAAGGACTGGAACGCCGTCTCGAACCCCGCCGTCTGCTCCTCGTTCAGTTTGCGCGCGGTCAGGGACGGGTCCAGGGCGCCGTCCAGGACCAGCCGGCCCACCCGGTCCGGGTAGAGGCCCGCGTACGTCGCCCCCAGGAACGTCCCGTACGACGCCCCGACGTAGTTCAGTTTCTCGTCGCCCAGTACGGCCCGCAGGATGTCCATGTCGCGAGCCGCCTCGACCGTGGAGACATGCCGGAGCAGATCGGGCGAGTGCTCTCCGCAGCCCTCGGCGAACTTCTTGAAGGCGTCGACGAGCTGGTCCGTCTCCTTGCCGTCGTCCGGCGTGGTGTCCGTCTGCGCGAACGCGTCCATCTCACGGCCGTTGAGGCACTCGACCGGCTCGCTGCGGGCCACTCCTCGCGGATCGACCGCGACCATGTCGTAGCGGGCACGGACGTCCGCCGGGTAGCCGATCCCGGCGTACGACTGGAGATAGCCGACCGCCGAACCGCCCGGCCCGCCCGGGTTGACCAGCAGCGAACCGAGGCGCTTGCCGGGCCCTGTGGCCTTCTTGCGGGAGACCGCCAGCCTGACGTCGCCCGCGCCCGGCTTCGCGTAGTCGAGCGGCGCTTTCATCGTGGCGCACTCGAAGCCGGGGACGCCGCAGCTGCGCCAGTCCAGCTTCTGCCCGTAGTACGGCGACAGCGCCGTCGGCGTGGCACGCGGCAGCGCGGTGAGCACCGCGCTCGTCGTCGCGGCCGTCGTCGTGGAGCTCCCGGAGGAGCAGGCGGAGATGAGCAGCGCCGCGGCGGCCAGCAGCACGCCGCTCGCACGGAGGGGTCGGGTCGGCCGAGAACTGCGCCTCTTGTGCATCTCGCGAGCGTAACCTTGCGCGATCAATTGATCACCTTCCGTCGCGGAAGCGCCTCTTACGAGTGACTCGGTCAACCCGTCACCGGGCACGTCGCCGCCCGGCCGGGTGGCCGACGGGGCGCGCGCACGGGAATCAGCCCGCTCGCAGCGCCATCGTCATCGCCTCCACCGCGAGCAGCGGGGCGACGTTGCGGTCGAGTGCCTCCCGGCACGCGGCGATCGCTTCGATACGGCGCAAGGTCGACTCCGGCGAACTGCCGCGGGCCAGCCGCTCCAGCGTGTCCCCCGCCTCCGCGTTGGCGATGGCCAGGCGGGAACCGAGCTGGAGGGCGAGGACGTCGCGGTAGAAGCCGGTGAGGTCGATCAGGGCCAGATCCAGGCTGTCGCGCTGCGTACGCGTTCTTCGGCGCTTCTGCCGGTCCTCCAGCTCCTTCATGACGCCCGCCGTGCCGCGCGGCATCCGGCCGCCCTGCACCGCGCCCAGAGCCGTCTTCAGGTCCTCGGTCTCCTTGACGTCGACTTCCTCGGCGAGCTGCTTCGCGTCCTCCGAAGCCGTGTCGATCAGCTCCTGCGCCGCCTTGAGGCAGCCGCCGATGTCGTCGATCCGCAGCGGGAGCTTGAGGACGGCGGCGCGACGCTGACGGGCGCTCGGGTCCGTGGCGAGGCGGCGGGCCCGCCCGATGTGGCCCTGCGTCGCACGCGCGGCGGCCGCCGCGACGTCGGGCTCGATGCCGTCACGGCGCACGAGGATGTCGGCGACCGCTTCCACCGGCGGGGTGCGCAGCGTGAGCAGCCGGCAGCGAGAGCGGATGGTGGGCAGCACGTCCTCGATGGACGGCGCGCAGAGGAGCCAGACCGTGCGGGGAGCGGGCTCCTCGACGGCCTTCAGCAGGACGTTGCCCGCGCCCTCCGTGAGCCGGTCCGCGTCCTCCAGGACGATGACCTGCCAGCGGCCGACGGCGGGGGACAACTGGGCTCGGCGGACCAGGTCGCGGGTCTCCTTGACGCCGATGGAGAGCAGGTCGGTACGGACGATCTGCACATCGGCGTGGGTCCCGACCAGGCTCGTATGACAGCCGTCGCAGAACCCGCAGCCGGGGATCCCGCCGAGCGCGCGGTCGGGGCTCACGCACTGCAACGCGGCCGCGAAGGCGCGCGCCGCCGTGGAACGGCCCGAGCCGGGCGGGCCCGTGAACAGCCAGGCGTGCGTCATCTTGGACGCCTCGGGAAGCGGAGCGCCCGCGGTGACGGCCGTGACCAGGTCGTCGGCGTCCCGGGCAGCGGCGGCGAGCTGCTCGCTCACCTTCTCCTGACCCACCAGGTCGTCCCACACAGGCACGGGCTCCGCCTTTCCGTCGCATTTTGTCTCGCGTCGTCCATTGTGCGGGTCGCCACTGACAATCGGGCCCCGCCCGCCCGTTCGCCGGACGCCGCTCGCCGGACACCGTTCGCGGAACGCCGGGCATCAGACGTCAGACGTTGGACCGCCGGAGCCTGACGCGGGACGCCGGACTCGTGACGCCGGACGTCAGACGCGGGACGCCGGACGCCGGACGCCGGACCCCGGCGGGGCGTGACTCCGCACCCGCCGCGTCCGTCGGCCGGGTGCTAGCGTCGCCGCCCGCGCCCCTGCTCCTCGTCCCAGTCGTCGTCCTCGCGCGGGCCCAGCAGTTCGTCCGCCAGGGTCGGGAGGTCGTCGAGCGGGGTCTCCTCGGCCCAGTCGGGGCGGGGCCTGCGGCGCGGGGCGCCCGTCTCGTCCACCTGCGGCAGTTCACGCGTGCGGTCGACGGGTCCCTCGCGCCCCGCTGCCGGCCGCTCGTCGCGGAAGAAGCCCCGGGGCATCCGGTCCGCGGGGTCACCGGACGGCGCGTCGGCCCTGGCCCCCGCACCCCCGTCCCGTACCGGAGGCAGGACCGTCGTCTCGTCGGCCGCACCCGGACCCGGAGAAACGGGCGGCAGCACCGTCGTCTCGTCCGCCGCCCCGCCCGGCACCGGCGGCTTCGGCAGCGTGGCCGTGTCCTCGACGTCGGGGCGCGCCCCCGAGCGGGTACCCGCGCGACCCTCGCCCGGTCGGACCGGCGGCAGTACGGCGGTCTCGTCGGCGGACCCGCCGGACGCCGGACGGGTCACGACCGGTGTGGGCAGCGTCGTCTCGTTGTCCGACACGGAAGCCGCCGCAGGCCGTGCGACCGCAGAACCCGAGCCAAAGCCGGAGCCGGAAGCAGAAGCAGAGGCAGACGGCTTCGGGGACGGGGATGCCGAGGCGGACAAAGCCTCACCGGCATCGCGTCCCGTCCCGGCGCCGGCCCCCGAGCCGGTCGGAGCGCCGGCCCTCGGACCGGAACCGGAGCCGGAACCCGTCCCCGCGGTCGACACCGCGGCCTCGGCCGAAGCGGCCGCTGCCGCCGACGCGGCAGCCGCCTCCGCGGCGAGCCGTCGGGCCTCCTCGGCCCGCAGCAACGCCTCCTCGGCCTTCCGCTGCTTCTCCACGCGGCGCGCCTCGGCCTCGGCGCGCAGCCGCGCCTCCTCCTCGGCCTGCCTGCGCACCCGCTCCGCCTCGGCGGCGCGGGCCTGTTCCTCGGCGAGACGCCGGACCCGCTCCTCTTCGGCACGGCGACGGGCCTCCTCGGCACGCTGCCGGGCCTCCTCCGCCTGGCGCTCGGCCTCGCGCCGCTGGGCCTCCTCCAGCTCGCGCTGCTTGCGCTCCTCTTCCTCGGCGCGCAGTTTCGCGAGCTGTGCCTGGCGCTCGCGCTCCAGGCGCTCCTCCTCCGCCTTGCGGGCGGCCTCTTCCTCGGCCTTGCGCCGGGCTTCCTCCTCGGCCGCCCTGCGGGCCTCCTCCTGAGCCTTCACCTCGGCCTCGGAGAGGGGCAGCATCACGTCGAGCCGGTGCCGTACGACCGTGGTGACGGCCTCGGGCTCCTGTGCGGCGTCGACGACCAGATATCGGCTCGGGTCGGCGGCGGCGAGCGTCAGGAAACCGGACCGCACGCGCGTGTGGAACTCGACCGGTTCCGACTCCAGCCGGTCGGGCGCCTCGGTGAACCGCTCGCGGGCGGCTTCCGGCGACACGTCCAGCAGCACCGTCAGATGCGGTACGAGCCCGTCCGTCGCCCACCGGTTGATCCGGGCGATCTCCGTCGGGGACAGGTCGCGGCCGGCGCCCTGGTAGGCGACGGAGGAGTCGATGTAGCGGTCGGAGATGACGATGGCGCCCCGCTCCAGCGCGGGCCGCACCACCGTGTCGACGTGCTCCGCGCGGTCGGCGGCGTACAGCAGCGCCTCGGCGCGGTGCGAGAGGCCCGCGGACGACACGTCGAGGAGGATGGAGCGCAGCCGCTTGCCGACCGGCGTGGCGCCCGGCTCACGGGTCACCACGACCTCGTGGCCCTTGGCCCGGATCCAGTCGGCGAGCGCCTGCGCCTGGGTGGACTTGCCGGCCCCGTCGCCGCCCTCCAGGGCGATGAAGAAGCCGCTCGTCGCGGGCACCTGCGCCGGGTCGTCACCGCCGCGCAGCGCGTCCAGCAGGTCCTTGCGCAGCGGCACCCCGGAACGGTCGTCAACCTTGGCGAGCACCATGGCGGCGACGGGCAGCAGGAGCGCGCCGACCAGCATGAGGGTGAAGGCGGCGCCGCCGTGCGCAAACACGAACTTGCCGTTCTCCAGGCGGTGCGGGCCGATCGCGGCGGCCACCAGCGGCGCCACGATCGCGCCGACCGCCACGAAGACCCGTACGACCGCGTGCAGGTGCTCGGTCGTACGGGCTCGCCGGTAGTCCTCGGCCTCCTGGTCGAGGAGCGCGTGCCCGGTGTTGGCGGCGACCCCCGCGCCGATGCCCGCGAAGCCGACGATCAGCAGCACGGTGGTGACGTCCGGGACGAGCCCGGCGGCCAGCAGCGCGACCCCGGTGAAGGCGATCGCGAGCGCGAGCAGCCTGCGCCTCGACAGCGAGGGGAGCGTCGAGGGGGCGGTGCGGATGCCGACGACGACGCCGCCGGTCAGGGCCAGCACGAGCAGCCCGTACATCACCGGTCCGCCGCCCAGGTCGGTGGCCTCCAGGACGGAGACGGCGACGGCGGCCGAGATCGCTCCGGCGACCGCGGCGCAGGCCGGCACCAGGAGCGGGATCGCGCCGGTGCGGCCCTTGTCGATGCCGGTGCCGGTCTTCGGGCGGCGCAGTCCCTCGAGCGGCGACCGCGCGCGCGGGGTGCGGGCGTCGGGCAGTTCGAGGAAGGTGACCACCGACAGCGAGGCCGCGAAGAGCCCGGCCGCGACGTACGAGGCGAGCGCCGCCTGGTGCTGGTCGAACCAGTCGATCCCGGCGCCCAGCAGGTTGCTGACGAGGGAGACGACGACCAGGGCGACGGCCGCGATCGGCACCGCGATGAACGCCGTGCGCAGGGACAACCGCCGCAGTGCGTCCATGTGGTCCGGCAGCGGGCGTACCGTGGCGCCCTCCAGCGGCGGGGCGGGCAGCAGCGCGGGCGCCGCGCTCTCCCGGCACACGGTCCAGAACCGCTCGGCGACTCCGGTCACGAAGACGATGACGAGGAGGACGGCGAGCGCGTTGTCCGGGGTCCAGTCGATGAACAGCGGCGCGACGATGAGGAGCGCGGCCCGCAGACCGTCGGCTCCGAGCATGGTCCAGCGCCGGTCGAGGAGCCCGTCGGGCGAGGTCAGCGATGTCAGGGGTCCGAGGAGCACGGCTCCGAAGAGCAGCGTCGCGAGGACGCGTGCTCCGAAGACGGCCGCCACGGCGAGGGCGGCCCCGCGGTAACCACCGCCGAAGGAACCCTCGGAGATCGCCGCCTGGAGGGCGAGGACGACCAGGACGAGCAGGGCCAGCGCGTCCGCGACACCTCCCACGAGGTGTGCGCTCCACAACCGCTTCAGCTGCGGTTGACGCAGCAGCGCGCGGACGGCGCGCTCGCGTGAATCCGCGACCAGGGCGTCGTCGGGGGCCGAAGTGTGGGCCGTTGGCTGCTCGGCTCGCGTCATCCTGCCAGCCTATCCGGACCCACTGACTCCCCGAAGGGGTGCCCGAACATACGGACGCCCCCACACCGGGTGGTGTAGGGGCGTTCGCTCTCTGACATGGGTCCGAGCCCGGTGAAGGCCACCTAAATCGTGGAGATTTCGGAGGGCCGAGGCCCTGGAGCCACCCCACCTGCGGCCCGGGGCCGCGGGGTTCGGCCGGTGTCTCAGCCTTCGGAGGACGCCGTCTTCTTCGCGGCGGTCTTCTTGGCGGGCGCCTTCTTGGCAGCCGTCTTCGTCGCGGTCGTCTTGGCGGCGGCGGTCTTCTTGGCCGGTGCCTTCTTGGCGGGCGCCTTCTTCGCGGCCGCCTTCTTCGCGGTCTTCTTGGCCGGACCCTTGGCACGCTTCTCGGCGAGCAGCTCGTAGCCGCGCTCCGGCGTGATGTCCTCGACGCTGTCGTCAGAACGCAGGGTGGCGTTGGTCTCGCCATCGGTCACGTACGGTCCGAAGCGGCCGTCCTTGACCACGACCGGCTTTCCGCTGACCGGGTCCTCGCCCAGCTCCTTCAGCGGCGGCTTGGCGGCCGCGCGGCCCCGCTGCTTGGGCTGGGAGTAGATCTCCAGCGCCTCTTCGAGCGTGATGGTGAAGAGCTGGTCCTCCGCGGTGAGCGACCGCGAGTCCGTGCCCTTCTTCAGGTACGGCCCGTAGCGCCCGTTCTGCGCGGTGATCTCGACACCCTCGGCGTCCTTGCCGACGACGCGCGGCAGGGACATCAGCTTGAGGGCCTCGTCCAGGGTCACCGTGTCGGGCGCCATCGACTTGAACAGCGAGGCGGTACGCGGCTTGACGGCGTTCTTGCCCGTCTTCGGAGTGCCCTCGGGGAGCACCTCGGTGACGTACGGGCCGTAGCGGCCGTCCCTGGCGATGATCTGGTGGCCCGTCTGCGGGTCGGCACCGAGCTCGAAGTCACCGCTCGGCTTGGCGAGCAGCTCCTCGGCGAGTTCGACCGTCAGCTCGTCGGGGGCCAGGTCCTCGGGAACGTCGGCGCGCTGGTGCTCCTCGGAGTCCTTCTCGCCGCGCTCGACGTACGGGCCGTAGCGGCCGACACGCAGCACGATGCCGTTGGCGACCGGGAAGGAGGACACCTCACGGGCGTCGATGGCGCCCAGGTCGGTGACGAGCTCCTTGAGGCCGCCCAGGTGGTCGCCGTCGCCGTTGCCGGCCTCGGCGGCGCCGGTCGCCTCGCCCTCACCGAAGTAGAAGCGCCGCAGCCACGGCACGGCCTGCGCCTCACCGCGTGCGATGCGGTCGAGGTCGTCCTCCATCTTGGCGGTGAAGTCGTAGTCGACGAGCCGCCCGAAGTGCTTCTCCAGGAGGTTGACCACGGCGAACGACAGGAAGGAGGGCACCAGGGCCGTCCCCTTCTTGAAGACGTATCCGCGGTCGAGGATCGTGCCGATGATCGACGCGTACGTCGACGGGCGGCCGATCTCGCGCTCTTCGAGCTCCTTGACCAGCGACGCCTCGGTGTAGCGGGCCGGCGGCTTGGTGGCGTGGCCGTCGACCGTGATCTCCTCGGCGGACAGCGGGTCGCCCTCGCTGACCTGCGGGAGGCGGCGCTCGCGGTCGTCGAGCTCGGCGTTCGGGTCGTCCGCGCCCTCGACGTACGCCTTCAGGAAGCCGTGGAAGGTGATCGTCTTGCCGGACGCGCTGAACTCGGCGTCACGGCCGTCGGCGGCCCGGCCCGCGATCTTCACGGTGACGGAGTTGCCGACCGCGTCCTTCATCTGGGAGGCGACGGTCCGCTTCCAGATCAGCTCGTACAGCCTGAACTGGTCGCCGGTCAGTCCCGTCTCGGCCGGGGTACGGAAACGATCACCCGAGGGGCGGATCGCTTCGTGCGCCTCCTGCGCGTTCTTGACCTTCCCGGCGTACGTACGCGGCTGCGCCGGCAGGTAGTCGGCGCCGTACAGCTGCGTGACCTGGGCGCGGGCGGCCTTGATCGCCGTGTCCGACAGGGTCGTGGAGTCCGTACGCATGTAGGTGATGAAGCCGTTCTCGTACAGCTTCTGCGCCACCTGCATGGTCGACTTCGCGCCGAAGCCGAGCTTGCGCGAGGCCTCCTGCTGGAGCGTCGTCGTACGGAACGGCGCGTACGGCGAGCGGCGGTAGGGCTTGGACTCGACCGAGCGGACCGCGAAGTTCGTGTCCTGGAGGGCGGCGGCGAGCGCACGGGCGTTCGTCTCGTCCAGGTGGAGCGTGTTCGCGCTCTTGATCTGGCCCAGCGAGTCGAAGTCGCGGCCCTGGGCGACGCGCTTGCCGTCGACCGAGGTGAGACGGGCGACCAGATTGGACGGGTCGCTGGCGTCACCGGTGCGGCCGGTGCCGAAGGTGCCGTTCAGGTCCCAGTACTCGGCGGAACGGAAGGCGATGCGCTCGCGCTCCCGCTCGACGACGAGCCGGGTCGCCACGGACTGGACGCGGCCGGCCGACAGCCGCGGCATGACCTTCTTCCACAGGACCGGCGAGACCTCGTAGCCGTACAGACGGTCGAGGATGCGGCGGGTCTCCTGGGCGTCGACCATGCGCTTGTTGAGCTCGCGCGGGTTTTCGACGGCGCTGCGGATCGCGTCCTTGGTGATCTCGTGGAAGACCATCCGGTGGACAGGAACCTTGGGCTTGAGGACCTCCAGGAGGTGCCACGCGATGGCTTCGCCCTCGCGGTCCTCATCGGTGGCGAGGAAGAGCTCGTCGGAGTCCTTCAGCAGGTCCTTGAGCTTCTTGACCTGGGCCTTCTTGTCGGCGTTGACCACATAGATCGGCTGAAAGTCGTTGTCGACGTCCACACCGAGGCGGCGGACCTCACCGGTGTACTTCTCGGGCACCTCCGCGGCGCCGCTGGGGAGGTCACGGATGTGCCCGACGCTCGCTTCGACGACATAGCCGGGGCCGAGATAGCCCTTGATCGTCTTCGCCTTGGCAGGCGACTCGACGATGACGAGTCGGCGGCCGCCGTGTGCGGTGTCGCTGGTCGGGGACAACTTCGCTCTTCTCTCCGGTCGACGCGGAATCTCCTCGGGGCTTGGCTCCCGAGGGGTCGGGTCATGCTGACGCTGCGGAGTGTGACGGTACATCCCGCCCCCGTGTCAAACGGGAAAAGCCCGCAACGGCCACTCGAACGGTAACCCGACTACCGCCATTCCTGCCGCCCGGAGTGTCGACCAGCTCTTTCGGGCCTATCCGGAGGGTAACTTCCCAGTTACCGAAGTACCGGTTCTCACGCGCGGTCTCACACGCGCGTGAAGCACCACATTCCGATCGCCAGCGCCCCGCTTCCGGCGACGCCCGCGAGGGTCGCCGATGCGACGCGGTTCACACCGTGGGCGACGGACTCACCCTGGCGCACCCGGACCACGGTCCAGGCCAGAAGTCCGCCTCCGAACAGGGCGAACACCGTCCCCGCGAAGATCGCCGGCCCGCTTTCCATGGATCTGTCCTTCCGCCCGAGTCCTCAGGCTCGGGAGGCTGACACGCCCCGGCAGCGGTCGGGCGAACCCCTGGTGAACGCCGGGCGACCGGCGCCCCATGGGGCGCCCACACCGTACCCGGAGCCGCCGCCCACCCGGTCGTCCTCTTCTCATCGGCGCGGCCCACGACCCACGCGACTGTGGCGAATCCGTCGTTCCCGGCCTCGCCGTCGCCCAGCCGGCCGAACATCTTCGGCTTCGCCCCGGTCACCCGACTCGACGCGAACCCGTCGCCGCGACGCTTTCCCGACCGCCGATCTCCTTCCTCCGTGCATTCGTCCCGCCCATTCACCGCGTCCGTTTCTCACAGGCATTTCTCGCGCACCAAGCCCGTCTCCTATGCGTCTCCTATGCGTCCCCTTCTCCATCCGGGGCGGCGCGATGACGGAGGCGGATGCCATGGCGAGGGTGGCGGCCGTGGCTACTGCGCGTGGCGATGAGCGGGGGTCTGCGGACTCCGACCGAGGTGCGACACCGCGGTCCGCGAAAGGGGCACTACGCGCAACTGGGATGGCCGGAAGCGTCCACCATCGAACAGATGTTGGCCTGTTTCCCATCCCTGGACGACACCGATCCGGTGTCCGGCGGGGAGGGGCGGTGCCTGGGTGAGGCCTGAGCAATCCCTGGGCGAGGCCTGGGCGCGACGCCTGGAACGTGTGCGGCCGAGGGTCCGATCCCTGGGGCGTGCGCTGTGAACGACACCGATCCCTGGGGCGCACGTGCCGCCGGACTGGAGTAGCCGCCAGGCCGGAAGCGCCGCCGCACTTGACGGGCCACCGACCTCTCCTCGCCCCACAACCCCAACCCCAGTCCCGGGGCTCGGCCCCACTCCCAGCCCCGGGCACGACCCCACCCCCCAGTCCCGGGCGGCGCGGCCCGGCCCCAGTCCCAGGCGCGGCCCGGCCTCAGTCCCAGGCACGGCCTCGGCCGGTCACTCGACCGGTTCCAGGAATCCCTGTTCCACCAGCAGGCGGATCTGTGCGGGCGTCCGGTCGCGCAGCAATACCGGGTCCTCGCCGACGAGTTGGGCGATGGCGTCGAGAATCCGCCCCGCGCTCAGCGTGCCGTCGCACACCCCGGCGAAGCCCGCGCCGACCGTGTCCACCTTGGTGGCCCGGCGCATTCCACGGTGCTGACGCAGCACCACATGCTCCGGGTCCTCGGCACCGGGCAGTCCGACCTGCTCCTGCACGACCTCCGCCACGAGCTTGAAGTGACCGGCGAGCAGACCCGCGTCGTCGTGCTGCCGCAGATAGTCGACCCGGTCGAAGTGCGCGCGCACGGCCTCGCCGAGCGGCTGCTCGATCGAGTGCGGCCACTCCTCGACCGTGATCGAGGGCTCGGCGGCCGCCGTCCTGCGCAGCGTGATCCATCCGAACCCGACGGCCTTCACCTTGCGCGCCTCGAACTCGTCGAGCCACGCGTCGTAACGTGCCTGGTAGTCGGCCGGGTCGGCGCGGTGGTCACCGGCGTCGCGGAGCCACAACTCCGCGTACTGCGTGACGTCCTGCACCTCGCGCTGCACGATCCACGCGTCGCAGCCGCGCGGCACCCAGGAGCGCAGCCGGTCCTGCCAGTCCTCGCCTTCCACGTGCTGCCAGTTGGCCAGGAACTGGGCGTATCCCCCTTCGTTCAGCCGGTCCCCCGACTGCTGAACGAGCGTGCGGCAGAGATCGTCCCCGCCCATTCCCCCGTCGCGGTACGTGAGCCGGGCGCCCGGCGAGATCACGAAGGGCGGGTTCGAGACGATCAGGTCGTACGTCTCGTCGGCGCGGACCGGTTCGAACAGGGAGCCCTGGCGCAGGTCGGCGGCCGGGGCGCCGGAGAGCGCGAGGGTGAGCGCGGTGACGTGCAGCGCGCGGGGGTTCAGGTCGGTCGCGGTCACGCGCGTGGCGTGCTGCGCGACGTGCAGGGCCTGGATTCCGGAGCCGGTACCGAGGTCGAGCGCGGACTCGACGGGCGTGCGCACGGTGAGGCCCGCGAGGGTCGTGGAGGCGCCTCCCACGCCCAGGACGACACCTTCCTCCCGGCTGCCGATGCCGCCCGCGCCGCCGACGGCGCATCCGAGGTCGGACACGATGAACCAGTCCTCGCCGCCGGGCCCGCCGTAGGGCCGGATGTCGACGCTCGCCGCGACCTCGTCCGCGCCCGCCCGGGTCAGCCAGCCGCTCCCCAGGGCATCCCCGACGGGCAGCACGTCCGCCACCCGCGCGTGCGGCACGGGCTGCTGCAGCAGGAACAGCCGTACGAGCGTCTCCAGCGGTGTGTCCCCACGGGTCGCCCGGAGGGCGGGCACGGTCTCACTGCGCGCCAGCGCCGCGTACGCGGGGGCGCCGAGCAGGTCGAGGAGTCCGTCGGCGGTGAAGGAGGCGTCGAGCAGGGCGCTCCGCAGCCGGGCGGCGACGTCGGGACGATCGGACGAGGGCAACGGTGACAGGCTGGTGTGGCTCACGCCTCCCATTGTGTCCGCTATCACCCACCGGCACCCACACCTGTGGACAAGGCGGTGCCTGTGGACAACGCATGCCGAGAGCCCGGCACGCACGGCGCCGGGCTCTCTCGGTCGAGCGGGCGATCGCCGCCCTGGGGACTCCTCCTGCCGGCTCAGCCTCGGCCGCCTGCAGGGGCTCCCCCGACTCAGCTCCACGTCGCCGCCGGGGACTCCCCCGAGGACTCGGACCTACGTCGCCGCCGGGGACTCCCCGGGGCTCAGCTCTTGGTCGCCGCCGGGGACCCCGACGCCGACTTGCAGCTGTCCTGCTGGGCCATCGCCTTGCCCACGTCGCCCTCTTCGAGCTTCTTCAGGGCGTCGTTGCCACTCTGGCTCAGTTTGTCGAGCTGGGTCGCGACGTCCTTGAGCCCGTCGGCGAACTTGGCCTGGTTCTTGGTGTCGAGCTTGTCGACCTGCTTCTTCAGGGCGGCGTACGACGCGGAGATGTCGTTGAGCTCATTGACCGCGTTGGTCTGCTTCGTCTTGCCGTCGTCGACGTTCGGCGCTCCCGCGTTGTTGACGGCGGTGCCGATCGCCTTGTAGGCGTCGGACATGTCCTGGAAGGCCTGTGCGTCCGTCTTCTGGACGTCGTCCGGCGCGCTGTTGTCCGAGGTCTGCTTCTGGATCGCTGCGTTCGCGTCCTCGATCTTCTGTGCCTCCGGCTTCACCGCGTCACAGACCTGCTTGGCCCAGGAGTCCAGCTTGTCGTTGCCTTTGTCGTCGCTGCTGCATCCCGACAGCGCGAGTACCAGTACCGCACCGCCGGACAGTGCGGCCGCGAGCTTCTTGTTCACCGGTTTGGTCCCTTCCATGGCTCTCGGCCCCGGAACATACACGCCATGTGGGCGACACCTCTATGCCGAATGTCCGTTAAGACACTTATTAAAGCCATTTGCACCAAGAGAGAGAAGGCTCACGACGAAGGTGTGAACACACACAGGGCGGGCGCACAGCGCGTCAACACGCGCCGTACACCCGCCCGTTGGCCCTGCCCTGACCAGGCACGGAAGTCCGTGCCGCATCAGGCCCGGAACCTGTGAGCTACGAAACCACCGCCGGATCGGCGGACTTGGCGACCCCCTCGTCGTTGTCTTCCTCATCGCCCATGACGATCCCGCGCCGCTTGGAGATGTACACGGCACCCACGATCACAACGATCGCGACAATGGCGATGAACACCCGTACGCCGACGCTCTTGTCGTCGCCGTACGAGAACTTGACGATCGCCGGAGCGATCAGCAGTGACACGAGGTTCATGACCTTCAGCAGCGGGTTGATCGCGGGACCCGCCGTGTCCTTGAAGGGGTCACCGACCGTGTCGCCGATCACCGTCGCTGCGTGGGCCTCGCTGCCCTTGCCGCCGTGGTGGCCGTCCTCGACGAGTTTCTTGGCGTTGTCCCACGCGCCACCGGAGTTGGCGAGGAAGACCGCCATCAGCGTGCCGGTGCCGATCGCGCCCGCGAGGAACGAGCCGAGCGCGCCGACACCGAGCGTGAACCCGATCGCGATCGGCGTGAGCACCGCGAGCAGGCCGGGTGTGGCCAGTTCGCGCAGCGCGTCCTTGGTGCAGATGTCGACGACGCGCCCGTACTCGGGTTTCTCGGTGTAGTCCATGATCCCGGGGTGCTCGCGGAACTGCCGCCGCACCTCGTAGACCACCGCCCCGGCGGACCGTGACACCGCGTTGATCGCCAGCCCCGAGAAGAGGAAGACGACCGCGGCGCCCGCGATGAGACCCACCAGGTTGTTGGGCTGCGAGATGTCCATCATCAGGTTCAGCGGAGCACCGGCGCCGGAGACCTTCTCGCCCACGTCGCTCGCGGCCGTGGTGATCGCGTCACGGTACGAGCCGAAGAGGGCCGAGGCCGCGAGGACTGCGGTGGCGATGGCGATGCCCTTGGTGATGGCCTTGGTGGTGTTGCCGACGGCGTCCAGGTCGGTGAGCACCTGTGCGCCCGCGCCCTGGACGTCGCCGGACATCTCGGCGATGCCCTGCGCGTTGTCGGAGACGGGGCCGAAGGTGTCCATCGCGACGATGACACCGACCGTGGTGAGCAGGCCCGTTCCGGCGAGCGCCACGGCGAACAACGCCAGCAAGATCGACGTACCGCCCAGCAGGAACGCCCCGTACACGCCGAGGCCGATCAACAGGGCGGTGTAGACGGCCGATTCGAGACCGATGGAGATGCCGGCGAGGACGACGGTGGCCGCGCCGGTCAGCGAACTCTTGCCGATGTCCCGCACGGGACGGCGGGTTGTCTCGGTGAAGTAGCCGGTCAACTGCTGGATCAGAGCGGCCAGCAGGATGCCGATCGCGACGGCGACGACCGCGAGGATCCGCGGATCACCGCCCTTGGCCTTGATCGCCGCGTCCGTGACACCGTCCAGTTCGGCGTAGGTCGCCGGGAGGTAGATGTACACGGCCAGGGCGACCAGCACGAGCGAGATCGCCGCGGAGATGAAGAAGCCGCGGTTGATCGCGGACATGCCGCTGCGGTCGGAGCGCCGTGGCGCCACCGCGAAGATGCCGATCATCGCGGTGAGTACGCCGATCGCGGGCACGATCAGCGGGAACGCGAGCCCGGCGTCGCCGAACGCCACCTTGCCGAGGATCAGCGCGGCGACGAGCGTGACGGCGTACGACTCGAAGAGGTCCGCGGCCATGCCGGCGCAGTCGCCGACGTTGTCGCCCACGTTGTCGGCGATGGTCGCGGCATTGCGCGGGTCGTCCTCCGGAATGCCCTGCTCGACCTTGCCGACCAGGTCGGCGCCGACGTCGGCGGCCTTGGTGAAGATGCCGCCGCCGACACGCATGAACATCGCGATCAGTGCCGCGCCGAGACCGAAGCCCTCCAGGACCTTCGGCGCGTCGGCCGCGTACACGAGCACCACACAGGAGGCGCCCAGCAGACCGAGCCCCACCGTGAACATGCCGACGACGCCACCGGTGCGGAAAGCGATCTTCATGGCTTTGTGCGAGACGGCGGTGAGATCCCTTTCGGGCTCGCCCTCCGCCGGGGTCGCTTCCCGTGCCGCGGCGGCCACGCGGACATTGCTGCGTACGGCGAGCCACATACCGATATAGCCGGTGGTCGCCGAGAACGCCGCGCCGATCAAGAAGAAGATCGACCGTCCGGCGCGCTGATTCCAGTCGTCCGCGGGCAGCAGCATGAGCAGGAAGAACACCACGGCGGCGAATACGCCGAGCGTGCGCATCTGACGCCCCAGGTAGGCATTCGCGCCCTCCTGGATCGCCGTCGCGATCTCCTTCATGCTGTCGGTGCCCTCGCCGGCCGCGAGAACCTGGCGCACCAGGATCCCGGCGACCACGAGCGCCGCCACTGCGACGACCGCGATGACCATCACGATCAGACGGTTGTCGTCCGTCAGGACCGCGGCCGCGAAGGTTGTGGGGTGGTCAAACTGATGAGGGGTAGAAAGCCCCGCCATTCGTCCTCCTTGACGCTTGGGCTGAGCTCAAGATGTGGACGGATTGTAGGTACCGGAACCTGATCAAAACAGTGCGCGGTAAGCGGAATTAGTCTTCACATGCTCTTCAGCAAATGATCGACAGGCGTCCACGGAACCCAAAAGCAGTAATGCCCCAGAAGCGTTGACGCTTGATCCAATTATCGCGCGATTGATCGTGAATGAATTCACGAAACGCCGTGCACGATCATCTTATGGACACGAGCGAGGCCCCGGACATGCCGAAGGGCCCCACCGAGTAGGGCCCTTCGGGGCAAGAGAAGTCAGGCGGCTGTCAGGGAAGAGCCACGGCCGGCGGCGTAGTTGGCCAGCTCATCCTGATCAGTCCGCCGTGCTCCCCGGCAATGACTTCCACGTCGTCGACGAGGCCGCTGATGACCGCGAGGCCCATCTCGTCCTCCTCGGTATCCGCGTCCGAGCCACCGGAGGCGGCGCCGGACCCCGCCCCTGGCACCGAACCCGGCGCCTCGTCACCGACCTCGATGGAGAACTGCTTCTCCTCCTCGATCAGTGTCACCTGCACCGGCGCCGAGATGCCGCTGCTCTGGTGCAGCCCGACGGCACGAGTACAGGCCTCGCCGACGGCGAGCCTGACCTCGTCGAGGACGGCCTCGTCCACTCCGGCCCTGCGCGCCACCGCTGCCGCCACCAGTCGGGCGGTTCTGACGTGCTCGGGCAGCGCGCTGAAGCGGAGTTCAACGGTGGCCATGCATCCCCCTCTGAACTACGGGCGTGCTGTCAGGGGACCGGGCCGTGGGCCCGGACCCCCACTTCTGCGAAGCCGGGCCCACGACCCGGGAGACCGGTGGTCAGTCGGTCGCGTTGACCGCCTCCTCCACCGAGGTGTGAATCGGGAACACCTTGGTGAGACCAGTAATACGGAAGATCTTCAGAATGCGCTCCTGGTTGCAGACCAGACGCAGCGAGCCCTCATGGGCCCGGACGCGCTTCAGGCCGCCCACCAGC
>NZ_JBEXNW010000054.1:0-53070 GCF_040611295.1 Streptomyces sp. NPDC002935
GGGGCCGGCGTCCGGGTGCGTTGTGGGTCGGGGCCGTGCCGGTACATCCGCCCGTCGCCGTTGGATCAGACGTGGGTTTCCGAGGGAGCCGCTGCTCGATCCGGACGTGAGCGACGGGCAGGTGATGTACCGGCACGGCCCCTTCCGCCGGATGACGGCCGCGGGTGCGTCGTGGTGGGGGCTCCGTCCCTCCCCGCGCGATTTCGGCTCCGGGGAAAGATTCAGCCCCTCCGGCGTTTGAGGAGCGGGGTCTGGGGCGGAGCCCCAGGTACGGGAAGGGTAGGGGCGGAGGGGGCGAAAGAAGGAGGTTGTGGGGTCGGTAGGACCCGGGGTGGGGCAGCCAGCTGGGCGGTTGTGGGGTTGATGCCACGCCCCCGCGAGGGGGAGCGGCAAGTTGTCACCGGTGTGCCGTTTGGGTGTTACCCAGTGTTCTGTGTCCGCTAGGCGGACCGGGCGGGCGGGAGGCACTGGGTGCCGGATACGGTGGGAGCACCATGAGCGCTTCGCAGACCTTTGATGTGCCCACTCTTCTTGTCAAGATCTTCGGCAAGGACCGGCCGGGCATCACCGCCGGACTCTTCGACACCCTCGCCGCCTACTCCGTCGACGTGGTCGACATCGAGCAGGTCGTCACCCGCGGCCGGATCGTGCTGTGCGCGCTCGTGACCGAGCCGCCCGCCGGCCTCGAAGGTGATCTGCGGGCCACCGTCCACAGCTGGGCGGAGTCGATGAAGATGCAGGCGGAGATCATCTCCGGCCTCGGTGACAACCGTCCGCGTGGTTCCGGACGTTCGCTGGTCACGGTGCTGGGGCATCCCCTCACCGCGGAGTCGACGGCCGCCATCGCCGCGCGGATCACGAAGACCGGCGGCAACATCGACCGCATCTTCCGGCTGGCCAAGTACCCGGTGACGGCGGTCGAGTTCGCCGTGTCCGGTACGGAGACCGAGGCGCTGCGCACCGCGCTGGTGACCGAGGCCTCGGCGCTCGGTGTGGACATCGCGGTCATGGCCGCGGGCCTGCACCGCCGGGCCCAGCGTCTTGTCGTGATGGATGTGGACTCCACGCTCATCCAGGACGAGGTGATCGAGCTCTTCGCCGCGCACGCCGGGTGCGAGGACGAGGTCGCCGAGGTCACCGCGGCCGCGATGCGTGGTGAGCTGGACTTCGAGCAGTCCCTGCACGCGCGCGTGGCTCTCCTCGAAGGGCTGGACGAGTCGGTGGTGCAGAAGGTGCGCGAGGAAGTGCGGCTGACGCCGGGCGCGCGCACGCTGATTCGTACGTTGAAGCGACTCGGCTTCCAAGTCGGCGTCGTCTCCGGCGGGTTCACGCAGGTGACCGATGATCTGAAGGAGCGGCTCGGGCTCGACTTCGCCCAGGCCAACACGCTGGAGATCATCGACGGGAAGCTGACCGGCCGGGTCACCGGGGAGATCGTGGACCGGGCGGGCAAGGCGCGGCTGCTGCGCCGGTTCGCCGCCGAGGCCGGGGTGCCGCTGGCCCAGACCGTGGCGGTCGGCGACGGCGCCAACGATCTCGACATGCTCAACGCCGCCGGGCTCGGGGTCGCGTTCAACGCGAAGCCGGTGGTGCGGCAGGCCGCGCACACCGCGGTGAACTTCCCGTTCCTCGACACGGTCCTGTATCTGCTGGGCGTCACCCGTGAAGAGGTCGAGGCCGCCGACATGCATGAGGACGACATCGCTCACTGAGTGACGTCCTACGACGGACGGGGGCCCGGCACCGTGGCGGTGCCGGGCCCCCGTCCGTCGTAGGGGTGGGCTCACTCCGTCGGGGCCCAGTAGTCGGTCAGGGCGGCCGATCCGGGTTCCAGGGATTTCCAGGGGCCGTCGAAGGAGAGCACCGCGAAAGCGGCGGTGTGGAAGCCCTGGGCGTTCATCCGGGTGCGGGTGTCACCCTCGGCCCGGCCCGCCAGGATCTCGGCGAGGCCGTGTACGCCGGGGTTGTGACCGATCAGGATCACGTTCTCCGCGTCGTCCGGAGTCTCGTTGAGCACGGCGATCAGCTCGCCGGGCGAGGCTTCGTAGAGCCGCTCCTCATAGACCGTTTTCGGCCGATGCGGGAGCTCCTGGACAGCGTGCTTCCACGTCTCGCGGGTCCGGATCGCGGTGGAGCAGAGGGCCAGGTCGAAGGGGATGCCGGTGTCGGCCAGCCTGCGTCCGGCGATGGCCGCGTCCATGCGGCCCCGGTCGGAGAGCGGCCGCTCATGGTCGGACATCTGCGGCCAGTCGGCTTTCGCATGCCGGAAGAGGACAATCCTGCGGGGTTCTGCGACGCTCATGCGTCCCAGCTTCGCACGAAACATTTCATGGGGCGCAGGGAGTTGATGCGGTCCCTCGGCGGGGGTGACGCCCTGCCCCGTCAGGGGTGATGGCGTACCCCTCGGGGGGTGAAGCGGTGTCTCGGGAGGCGCGGTGGCGTCCGTCCTTGCGCGATGGCGCGGTGGCATCGGCGCGGTCTGCCCTGGTGGCACGGGTTGCCGTGGTGAGGCCTGTGCGGGTGAGCGGTGGGGCAAAGGAGTGCCTGGGTGCGTGACCGGGGCGGGACAGGCCCGGTGGCTCAGGGGTACCTGGGGGTGCGGCTGAGGGCCGGACCCGCGCGGAGGCTCACGAGGTGGTGTGCTGCAGCGTTTGCTGGACGCGCTCGAACAGGTGGGTGATCGCCGGGTCACTGCCCGCGGCGTGCGCGTCCGCCGGGTTGAGGATCATGAGCAGCAGGGTGATGAAGGCGAGCGTGGGCAGGGCGAGGGCCCACCAGGGCAGTCGGATGTCCACGCGGCCCGTGGTCACCGGGTGGGGCCGGGTGTGCGTATGGGCCGACATGCCGCCTCCGTGAGTCTTCGAGTGGTCCCTGGACCGCGTCTCGCGGTCACAACTCGAAGCTACGGACTCCGCGGCCCTCAACCCATCCGGTGATCCACCCACTTGACCCTGACACTCACCCCCTAGGGGACGGGGGGTTAGCCCTACCCTCGGGCCCGGAGGCGGGTCGCCGTCGGGGGCGGCGCGTCCTGGAGGGGTGAGCGGGGCTCCGCGGCACGGGTGCGGCGGCGATCGGCAGCACGCCCACGGCCGCGGTGATCAGCCGTTCACCCTGGTGACGCGATGGACGCGATGATGCCGATGATCACCGTGATGGCCAGCATCGCGCCGAGCACGAGCAGCAGCTTCTTCTGGCCGTTCTGGGGGTTCGGGTCGAGCACAGGCATGCGGCCAGTGTCGCACCCGTCGTCCGCCGCGCCGCCGCCGGGGCAGGTCTCCCCGCCCGGCGGCGGGGTCAGCCGGCCGCCTCGTCCTCCACCGTGCGGTTGCGGCCCGCCAGGATGCCGACGCCGATCTGCGGGACCATCAGCCCGGCCATCATCGCGAGCGGCAGGCCCCAGCCGCCGCTGTGCTGGTAGAGCACACCCACCAGCAGCGGGCCCGGGATGGAGAGCAGATAGCCGGTGCTCTGGGCGAACGCCGACAGCTTGGCGACACCGGCGCCCGTGCGGGCCCGCATGCCGACCATGGTGAGGGCCAGCGGAAAGGCGCAGTTGGAGACGCCGAGCAGCAGGGCCCAGGCCCACGCACCCGCCGCCGGGGCCAAGTAGAGGCCCGCGTATCCGGCGAGTCCGCAGAGGCCGAGGGCGACCACGATGGGCCCCTGGTGGGGCAGGCGGGTGGCGAGGCGCGGGATGACGAAGGCCAGCGGCACGCCCATCACCATGGTGACGGCGAGGAGCAGTCCGGAGGTGCCGGCTGCGACACCCGCGTCGCGGAAGATCTGCGCCATCCAGCCCATCGTGATGTAGGCGGCGGTGGCCTGGAGGCCGAAGAAGACGGCGAGCGCCCAGGCCGTACGGCTGCGGGTGATGCGCAGTCCGTCGGGCTCGTGCCGGGCCGTGTCGGCCGGGGTGGGTTCACGGTCACCGGTGGAGGAGGCGGCGCCCCGCGCGCGTACCAGCAGAATCCACGGGAGGACGGCCGCCGCGGCGAGTCCCGCCCACACCACGAGCCCGGACCGCCAGTTGCCGCCCAGGGCGCCGGTCATGGGGACGGTCACCGCGGCCGCGGCCGAGGTGCCGAGCGCGAGGGCCATCGAGTACAGCCCCGTCATGGAGCCGACCTTGTCGGGGAACCAGCGCTTGACGATCACGGGCATCAGGACGTTGCTCACGGCGATGCCCATGAGCGCGAGCGCGCTGGCGGCCAGGAAGCCGGCAGTGCCCCCGATGTACGGGCGCAGGGCCAGGCCCGTGGTGATGGCGACCATGCCCGCGCAGACGACGACGGCGGGCCCGAAGCGGCGGGCCAGCCGGGGGGCCATCACACCGAAGACGGCGAAGCAGAGGGGCGGTACGGAGGTGAGCAGCCCGGCGACGCTGCCGCTCATGCCGAGCCCGTCGCGCACCTCTTCGAGGAGGGCGCCGAGGCTGGTGATGGCCGGGCGCAGGTTGAGCGCGGTGAGGACGATGCCGACGACCACGAGGCGCGTCGTCCACGCGTGCGTGGCGGGCGTTCGGGGTGCCGCGCTCTGGGTGGAGCGGTGTATCGCTGGGGACGTCGTCGTCCGGGATTCCTCGGGGGCCATGCTGCCCATCATAGAATCATGGGATGATTGGGTGTCCAATCCCGCTGCGTTAATCTCCGGAGCCTCCGGCCCCGCGCGAACGATCACACCCGGGCCCGTACGAAGGACCGTCATGCCGCTGAGCCATCCCCGCCGTTCGGCCCTGTCCGAGCAGGTCATCGCCGAGCTGCGGAACCAGATCACCTCGGGCGAGTGGCCGGTGGGCTCGCGTATCCCCACCGAGCCGGAGCTCGTCGACCAGCTCGGCGTCGCCCGCAACACGGTGCGCGAGGCCGTCCGGGCGCTCGCCCACAACGGGCTGCTGGACATCCGGCAGGGCTCCGGCACGTATGTCGTGGCGACCAGCGAGCTGGCCGGCGTGATGCACCGCAGGTTCGCGGACGCCGACCCCCGGCACATCGCCGAACTGCGTTCCACGCTGGAGTCGAGCGCCGCCAGGCTGGCCGCCGAGCGGCGCACCGAGCGCGATCTCAAGCAGTTGGACGCCCTCCTCGTACGCCGGGAGGAGGCCTGGGAGTCGGGCGACGCGGAGGCCTTCGTGGCCGCCGACGCGACCTTCCACATGGCGGTGGTGGCCGCGTCCCGCAACGACGTCATGACGGCGATGTACGCGGATCTGGGCGAGGTGCTGCGCGACTGGCTGCGCGAGGACGTCGGCAAGGAGCTGACGCCGGAGACGTACATGGACCACGCCCGGCTCGTCGACGCGATCCGGACGGGTGACGCGGAGGCCGCGGCCACGGAGGCCGCGAGCTATCCGTTCCAGTGCCGGCCCGGACGGCCGGGCGGTCAGGGACAGGGAGAGGGACAGGGGCAGGGGCAGGCGTAGGGGGTCGGGGCGGGGTGCGGCGTCGGGGGATCGGCGCCGGCTGCCGATCCGCGGCCGCAGGGGGCCGCGTCGGGGGATCGGCTCCGGCTGCAGACCGCGGCAGCCGGGTGACCGCCGCCGTCGGTCGCCGACCGGACCCCGGGGCCGCCGCGTGCCTTCTCCGGACCCCGCGGCGGCCGGGCGCCTTGTCCGGCCGCCGGTCCGCGCGGGTGGCACCGGCTGCCGCCCGCGGCCGTACGCCATCACTCCCCGTGGGTGATCCAGACCGCGCGGATCTCCTTCCAGCAGCGGCCGGTCAGCCGGACCGTCGTCGCGGGCCCGACGTCGACCGGGGCGCTGTCCGTGTCGATGTCCCACCAGCGGGCGCACTCGATGTGCAGACGGACGCGGTCGGTGGCCACATAGGGGTTGTGGCAGTACGCGACGACATGCGAACCGGTGACGACGGTGCGGCACGCGGCGCCGAACGGCTGGGGTGCGGCGGGTCTCCGTGTCCCCGCGTTCACGTTCGCGCCCCCCACGCGCGGATGGGGCATCGCGTCGTACGGCACGGCCATCACCAGGGCGACAGCGGCGAACACCGGGGCAAAGCGGCGGGACAGGCGCACAAGGGGACCTCCTCGGCCGTACGGCTGCGGGGCGGTGCGTTCTCCCAGCCTGCGGGCCACGGGGTCCGGGCCGCCCGGCCGACTGGGCCGAACGGGCGACGCCCCGCTCCCCGCGCACTGCGGGAAACGGGGCGTCGGAACCGGGCGTAAGCGTTTACGCGCCGATGGCGTGCAGACCGCCGTCCACGTGGATGATCTCGCCCGTGGTCTTCGGGAACCAGTCGCTCAGCAGAGCGACGACGCCCTTGCCGGCCGGCTCCGGGTCCTTGAGGTCCCACTCCAGGGGCGCGCGGGTGTCCCACACCGAGGCGAGCTCGCCGAAGCCCGGGATGGACTTGGCGGCCATGGAGCCGATCGGGCCCGCCGAGATGAGGTTGCAGCGGATGTTCTGCTTGCCCAGGTCGCGCGCCATGTAGCGGCTGGTGGCCTCCAGGGCGGCCTTGGCCGGGCCCATCCAGTCGTACTGCGGCCACGCGTACTGCGCGTCGAAGGTGAGGCCGACGACGGAGCCGCCGCTCTGCATCAGCGGCAGGCAGGCCATGGTCAGCGACTTCAGGGAGAAGGCGGAGACGTGCATGGCCGTGGCGACCGACTCGAACGGCGTGTTGAGGAAGTTGCCGCCGAGGGCGTCCTGCGGCGCGAAGCCGATGGAGTGCACGACGCCGTCGAGGCCGCCCAGCTCCTCGCCGACGATGTCGGCGAGGCGGCCGAGGTGCTCGTCGTTGGTGACGTCGAGCTCGATGACCTTGGTGGGCTTCGGGAGCTTCCTGGCGATGCGCTCGGTCAGCGTGGGCCGCGGGAACGCGGTCAGGATGATCTCGGCGCCCTGCTCCTGGGCCAGCTTGGCGGTGTGGAAGGCGATGGAGGACTCCATCAGCACACCGGTGATCAGGACGCGCTTGCCCTCGAGAATTCCGCTCATGGTGATCAGTGACCCATTCCCAGTCCGCCGTCAACCGGGATGACGGCTCCAGTGATGTACGAGGCGTCGTCCGAGGCGAGGAACCGCACCGTCGCGGCGATCTCCTCGGGCTGCGCGTAACGGCCCAGCGGCACCTGCGACACGATGTTCGCGCGCTGCTCGTCGGTGAGCGCCTGCGTCATGTCGGTGTCGACGAAGCCGGGCGCGACGACGTTGAAGGTGAGGTTGCGCGAGCCGAGCTCCCGGGCGAGCGAGCGCGCGAAGCCGACCAGGGCGGCCTTGGACGCGGCGTAGTTCGCCTGGCCCGCCGAGCCGAGCAGCCCGACGACCGACGAGATCAGGACTACGCGGCCCTTCTTGGCCCGCAGCATGCCACGGTTGGCGCGCTTGACGACGCGGAAGGCGCCGGTGAGGTTCGTGTCGATGACCGAGGTGAAGTCCTCCTCGGACATACGCATCAGGAGCTGGTCCTTGGTGACGCCGGCGTTGGCGACCAGGACCTCGACCGGGCCGTGCTCGGCCTCGATCTCCTTGTAGGCCTGCTCCACCTGCTCGGTGTCGGTGATGTCGCACTTGACCGCCAGGAAGCCGGCCGGCGGCTCACCGGACCGGTACGTGATCGCGACCTTGTCGCCTGCGTCGGCGAATGCGCGGGCGATGGCGAGGCCGATGCCCCGGTTGCCTCCGGTGACGAGAACCGAGCGGCTCAACGGATCACCCTTTCGTTAGCGGACTGAAACCCCTGCAATACAGGCGCCTTCCTCGAAAACCTATCGGTCCGCTCGGCCTCTCAGAGAATCGGGCACCGACAGTGGGTTCGGGTGCCTGCTGTCGGATCCCTACAGAAAGCCGAGGCTGTACGGCCGGAAAGCCGAGGCGGCACGGCCGAAAGACGCGCCGGCTACGGCAAAGGCGTGGCCGCCGGGCCCGCCCGCGCGACATGATCGGACCCGACGGGCCACAACAGCAGGGAGACCTCGGTGCCTCATTCCATCGACGAAGCGTTCACGGCGCTACCGCTGCGCGCACTCGCCGACGCCGCGCTCGCGCGGGCGCGGGCGCTGGGCGCCGATCACGCGGACTTCCGGTTCGAACGGGTGCGCAGCGCGTCCTGGCGGCTGCGCGACGCCAAACCGGCCGGGTCGTCGGACACCACGGACCTGGGGTACGCGGTGCGGGTGGTGCACGGCGGGACCTGGGGGTTCGCGTCGGGTGTGGATCTGACGATGGACGCGGCCGCGAAGGTCGCCTCGCAGGCCGTGGCGATGGCGAAGCTGTCGGCCCAGGTGATCAAGGCGGCGGGTTCCGACGAGCGGGTGGAGCTGGCTCAGGAGCCGGTGCACGCCGAGAAGACGTGGATCTCCTCGTACGAGATCGATCCCTTCTCCGTGCCGGCCGAGGAGAAGGCGGAGCTGCTGGCGGACTGGAGCGCCCGGCTGCTGGCGGCCGACGGCGTCAACCATGTCGACGCCTCGCTGCTGACCGTGCACGAGAACAAGTTCTACGCCGACACCGCCGGGACCGTGACCACGCAGCAGCGGGTGCGGCTGCACCCGCAGCTCACCGCGGTCGCCGTCGACGAGTCCAGCGGCGAGTTCGACTCGATGCGGACGATCGCGCCGCCGGTCGGGCGCGGCTGGGAGTACCTGCGGGGCACCGGCTGGGACTGGGACTCCGAGCTGGAGCAGATTCCGGTGCTGCTCGCGGAGAAGATGCGGGCGCCGAGCGTCGAGGCGGGGCTGTACGACCTCGTCGTCGACCCGTCCAACCTGTGGCTGACCATCCACGAGTCCATCGGGCACGCCACCGAACTGGACCGCGCTCTGGGCTACGAGGCCGCGTACGCCGGGACGTCCTTCGCCACCTTCGACCAGCTCGGCAAGCTCCGGTACGGCTCCGAGCTGATGAACGTGACCGGTGACCGCACCGCCGAGCACGGCCTCGCCACCATCGGGTACGACGACGAGGGTGTCGCGGGCCAGTCCTGGGACCTCGTGAAGGACGGCACGCTCGTCGGCTACCAGCTGGACCGGCGGATCGCGAGGCTGACCGGCTTCGACCGTTCCAACGGATGCGCCTACGCCGACTCCCCCGGTCATGTGCCCGTGCAGCGCATGGCCAACGTGTCCCTCCAGCCGGACCCCGGCGGGCTGGCCACCGAGGATCTGATCGGGGGCGTCGACCGCGGCATCTACGTCGTCGGCGACCGGTCCTGGTCCATCGACATGCAGCGCTACAACTTCCAGTTCACCGGTCAGCGCTTCTTCAAGATCGAGAACGGCCGGATCACGGGTCAGCTGCGCGATGTCGCGTACCAGGCCACGACCACCGACTTCTGGGGTTCGATGGCCGCGGTGGGCGGCCCGCAGACGTATGTCCTCGGCGGTGCCTTCAACTGCGGCAAGGCTCAGCCGGGCCAGGTCGCCGCGGTGTCGCACGGCTGCCCGTCCGCCCTCTTCAAGGGTGTCAACATCCTCAACACCACGCAGGAGGCCGGTCGATGAGCGCTCGCTCCAGCCAGCAGAACAAGCCCCACGAGGTCGTCGAGCGCGCCCTCGAACTGTCCCGCGCCGACGGCTGTGTGGTGATCGCCGACGAGGAGTCCACCGCCAACCTGCGCTGGGCGGGCAACGCGCTCACGACGAACGGGGTCACGCGCGGGCGCACGCTCACCGTGATCGCCACCGTCGACGGCCGGGAGGGCACGGCGTCCGGTGTGGTCTCGCGCTCGGCCGTGACCGCCGACGAGCTGGAGCCCCTGGTGCGGGCGGCCGAGGCCGCGGCGCGGGGTGCCGGTCCGGCCGAGGACGGCCGGCCGCTGGTCACGGGCGTGCCGGAGTCCCCCGACTTCACGGACGCGCCCGCCGAGACCTCGTCCTCCGTCTTCGCCGACTTCGCTCCGGCGCTCGGCGAGTCGTTCGCACGCGCGCGTGCCGGTGGCCGCGAGCTGTACGGCTTCGCCAATCACGAGCTCGTCTCCAGCTATCTCGGTACGTCGACGGGGCTGCGGCTGCGGCACGACCAGCCGAACGGCACGCTGGAGCTCAACGCCAAGTCCCCGGACCGTACGCGTTCGGCGTGGGCGGGACGCTCGACGCGGGACTTCAAGGACGTCGACCCGGCGGCGCTGGACGCGGAACTGGCCGTACGGCTGGGCTGGGCGGAGCGGCGCATCGCCCTGCCCGCCGGGCGCTACGAGACGCTGCTGCCGCCGACCGCCGTCGCGGACCTGCTGATCTACCAGATGTGGTCGGCCGCCGCCCGGGACGCGGCCGAGGGCCGGACCGTCTTCAGCAAGCCCGGGGGCGGCACCCGGATCGGCGAGCGGCTCACCGAGCTGCCGCTGACACTCCGCAGCGATCCGAACGAGCCGGGCCTGGAGTCCGCTCCCTTCGTCCTCACGCACTCCTCGGGCGACGACGCCTCCGTGTTCGACAACGGGTTGCCGCTGAAGGCCACCGACTGGATCCACGAGGGCGAGCTGCGGCATCTGTCCACCACCCGGCACAGCGCCGAGCTGACCGGGCTGCCGGTCACGCCGACGATCGGGAACCTCGTCCTCGACGGCGGCGAGGACCGCTCGCTGGAGGAGATGGTCGCCGCCACCGAGCGCGGTCTGCTGCTGACCTGCCTCTGGTACATCCGCGAGGTCGACCCGGCGACGCTGCTGCTGACCGGGCTCACCCGGGACGGCGTGTACCTCGTCGAGAACGGCCAGGTCGTGGGCGAGGTGAACAACTTCCGGTTCAACGAGTCGCCGGTGGGCCTGCTGGGACGGGCCGTGGAGGCGGGGCGGACGGAGAAGACGCTGCCCAGGGAGTGGAGCGACTGGTTCACCAGGGCCGCGATGCCCGCGCTGCGGGTGCCGGACTTCAATATGAGCTCTGTCAGCCAGGGCGTATAACCTCATACCTGATTCACGAGACCACTCAAGGAGATACGAGAACCGTGACGGACATCGTCGACGAGCTGAAGTGGCGGGGACTGTTCTCCCTGTCCACTGACGAAGATGCTTTGCGCAAGGCGCTCGCGGACGGTCCCGTTACGTTCTATTGCGGCTTCGACCCGACCGCGGCCAGCCTCCACGTCGGTCACCTGGTGCAGGTGCTCACCATGCGTCGCCTCCAGCAGGCGGGGCTGCGGCCGCTGGCCCTGGTCGGCGGGGCGACGGGCCAGATCGGTGACCCGCGCCCGACGGCCGAGCGCACGCTGAACGACCCGGAGACGGTCGCGAACTGGGTGACGCGGCTGCGCTCGCAGATCGAGCCGTTCCTGTCCTTCGAGGGCGAGAACGCCGCGGTCATGGTGAACAACCTCGACTGGACGGCCGGTCTTTCGGCCATCGAGTTCCTGCGGGACATCGGCAAGCACTTCCGCGTCAACAAGATGCTGACGAAGGACTCGGTGGCCCGGCGTCTGGAGTCCGAGGAGGGCATCAGCTACACGGAGTTCAGCTACCAGCTGCTGCAGGGCATGGACTTCCTGGAGCTGTACCGACGCTACGGCTGTTCGTTGCAGCAGGGCGGCAGCGACCAGTGGGGCAACCTCACGGCGGGCCTGGATCTGATCCACCGTCTGGAGCCCGGGGCTCATGTGCACGCGCTGGCGACGCCGCTGATGGTCAAGGCGGACGGCACCAAGTTCGGCAAGACCGAGGGCGGCGCCATCTGGCTCGACCCCGAGATGACGACGCCGTACGCCTTCTACCAGTTCTGGCTGAACGTGGACGACCGTGACGTCTCGACGTACATGCGGATCCTGTCCTTCAGGTCTCCCGGGGAGCTGGAGGAGCTGGAGAGGCAGACCGAGGAGCGCCCCCAGGCCCGCGCCGCCCAGCGCGCGCTGGCCGAGGAGCTGACGACGCTGGTGCACGGCGCCGACCAGACGGCCGCCGTGATCGACGCGTCCAAGGCCCTCTTCGGGCAGGGCGAGCTGACCGGGCTCGACGAGCGGACGCTGAGCGCGGCCCTGTCCGAGGTGCCGCACATCCAGGTCGCCGAGGCGGGTCTCGTCGTGGACCTCTTCGCGGAGGTCGGCCTGGTGGCCAGCAAGTCCGCCGCGCGCCGCACGGTCAAGGAGGGCGGGGCGTACGTGAACAACGTGAAGGTGTCCGCCGAGGACGCGGTCCCCGCCGAGGAGGACCTGTTGCACGGCCGCTGGCTGGTGCTGCGCCGGGGCAAGAAGAGCCTGGCCGCGGTCGAGGTCACGGGCGCCTGAGGCTTCCGCGCATACGGAGGGGGCGGCTCCCTGACGGGGCCGCCCCCTTCGTCGTACCGCCGTGCGTCCTGTCGGCTCCCAGGGCGGCCGGGCGGTGGTCTCAGGCCTTCGCCTTGTCGCCCCGTATGGCCATGTAGAGCATGTCGCCGAGGAAGACGAGGACGATCGCGGCGGCCAGCTGCAGCGCGTGCCGGCCCCAGTCGATGCCTTTGGTCTCGGCGATTCCTATGCCCCGGGCGATCGCGTTGCCCACGATCGCTCCGAGGATGCCGAAGATGGTGGTCAGCCAGAGTGGGCTGTGCTGCTTGCCAGGAATGATCGCCTTGGCGATCAGGCCCAGCACGAACCCGACGATGATCGCCCACAACCAGCCCATGTCTGCCTCCTAGTACCCGCTCCCCGTGAGCAGTACCGTCAGTTTCTTGCTGTCCGCCATACGGCGCATGTCGGGCGGAGCCATACGCGCTACGACGCACCATGTCCACCCCGTCAGGACATGCCCCGGTCTCGAATGCGACGCAGGCGCGGCGTACCGTGGAGGAGTCCGGGCCCGCTTCCTCGACGGGTTCGTACCGGGTACGGACCGGGGAGCGTCCGGCGCAGGCGGGTGGTGGAGCGTGATCAGGAAGCACAGCGACGTCCAGGTCTTCCGGATCACCGGAGCCAGGCAGAGTCTGGACGACGACGTCCGCGGCCGGCAGCGCCGCTATGTCATCTCCATGTCCGTCCGTACGGTGTCCGTGATCCTGGCGGCCACTCTGTGGAACGTCGAACGCCATGTTGCGATCGTCGCTCTGGTCCTCGGGCTTGTCCTGCCGTACATCGCCGTGGTCATCGCCAACGCGGGCCGCGAGAACACGCCTTCGCTCCCCTCGACGTTCGTCAACGCGCCATCGCGTCCGATGATCACGCCGCCTCGGACGGACGACTCCGGGGAGTCGGTTCCCCAGGACGCCACGGCCGATCCCGGGGCTCCGCCGCGGTCCGAGCCGCACGACCAGAGCTGAGCCGGACCGGGGTCGGGCGGCCCCCGAACGCGCTCCGGGCGATGGCCGAATCAGTCCCGAACCGATGTCGGAGGATTCTCCGAAAACGGAATATCGCCGTGCACCAAGCTCAAGAAAAGCTCAGATCAATCATGTTGTTCCGGTGCCGGGCGGCGGGTTACCCGTGACATACTTCGTACGCGCTCCGCATCCCCCGTCGGAGCGACGGACCGACGCCGGGCAGCTCCCCCCGTGGCTGCTCGGCGTCGCCTTTATGTGCTGTCGGGGTGCGCTTGGAGCCTCGTCCACGACCACCGGCCGACCGCGTCGAACGCGTGATGTGAGGCCTCGGCTAGGGTCGGCAGAGTGAACCTGAACGCCCCCGGCTCCGATCCCGCCTCCCCCGTCTGCTCGGCCAAGGCCTGCCGTGCGGATGCCGTGTGGGTGCTCGCCTGGAACAACCCGAAGCTGCACACGCCCGAGCGCCGGAAGACCTGGCTCGCGTGCGAGGAGCATCGCGAGCACCTGTCGAACTTCCTCGGCATGCGCGGGTTCCTCAAGGACGTCGTGAGGCTCGACGAGTGGGAGGCCGCCGGGCCGGTGGACCCTTCCCGGCCTGTGGAGCGCGGAGAGGGATAGCCGGCGGACCTCGTCAGCCGCCGATCGCCGACATCGGGCGGTCGGGCTGGACGAACGACGGGTCGTCCAGGCCCGCCCCCGCCTTCTTGCCCCACATCGCGACGCGCCATATGCGGGCGATCTCCTCGTCCGGCGCGCCCGAGCGCAGTGCGGCCCGCAGATCGGTCTCCTCGGTCGCGAAGAGGCAGGTGCGCACCTGGCCGTCGGCGGTGAGGCGGGTGCGGTCGCAGGCCGAGCAGAACGGGCGGGTTACCGAGGCGATCACGCCGACGCGCTGCGGGCCGCCGTCGACGATCCAGCGCTCGGCGGGTGCGGAACCCCGCTCGTCGGCGCCTTCCTCGGTGAGCTCGAAGCGGGTGCGCAGCGAGGCCAGGATGTCTCCGGCGGTGACCATGCCGTCGCGCTTCCAGCCGTGCTGGGCGTCCAGGGGCATCTGCTCGATGAAGCGGAGTTCGTAGTCGTGCCGCACGGCCCAGGCCAGCAGGTCCGGGGCTTCGTCGGCGTTCAGGCCCGGCATCAGGACCGAGTTGACCTTGACGGGGGTCAGGCCGGCGTCACGGGCGGCTTCGAGACCTTCGATGACGTCCTTGTGGCGGTCACGGCGGGTGAGGGTCTTGAAGACGTCGGGGCGCAGGGTGTCCAGCGAGACGTTCACCCGGTCCAGGCCCGCGGCCTTCAGGGCGGCCGCGGTGCGCTTGAGGCCGATGCCGTTGGTCGTGAGGGACATCTGGGGGCGGGGGGCGAGAGCCGCGACGCGCTCGACGATGCCGACGAGGCCGGGGCGCAGCAGGGGCTCACCGCCGGTGAAGCGGACCTCCTCGACGCCGAGGCGGGTGACCGCGATCTCTATCAGGCGGACGATCTCGTCGTCCGTGAGCAGGTCGGGCTTGGCCAGCCACTGCAGGCCCTCCTCGGGCATGCAGTACGTGCAGCGGAGGTTGCACCGATCCGTCAGCGAGACGCGCAGGTCGGTGGCGATTCGACCGTAGGTGTCGATGAGCACGTGGGCCCCCTCCCTCGTTGCCGATCATATTTTCCGGACACCTGTGAGCCTACGTGACGGGACTGACGACGACAGCTGCCTGATCCCACGAGACGCGGCGCGGGCCCGTCGTAGGGACCTACCAGTGGTGATCCACCGGTGCCTGCGACGGGCCCGCGCTGTGCCGGTGCCTCAGTGTGCTCCGGTGCCCGTGAGGGAGCGGACCTCCAGCTCGGCGTACTTGCCGGCGTCCGGCTCCTCCTTGGACAGGAAGGTGCCCAGCCAGCCCAGCAGGAAGCCGACCGGGATGGAGATGAGGCCCGGGTTCTCCAGCGGGAACCAGTGGAAGTCGACGTCGGGGAACATCGAGGTGGGCTTGCCCGAGACCACCGGGGAGAACAGGACCAGGCCGACCGCGGTGACGAGACCGCCGTAGATCGACCAGAGCGCGCCCTGGGTGGTGAATTTCTTCCAGAACAGGCTGTAGAGGATCGTCGGCAGGTTGGCGGAGGCGGCGACCGCGAAGGCGAGCGCGACGAGACCGGCGACGTTGAGGTCACGGGCGAGGGCACCGAGCAGGATCGACACGGCGCCGATGCCGACCGTCGCGTACCGGGCGGCCCTCATCTCCTGTTTCTCCGACGCCTGTCCCTTCTTGATGACGTTCGCGTAGATGTCGTGCGCGAACGACGAGGACGAGGCGAGCGTCAGTCCCGCGACGACCGCGAGGATCGTGGCGAAGGCGACGGCGGAGATGGTGGCGAGCAGGATCGCGCCCCAGCTGGAGTCGACGCCGCCGAGGTGCAGGGCGAGCAGGGGTGCCGCCGTGTTGCCCGCCTTGTTGGAGGCGATGATCTCGTCCGGCTTGATCAGCGCGGCGGCGCCGAAGCCGAGGGCGAGGGTCATCAGGTAGAAGGCGCCGATGAGGCCGATCGCCCAGTTGACGGACTTCCGCGCGGTCTTGGCCGTGGGCACGGTGTAGAAGCGGATCAGGATGTGCGGCAGGCCCGCGGTTCCGAGGACCAGCGCCATGCCGAGGGAGATGAAGTCCAGCTTGGTGGTGGAGGTGGCGCCGTACTTGAGGCCGGGTTCCAGGAAGGGGGAGCCCTTGCCGCTGTTCTCGGCCGCCTTGCCGAGCAGGTCGGAGATGTTGAAGTTGAACTTCAGCAGCACCAGGAAGGTGAGGAGCAGGGCGCCGACGATCAGCAGGACCGCCTTGACCATCTGCACCCAGGTGGTGCCCTTCATGCCGCCGATGGTGACGTACACGATCATCAGGACGCCGACGAGCGCGACGATGCCGATCTTGCCGCCGTCGCTGGTGATGCCGAGAAGCAGCGAGACGAGGACGCCCGCGCCCGCCATCTGGGCCAGCAGGTAGAAGATCGACACGACGATGGTGGAGGTGCCGGCGGCCGTCCGGACCGGGCGCTGGCGCATGCGGTAGGCGAGGACGTCGCCCATCGTGTAGCGGCCGGAGTTGCGCAGCGGCTCGGCGACCAGGAGCAGGGCCACCAGCCAGGCGACCAGGAAGCCGATGGAGTAGAGGAAGCCGTCGTAGCCGAAGAGGGCGATGGCGCCGGCGATGCCGAGGAAGGACGCGGCGGACATGTAGTCGCCGGAGACCGCGAGGCCGTTCTGGAAGCCGGTGAACTGGCGGCCGCCCGCGTAGAAGTCGGCGGCGTCCTTGGTCTGGCGGCCGGCCCAGACGGTGATGACGAGGGTCGCGGCGACGAACACCGCGAACAGGGTGATGATCAGCGGCCGGTGCTCGCTCGCCTCGCCCGCGGCCAGCAGCGTCGTGTGCGCGGTCGTCTGTACGGAGCTCATGCGCCGCCCTCCATCCGGGACTTGATGGCCGCGGCCTTGGGGTCGAGCTGGGATGCGGCGTGCCGCGAGTACCACCAGGCGATGAGGAACGTGGTGAGGAACTGGGCGAGACCGAGCACCAGGGCGACGTTGATGTTGCCGAACAGCTTGGTGCCCATGAAGTCGCCCGCGTAGTTCGAGAGCAGCACGTACAGCAGGTACCAGAGGATGAATCCGACGGTCAGCGGAAAGGCGAAGGAGCGGTGGGAGCTGCGGAGTTCACCGAATTCGGCGCTCTCCTGCATCTCGATGAACGCCTCGGTGGTGGGGAGCGGTGCTCCGGTTTTCGCGGGTGGCGGTGCGTCGGTGGCCACGGTGTCTCCTCGCGTTGCGGGTGCGGTTACGACGGTGGGCGGGGGCGAGTCGGGGCTCGCGGACGGGGGCGGTTCGGCTACGGACATGCGGTTTCGACCTCACAGTGACGTAGATCACGCAACGGAGTGCGACGGGGGAAATCCGTTGCGTGATCAGAGCAGGGGGCTCGATCGTCCACGGGCTCCCTGCTCAAGGTCACGGCGCCACGCGTGGGCCGGTTCAACTCCCCGGACTTCTTTCGGAAGTCGTCGCCACAAGCCATTGCTGGCCCGGTCGGCGGGAGGATAGCTTCGGCCTGCACGAATCCGTCATGTACCTGCCCGAGCACCATCCGTGTTCGGGCAGCTCCGTTTTCCGGATGATGTGGAGATCCCATGGCTCATCTGCGTTCCAGACGCCGTCTCGCCCTCGCCGTGCCGGTCGTTCTGTCGCTCACCGCCTCGCTCGGCTTCCTGCCGGGTGTCGCGTCGGCCGCACCTCTCACCGCGCCCGCCGCGACGACCGCGGACGGACCGAACCTCTCGTACGTGGTCAACACGACGACGGACCACCGCACGATCGAGTCGGTGAAGAAGGCGATCGGCGCGGCCGGCGGCAGCGTCGTCATCGCGTACGAGCAGATCGGCGTGATCGTCGTCCACTCCGCGAACCCGGACTTCGGCCGGCAGATGCGGACGGTACGCGGGGTGCAGTCGGCCGGCGCCACGCGGACATCGCCGCTGGCCCCCGCGGGGACGACGGACGAGGGCGCGGCGCAGGTGCTGTCGGCCGCCGAGGCCGCCAAGGTCGCGAAGACCGCCGGCGCGGGCGAGGAGCCTCTCGAGGCCGACCAGTGGGATCTGCGCGCGATAGGCGCCGACAAGGCGGCCGCGATCAACCCGGGCAGCAAGAAGGTGACCGTCGCCGTGATCGACGTCGGCGTCGACGACACGCACCCGGACATCGCGCCGAACTTCTCCGCCTCGCAGTCCGCGAACTGTGTGGGCGGCAAGCCGGACACGACGTACGGCGCCTGGCGCCCGGTGGACGCCGACCACTACCACGGCACGCATGTCGCGGGGGAGATCGCGGCGGCCCGCAACGGCGTCGGCGTCGCGGGGGTCGCGCCCGGTGTGAAGGTGTCGGGCATCACCGTGGCCGAGCCCGACTCCACGCAGCTCTTCTTCCCGGAGAGCGTCGTGTGCGCCTTCGTGTTCGCCGCCGACCACGGCGTCGAGATCACCAACAACAGCTACTACGTGGACCCGTGGCTCTACAACTGCCTCGACGACCCCGACCAGAAGGCCATCGTCGACGCCGTCAACCGGGCCCAGCTGTACGCCCAGAAGAAGGGCACCCTCAACGTCGCCGCGGCGGGCAACTCCAACGACGACCTCGACGCGGACGCGCTGACCGACGCCTCCAGCCCCGACGACTCGACCGCCACGACGCGGACGGTCGACCCGCACAAGTGCTTCGACATTCCCACCCAGTTGCCCGGTGTCGTCACGGTCGCCTCGACCGGCGTCAAGGGAGCCAAGTCGTACTTCTCCAGCTACGGCGACGGCGTCATCGACGTCGCGGCGCCCGGCGGTGACCGGTACCAGATCCCGGACACTCCGTCGCAGAACGGCCGCATCCTCTCCACGCTGCCGAACAACCAGTACGGCTACCTCCAGGGCACCTCGATGGCGACGCCGCACGTCGCCGGCGTGGCCGCGCTGCTGAAGTCCAAGTACCCCTGGGCGACGCCGGCTCAGCTCCACGTCCTCCTCAAGGCCCAGGCGGACAACCCGGGTTGCCCGACCGCCCCGTACGACGGGAACGGCGACGGCGTCGTCGACGCGACCTGCGTGGGCGGCAAGCACGTGAACGGCTTCTACGGATTCGGCATCGTCAACGCCCTGCGGGCGGTCAAGTAACCCCGGCCGAACTCTCGTGGCCCCGGCCGTCGCTCGCGGCGGCCGGGGCCACGCCGTCGCCGGCCGCCTCGTATGTTGATCGCGTCCACGCTGCATAGTGCCGGTATGACGCATTCACCGATGGCCGCTGTGTGGGAGGAGCTGGGCGGAGACCCCGCGCTGCTCTCCGGGGTTTCGACCGTGGTGCGCGCGGGTGCGCTGGAAGCCCGGCTGCCCGTACGCGAGTTGGCGCGCGCCTGTGTGGGCGCCTGCGCGCTGGCGGCCGCGGAGTTGGCGGCCCGGCGGGCTGGGCTCGCGCGGCTGCCGCGGGTGATCGTGGACGACGGCGCCGTCGCCACGGCGTTCGTCAGCGAGCGGCATCTGCGGATCGACGGACGCGCACCTGTCTCCTTCGCACCGCTGTCCCGGTTCTGGCGGACCGCGGACGGCTGGGTGCGGACGCACGCGAACTATCCGCATCACCGGGCGCGGCTGCTGGCGGCGCTGGGGGCGGCGGACGACGCGACCGTGGAGGACGTGGCCGGTGTGCTCGCCGGGCGGTCCGCGCGGGAGGTCGAGGAGACGGTGTACGCCGCCGGTGGACTCGCCGTCGCGCTGCGCACCGCGAAGGAGTGGGCCGCGCACGAGCAGGGTCTCGCCGTGGCAGGGCGGCCGTTGATCGAGCGTGGCCGGCCGGCCACCGCGGGCGCGCGTGCCCTCGCCCCGCTCGACGGCGGCCCGCTGCTGCCCGCCGCCGGGGTGCGCGTCCTGGACCTGACCCGGGTCATCGCGGGCCCGGTCGCCACCCGCACGCTCGCCCTGCTTGGCGCCGACGTGCTGCGCGTGGACGCGCCGCGACTGCCCGAGGACCCGGACGCGCACGCGGACACGGGCTTCGGGAAGCGCTCGACGGTGCTGGACCTGGCGGCCGACCGGCACACATTCGACGAACTGCTGGCGGCCGCGGACGTCGTGGTCACCGGGTACCGGCCCGGCGCCCTGGACCGCTTCGGGCTCGCCCCCGAGGCGCTCGCCGAACGCAGCCCCGGGCTGATCGTGGCGCAGTTGTCGGCGTGGGGCGCGTACGGGCCCTGGGGCGAGCGGCGGGGCTTCGACAGCCTGGTGCAGGTGGCCACCGGGATCTCCGTGACGGAGGGATCGACGGAGCTGCCGGGTGCGCTGCCCGCGCAGGCCCTCGACCACGGCACCGGGTATCTGCTGGCGGCGGCCGTCCTGCGCGCGCTGACCGAGCGGGCGGAGCGGGGCCGCGGGAGCCTCGTACGGCTGGCGCTGGCGCGGACGGCGACATGGCTGACGGACGGGATCGAGCGGGAGGAGACGCCGGGGGCGGCGCCGGGCTCCGCGGCGGGGACCCCGTACGACCGCCCTGACGCGTGGCTGTCCGAGCGGGACAGCCGGATGGGCCGCCTCGGCCACGCCCTGCCCCCGGTCTCCTTCACGGACGGCCCCACCGACTGGTCACGCCCGCCGGGGCCTTGGGGGACGGACGCGGCGCGCTGGGTGTGATCCGAGCGCGCGGGGCGCTCTCGCACGCCGCCGTGAGGCCCCGTTTCCTCGCACGCTCGTTCTCGAACGCCGGACGGGCTACGGTGACTTGCCCGGATCTGTGACGGCTGGCGAGGATCGTGGGGTGACGTTGATACGACCGACGGCCGAGGCGGCGCACGCGAGCGCGGCGGCGCGGCGGCAGGCCACCCGCCGGGCCGTCGCCGTGCTCGCCCTGGTGACCGTCGCGGCCCTGATCCCGCTGCTCGGCCCGCGCACCGCGCTCACGGACACGGGAGAGGCCGCGGCGCCCGGCACGGGTGGCATCGCCCTGCTGCGGACGGTGCTGTTCGCGGCGCTCTGCGTCCCCGCGGGAGAACTCTTCGCCGCCCGGCTCGCGCGCCGGGTGCCCGGCGCGCCGCCGGTGGACCCGCCGCGCGGCTGGGCGACGTACGCGGCCGCCGCCGGGTTCATCGTCGCGCTGGGGCTGGCCTCCGTCGTGGCGACGGGCAATCTGCTGCCGCGTCATCTCTCCGACATGGACGTGGGCGGCCTGTACCAGAGCCGGGACGGCAGACTGGCGCTCCTGGAGGTCAACGCGTTCGCTGCGGCCTGGATCTGCGCCCGCTCGCGCCGGCCGGCCGCCCAGGTGTGGCCGCTGGCCGCGGTGGTGCTGGCGGAGGCGCTGCGCGCGCATCCCGCGACGGAGCCCGGTGCGCCGGTCGGCTCGGCTCTGACGCTCGTTCATGTGACGTGCGCGGCGCTGTGGGCGGGCGGTCTGCTGTACGTCCTGCGGCTGCTGCGCGGGTGGCGGGCCGCGGAGGGCGAACCCACCAGGGCGTGGACGGCTGTGACCACTGGGCCGGGAACCGCCGTGACCACGGGGCCGGGAACCGCCATGACCACGGGGCCGGGGGCCACCGATCCCACCGGGCCGGGGACCGCCATGACTACCGGGCCCGAGCCCGGTGAGCCCACCGGTCCAGGCACCGCCGATCCCACCGGGCCGGGAGCAGCCGGGGGTTCAGCCGCCGGTGCCGCGCTGCTCGGCCTCTACGCGCGCGTGGCGGCCGTCCTGTTCGCGGCGATCACCGCGACGGGCGTCTGGAGCGCGCTGCGCCGGATGCCGCCCGGCACGATGGTGGACCAGCTGACGTCGACGGCGTACGGGCGCACCCTGCTCGCGAAGGTCCTCCTCGTGGCCGCCGTCGCCGTCCTCGCGCTCTGGGCGCGGCTGCGGCTGCGCCGCGCGAGGGACCCGCTCAGCGCCTGCTCCCCCGCGCGCGCGGAGATCGTGGCACTGGGCGTGGTCGTCGCGATGTCGGGCCTGCTGACGGCGCTGCCGCTGCCCATCCGGTGGTGAGGCCGCCGGCCATCGGCCGGTGGGCCCGCTGGCCCTCCGGTGGCGAGCCGCCGGAGGGCCACGGCAGACGGTGAACCCGTGGGTCCCGCCCCGGCGTCAGTTGGTGACGAGGACCTTCAGCGCGGTCCGCTCGTCCATCGCCTTGTAGCCCTCCGGCACGCTCTCCAGGCCGATGGTCATGTCGAAGACCGGCGACGGGTCGATGGTCCCGTCGAGGACGTCGGGCAGCAGCTCCGGGATGTACGCGCGCACGGGGGCGACTCCGCCGCGCAGGGCGATGTTCCGGTCGAACATGACGCCCAGGTCGAGGCCCGTACCGCTGCCGTGGGGCACTCCGACGAAGCCGATGGCGCCGCCGTCGCGGGTGATGTTCACGGCCGTACGCATGGACTGCTCCGTGCCGACCGCCTCGACGACGCAGTGCGCGCCCTGGCCACCGGTCAGCTCGCGCACGGCCTCGACGGCCGCTTCGCCGCGCTCGGCGACGACGTCCGTGGCGCCGAAGCGGCGCGCGATGTCCGTGCGCACCTGGTGGCGGCCGAGCGCGATGATCCGGTCGGCGCCGAGCCGCTTGGCGGCGAGCACGGCGCACAGTCCGACGGCCCCGTCCCCGACGACGGCGACGGTCGAGCCCTTGCGGACGCCGGCGCCGAGGGCCGCGTGGTGGCCGGTGCCGAGGACGTCGGAGAGCGTCAGCAGCGCGGACAGCAGGTGGTCGTCGGACGCCGCCTCCTTGGGCAGCTGGACGAGGGTGCCGTCGGCGAAGGGAACGCGGACGGCCTCGCCCTGGCCGCCGTCGTAGCCGACGGAGCCCCAGAAGCCGCCGTGCCGGCACGACGTGGTGAGTCCGTCGCGGCAGTAGTCGCACACGCCGTCGGACCACATGAAGGGCGCGACGACCAGGTCGCCGCGCCGGAAGCCGGACACCGCGGAGCCCGTCTCCTCGACGATGCCGAGGAACTCGTGCCCGATGCGCTGCCCCGGCTGCCGGGCCGCCTCGCCACGGTAGGCCCACAGGTCGCTGCCGCAGATGCAGGAACGCAGTACCCGCACGATCGCGTCGGTCGGCAGCTGCACCATGGGCTCGGGAACGTCCTCCACGCGCATCTCGTACGGGGCGTGGATGGTGGTGGCGCGCATGGCGAGGGTCCCTCTCGTGCGGTGCGTCGGTGAGATGCGCTCAGGGGGTGGTTGAGCGCATCTCACCGTACGCCGCCACCGGCGCGCGTCGCGCGCCGAGGGGGCCCAGCACGCCTCGGACCAGCAGGAACTGGGCCGCGGCGTAGGTGAGCATGATCCAGAAGTCCGGCTTCGGCAGCTGCGGCCAGTCGGCGACGCCGGTGGCGATGAGGGTGTCCGAGAGCATGAAGAGGGCGCCGCCGAGCGCCGCGACGGGCCCGAGCCGGGTGGCCCCGTACGCCATCGCGGTCAGCAGCAGGCTGTAGCCCGCGACGGGGACGCGGAGGCCGGCCGGCAGGTCGGGCCACAGGAGGACGACGAGGGCGACGAGGGCCGTGGCGTACGCGCCGACGAGCCGTGCGCTTCGCACGCGTGCCGTTCCGCGGAAGAGCACGAGGTAGCACACGTGCCCCGCCGCGAAGGAGGCCATGCCGACGAGGAAGGCGGGGTCGGCGTCGGACATGAGCGCCAGGTCGCCGCACCAGCCGAGGAGCAGGGCCGCCACGAGCAGCCGGGGTCCGCCGCGTACACCCGTGTACGCGGCGAGCAGTGGCATCAGGAGCGGCTTGGCAATCCGGTGGCCGGTGTCGTACCCGGCGGCCAGGGAGAGGACGTCCACGGCTGTCGCGAGTACGAATGCGAAGAGCAGAACCCGCAGGACGCGTGCGAGGCGTGGGGTCACGCGACGGACTCCGTGACCGTGACCGGGGTCTGCGCGGCGGCCGGCGGCGCGGGCTGCCAGCCGGGCCCGCCGAGGACCCGTCCGGCGCGTTCGCGCCAGCTCGCCGCCGCCCGCACGTCCCTGGCGATGGCGGCGTACTCGTGGGTGGCCACGCGCAGGGGGTTGTACGTGGTGATGTTCTTGGTGAGCCCGTAGACGGGCCGGTCGGTCTCGGCGACCCACGATCCGAAGAGCCGGTCCCAGAGGATGAGGATGCCGCCGAAGTTGCGGTCCAGGTAGCCGCCCTGGGAGGCGTGGTGGACGCGGTGGTGGGAGGGCGTGTTGAGGACGAACTCGAACCAGCGGGGCATCTTGTCGATGCGCTCGGTGTGGATCCAGAACTGGTAGACGAGGTTCACCGACGAGCAGAACGCGAGCGCCGCCGGGTGCACGCCGAGGGCGATCATCGGGACGTAGAAGGGCCACGACGTCCAGCCCGTCCAGGGCTGGCGCAGCGCGGTGGTGAGGTTGAACTTCCTGCTGGAGTGGTGCACGACGTGACAGGCCCACAGGACGCGGATCACGTGGTGGCCGCGGTGGGACCAGTAGTAGAGGAAGTCCTGCGCGAGCAGCATCAGCGGGATCGTCCACCACAGGACGGGCACCCGCAGCGGTGTCAGTGCGTAGACCGCCGTGTAGACGGCGACGATCGGGCCTTTCCACAGGAAGTCGAAGAACAGGCTGCCGAGGCCCATGCCGACGCTCGTCGCGGCGTCCTTCGTCTCGTATCCCGCGGCATCGTCGTCCGGATGGATCCGGACGCTCACCATCTCGATCACGGCGAGCAGTACGAAGGCGGGTATCGACACCAGGACGACATCGGGCAGGTTCGGCATGGGTGAACCGTAGATGCGCTGGTCGGCTGCGTACAGAGGCTGTTACCGATAAGTATTACCGCCGGTACGCGCTTGCTTCTTGGTGATCTCCGCCAAGTGCCGCCCAGCGCCCGGCCCCGCACTCACACGCCCGCCGCTCCGAGCAGGGCTCCGGCCGCGTACGTCACCGCCATGGCAAGCGCTCCCCCGGCCGTGTTCCGCAGCACCGCGCGCCGCGGGTCCGCCGAGCCCAGCCGTGCGCTGCTCCAGCCGGTGAGGGCGAGCGCGGCCAGTACCGAGACCACGGTGACGCCGAGCCGCCAGTCCGCCGGCGGCAGCACGATCGCCAGCAGGGGCAGCAGCGCTCCGGCGGTGAACGCGAGGAAGCTCGCCCATGCCGCGTGCCACGGGTTGGTCAGGTCGTCGGGGTCGATCCCGAGCTCCACCGAGGCGTGGGCCCTCAGGGCGTCCCGCTCGGTGAGCTGTTCGGCCGCCTCGCGCGCCACCTCCCGCGAGAGGCCGCGCCGCTCCAGAAGCTCGGTCAGCTCCTCCAGTTCGGCCTGCGGCTGCTCCTTGAGCTCCCGCTTCTCCATGGCCAGGGCCGCCAGTTCCGAGTCCCGCTGGGTGGAGACGGACACATACTCGCCCGCCGCCATGGACATCGACCCGGCGAGCAGTCCGGCGAGGCCCGCGGTGAACAGCGCCGCGCGGTCGCTGGTGGCGCCCGCCACGCCGACGACGAGGCCCGCGGTGGAGACGATGCCGTCGTTGGCGCCCAGGACGGCGGCCCGCAGCCAGTTCAGCCGCGAGCCGAGGGTGCCGCCGTGGGCCTCGTCGTGCGTCGGTTCCGTCACACGGGGAGGATCGCACCTGGGGCACGGCCGACGACAGAGCGACCCGGCTGTCTCCCGGCCACGGGCCGCCGGGAAGCCGTGGGGTCGGCGGCCGCCCGGTGCTCACCACACGCGCACCGAGCCTCCTCTCGCGAACACCGGGCTCGTCGCGTCGGCGGGCGGGGTGTCCAGCGGTTCGGCGATCTCGGCCACCGTCGGGCCGACCTTCGCGGCGATCTCGTCGAGGTGGGCCAGGTCGAAGCCGTAGACGCGGGCCGCGTTGCCGCCGACCATGGCCGCGATCTCGGCTCGGGGCAGGCCGGCGTACGAGATGCGCAGGCCCTCGCGGGTGTAGGGGTGGGTTCCTTCGTCGTGCGGGTAGTCGCTGCCCCACATGATCTTGTCCAGGCCGATGCGGTCGCGCAGCGGTACTTCGTGGGGGCGCATGAAGCTGGCGCCGACGAAGCAGTGGTCGCGCCAGACCCGGGAGGGGCGCTCGCCCGTCGTGGCGGCCAGCCCCGCGCCGAACTTCGACTCGGCCGTCGACGTCTTCCTGCCGGCCGCCGCGACCAGGCGCCCGTGGTAGTAGTCGAGCATGTCGAGCACTCCGGGGATCCAGCCGGAGCCCTGCTCGGTCAGCACCAGTCTCAGACCGGGGTGGCGGCGGAACGCGCCGCCGAACACCAGGTGCCACAGCGCCCGGTGGGAGAACCAGGTCGTCTCCACCATGAAGACCGCGCGCGCCGCCGCTTCGTCGCCGAGCGGTGGCGAGGCCGAGCCCGCATGGTGGTTCACCGGGACACCCAGTTCGGCGCAGGCCGCCCAGATCGGGTCGTACGCCGACGAGTACAGCTCGGGCAGGCCCGAGCCGGGGGGCGTGCCGGGCAGCAGCAGGCCGCCTCGCAGGCCGGCGGCCGCCGACCGGCGGATCTCCTCGACGGCTTCGTCGACGTCGTTCAGGAGGATCTGGAAGACACCCGCGCGCCGGCCCGGCGCCGCCGCGCAGAAGTCGGCGAGCCAGCGGTTGTGGGCGCGCAGGCCCGCCCAGCGCTGCTCGAACTCCCCCGCCGTCGGGGCCGGTGCCATCAGGGAGGCCGACGGGAAGAACGGCGGGATGGTGTTCGGGAAGACCACCTCCGCGACGATGCCGTCCTCCTCCAGCTCCGCGAGGCGCCGCCCGGAGTTCCAGTTCCGGTCGGCGGTGTCGGCGAGCAGGTCCTCGTACGGGTTGACGTAGCCGGCCGCCCAGGCGTCGAAGTCCTCGTGGTGCCGGCGCTCCAAGTACGGCTTGTAGTCGAGGAGATCGGCGCCAGCGTGGCAGTCGGCGGAGATGACGGTGTAGCGGTCCTCGGCGGTCACGGGTTCACCCCCAGGACGGGGAAGTCGTGGTCCGTGAGCCAGTGGCGGCCCACCTCGCGCGAGCGGGCCCAGGACGCCTCGACCGCCGACTGGTCCTCCGGCTGGCCCAGTTCGGCCGGTGTGGGGCCGATCCGCCTGGCGAGCGGGGCCAGTTCACCGAGATCGAAGCCGAAGACCTCGGCCGCCGCGAGGCCGAGCATGCGGCGCGTCTCCGCCACCGGGATGTCGTGGAAGGTCTTCGAAAGCCATGTGCGGGTGTCGGGCCAGGTGCCCTCGGGGTGCGGGAAGTCGCTGCCCCAGAGGATGTTGTCGACGCCGATCTCGTAGCGCTGGGCGAGTTCGCGGCGCTTGGTGTTGGTCGCGCAGATGAAGAGCTGCCGGTCCAGGTACTCGTGCGGGGGCCTTTTCAGCTCGGCGAAGGGCGACAGCTTCTTGCCGCCGTGCGCGCCGAGGTAGAGCCGGTCCATGAACCACAGGAGGTTGGGCAGCCACCAGCAGCCCGACTCGGCGACGCCGAACCGGAGTCCGGGGTGCCGCTCGAAGACCCCCGACCAGAGCAGGAACCAGAGGGGGCGCGCGGGCCACCAGGTGACTTCGGAGACGTAGATGCCCAGGTGGTCGCCGTACTCGTGGCGCGGTGCCGCGCCGGAGTGTGTGACCACGGGCATCCCGCACTCGGCGGCCGCCGCCCACACGGGGTCGTAACGGCGGTCGTGGTACGGCTCCTTGTCGACCCACATGGAGGGGATCATCAGGGCGCCGAGGCCCGACTCCTTGGCGCGGTACACCTCGGCGACGACCCGCCCGGTCTCGCCGGTGACCGGCAACAGGGCGACCCCGCAGTGCCGTTCGGGGTTCTCGGAGACGAAGTCGGCGAGCCAGCGGTTGTGGGCCCGCGCGCCCGCCATGCCGAGTTCCGGGTCCTGGTCGCCGGAGAGGCCGAGGCCCACGCCGAAGGGTGCGGCGGTCCGGCTGTCCACGGCGTCCGCGTCGGGGAAGACGACCTCGGCGGCCACACCGTCGCCGTCGAGCTCCTTGAGGCGCTGTGCGGTGTCCCAACCGCCGCGCAGGCCTTCCTCGTTGTCGTGGAACCACTTGTCCGCGAACGCCTCGTTGCGGATGCCGAGGCGGGTCATCTCCTCGCGGCGCCGGGTCTGGCCCGCGAGGAATTCGTCGAAGTCCCGGTGGAAACGGGGGTCCAGATAGGGCCGGTACTCCTCGGTGGGGAGTCCGGCGTGGCAGTCGGAGGAGATGATCAGATACGGGTCCTGCTCGGTCACCGCGCCCCCTCAGTCGAGGATGAAACTCTCCAGGTACGACGGATCGGCCCGGTCGAGCATCGACTGCGACCTGGCCCGGATCTGCCGGTCGCTGTGCTCGCTCTCGGGCAGCAGCCAGAAGCGGTCGGCGCGGATGCCCTCGGCGACCAGGTCGGCGACCTGCTCGACGGGGGTGAACCGCACGTCGTGGCCCGCCTCCTTCATCGCGGCCTCCCACTGGGCGAGGCTGCGGTACGGGGTCCTGCGGGGCCGCGCCTTCGCGTACCGCGAGGGCCGGTTGCGGTGCGACTCCCACAGGCCCGTGCGGAGCATGTGCGGTCCCGGGAAGAGCACGGAGGCGCCCACGCGCGCGTGCTCCGCCTTCAGATGCGCGTACAGCGACTCGGTCATCGTCACCACGGCCGCCTTGGTGACGGCATACACGGAGGCGGTGGGCAGCGGGGCGATCCCGCCGTCGCCGGACGAGGTGTTGACGACGTGGCCGGGTTCGCCCCCGGCGATCATCCGGGGCACGAACGCCTGGATGCCGTGGAAGACGCCCCACACGTTGACGGCGAAGGCCCACTTCCAGTCGTTCGGGTCGTGCTCCCACATCCGGCCCTCGGCACCCGAGCCGACACCGGCGTTGTTGCACAGCACATGCACCGCGCCGTACGTGCTGTACACGTCCGCGGCGAGCGCGACGACCTGCGAGCGCTCCCCGACGTCCACCACGCGCGCGTGGACGTCGGCGCCGTCCTCACGCAGTTCCCCGGCGGCCTTCTCCAGGGCGCCCTCCTCGACGTCGGCGAGGACCACCTTCAGACCGTCCGCCGCGAAGCGCCGTGCCATGGCGAGCCCGATACCGCTCGCCGCGCCGGTGACGACGGCGACCTGCCCTGCGCGGAGCTCCATCAGTGGCTCCCCTCCGGCGGCCCGTCGAGGATCTGGGTCGGATCGTCGTAGCGCTGGTGGATGTACGGCAACAGGGCCCGGCCGCTGACACGTTCGGCGACCCTGCCCTTCTGGTCGGTGGTCTTCTCACCGAGGGTGATCTCCACCAGCCGGCGAACGGGCAGATCGGCGACCGGGTCGTACATCGACTCCCGCAGGACGACGTCCCCGGTGACGCGCTCCAGTTTGCGGACCTTCTCGTTGCGCACGCAGTGCACGAGGACCGGGTCGGCGTCGAAGCCCGAACCGTCCACCGCGGGAAGGAACTTGAAGTAGAAGTCGGTCTTCTGGGCGGGTTCGGGAAGCGGCAGGGGCCCGCTCACCGCGCCGCGCACCTCGACGAACGCGATGCCGTGCCGGGCGAGCACGGCCCGCACGACGAGACCGTCGCGTTCGACCGTCACCTCGCCGAGTTTCTTGGGCTCCCCGAAGACCTCACGGCCGCCGATCAGGGCACGCTCATGGGTCATCGGCATGACCAGCGGATACCAGCCCTCGACGTCGTCGTGCGCCGCGGCGACGGCGAACGAGCCCGCGCCCAGCGGGTATCCGGGCAGATCGACCTTGCTGATGTTGACCCGTACCAGAGGCGTCGCGGTGGGCTTCAGCGGCGGTGGCAGGACCGCCGCGACCGCGTCCGGGTCGCTCTCCCAGACGGCCACCACACCGGTGGACCAGATGTCGGGGAGCTTGGAGCTCGCGGTGCGCGCGGCGGCGATCTCCGCCTCGGTCCGCGCGCCGTACCTGACTCGTGCCATGTCCGTACCGCCCTTCGTAGGCGCTACCTGCTGGGGCGCGCAGCACGCTTGCACCGCGCGGGCGAAAGGTCCATAGCCATGCGTCGGCCGGACGCCCGGGAGCCGGTACCGGGCCGGACCGACCGGCGTCCCGGGCCCCAGAAATATTCGGTGGCCCCACAGTCCGGCGCCTCCCTAGACTCGGCGATCGCGGGGGCGGCTCCGCAAGCGTGCTTCCTTCTCTCTCTTTCTATGAAATCCGTAGCGCGCTCACTCTCCGCCCCCGCCTCACACACTTTCCGGATCCCGGGGGATTTCCGCTTGTCCGTACTGTCGTCCGTGCTGCTCCGCCGCCTGCGTACCGTCTACGTCGACCAGGCCGGGCCACGGCCGGGAGACCCGGCGACGACCGAGGGCCTCGTCGCTCTGGAAGCCGAGTTGCTGGACCGGGGATTCGCCCCGTCAGCACCCCTGCGCGCCGCGCTCGCCTGGCTCGGCCCCACGGGGCTCGGGGACGCCGGCAGCACTCTGATCCGGCAGATCGACGCGGAACTGGGCGCCGACCGCACCCATATGCCGCTGTTCCGCAGCTTTCCGGCCTCGGTGCCCGACGACACCTTCCAGCTCTACGTCGACCGCGTCTTCACCCTGCTGCTGCAGTGGCCCGCCCAGCCGTGCGTGCTGTGCGCCGCGGTCGGCAGCGTGCATCCCGTGTCGCCGTGCGCCCACCTGGTGTGCCGCGCCTGCTGGGACGGCGCCGACTACGCCGGTTGCCCCCTGTGTCACCGCCGGATCGACCGCGCCGACCCGTTCCTGAAGCCCGGCACTCCCCGGCTTCGGCGCGAACTGCCCATCGGACCGCTGAAGTTGCTGGCGCTCGGCACCGACCGGCGGGCGGACTGCGTGAGGGCGCTGCTCCAGTTGCTGGCCCGGCGAACGCCGCTGCCGCCGCAGGACCGGGACGACGTGAAGCTGCTGCTGGCGCACGCGCCCACCACATTGGAATGGCTGCCCGCGGACATCCCCGTCCGCGAGACGAAGGCCCTGATGCTCGGGAGCCTCCTGCTGGACCGGCGCACGCGCGACGCCGTGCGCCCGCTGCTCGCCGCGCACCTCACCACGGCGACCGACGTGCTGCGGCTGCTGCAGGTCTGGTCGGGCGGCGAGGCGGATCTCCTCGAACCGCGCCGCCTCCGTTCGCTGCCCCGCCCGCTGCGCCGCGAACTCCTCGCCGTGCTCGACGGGTTCGAGGCGTCGTCGCTGGTCGAGGATGTGCTGCGGCATCCGGTCGGGTGGAAGCGCGCCGCCGAGATCCTGCACCCGTACGAGCGGCACGACCGGCATCCGAAGGCCGCCCTCGCCTTCGCCGTGCTGCGCGCCACCGACACCTCCGCCACACCCCTCGGAGAGGCCCTGCTGCGCACCGCGGTCGCCCACCCGGAGGCGGTACGGATCGACGGCGCGCGCATCAAGCCCGACTCCTGGGGCGCGCACACCGAACAGGCCCTGCGCGAGAAGGACCTGGACCGCGCTCTCGACCTGCTCGCCCGACGGCCGGGCGAACTGCTGCGCAGGCTGGACCACTTGCTGCGCCTGCACGAGCTGGAGGCGCTGCCCGACGGATTCGCCGACACCCTGCGACGGGTCCTGCCCAAGGCCGGTCCCGGTCCGCTGCTCGCGGCGCTCGGACGGCTGCGCATCCGCCATCTCCCCGGTGAGCGGCGGGTGTTCTTCCCGCGCGGCCAGGTCACCCACTCCTTCACCCTCGACGACACCCGGGCGCCGCTGGCCGAAGCGGTCACCGACGGCGTCTGCGCGCTCCTGGAGGCCGAGGCCGTGCGCCGGCTGTCGTCCGCCCCGCGTTTCGACCTCGCCGTCCTCGACGCGGGCCTCGCGGGCCTGGCCGTCCCCTCCGTCGAGCGCACCTCCGCGAAGGCGCTGGTCTCGGTGCCGCGCGGCAGCAGCCAGCCACTCCCCGAGGGGGAGGTCCTGCGCCTCTTCCTGCACTGGACGCAGCCCGCGAAGATCCGCGTGGACCTCGACCTGTCGGTCGCGCTGTACGACGAGGACTGGACGTTCGTCGGCGTGTGCGACTACACGAACCTCGTCCACGGAGAGCGGGCCGCCGTCCACTCCGGGGACCTGACCTCGGCCCCGGCGCCCGACGGCGCCACCGAGTATGTGGACCTGGACCTCGCGGCGCTCGCCGACGGCCCGGTGCGATTCGCCGTGCCCATCGTCTTCAGCTACAACAACATCGCCTTCGAGCATCTCCTCGACGCGTTCGCCGGCTTCATGGCACTGCCCTCGAATGGCGGACGCGACGCCTCGTACGATCCCCGCACGGTGCGGCAGCGCTACGACCTGGAGGGCGATTCGCGCATCCACGTCCCCATGCTGGTCGACCTGGAGCGCCGCTCGTTCCTGTGGACCGACCTGCATCTGCCGGCGTCCGAGGGCTACCACAGCGTGCACCGGCACAGCGCCGACCTCGGCCGCGTCGGGCAGGACCTGTTCCGGTACTTCACCACCGGCCGTACGACCCTGTGGGACCTGGCGGTGTGGCACGCGGCGGCCCGTACGGACGAGGTCGCGGTGGTCCGGCGGGCACCGTCGGGCGACGAGCTGTGGCACTACACACGCGGGGAGGGCGAGACGGACCCGGCCTTCGCCGCCCGCGTACGCGCTCTGGAGGCCCCTGAGCGGCGGCGCCCGTCCAAGGACCCGGAGGGGCTCGCCGCCGAGACGGCCGCGAAGAGGCATGTGCTGCTCGCCCTGGTGCACGGTGGCGTCGCCCCACAGGGCGCGAGCGGATCCGTGTACCGGCTGCTGCCCGGCCCCGTCGACGGCTGCGGTCTGGCCGCCCTGGCGGCGGGGGACCTGGTGGCGGCGCTGGGCTGAGCGCGTCAACTCCGGGCCCGCCTTTCCCGGTTACGGGGTCCACGCGCGCGTGCCCCGGTGGCGGCCCCCGGAGCGCCGGTTCCGGGAAGGCGGGGGCCCGGACTGTCAGTCAGGGCCCGTATCCTCATTGACCATGCTCGAAGACCTCACGACCGCAGCGTCCCCAGCCTCCTGGCCGGCCGCGTATCCGCAGGGATACGCGGTCGTTGACGTGGAGACCACAGGACTGGCCCGCGACGACCGGATAATCTCCGCCGCCGTCTACCGGCTGGACGCGCGCGGCGAGGTCGAGGACCACTGGTACACGATGGTCAATCCGGAGCGGGATCCCGGTCCGGTCTGGATCCACGGTCTGACGAGCGACATGCTGGAGGGGGCGCCGCTCTTCCAGGACGTCGCCGAGGACTTCGCGGCGCGGCTCGACGGCCGCGTGCTGGTCGCGCACAACGCGGTCTTCGACTGGTCGATGATCGCGCGGGAGTACGCGCGCGCGGACCGCGAGGCGCCGGTGCGCCAGCGCCTGTGCACCATCGCGCTCTCCAAGGAACTGGGCCTGCCCCTGCCCAACCACAAGCTGGAGTCGCTGGCCGCGCACTTCGGTGTCGTACAGCAGCGGGCGCACCACGCGCTGGACGACGCGCGCGTGCTGGCCGAGGCGTTCCGGCCGAGCCTGCGGGCCGCCGCGCGCGACGGGGTGCGCCTGCCGCTCCTCGAGTGCCTGCCGCTCAAGGAGTGGTCCGACAGCGCCGCAGCGCCGCGGATCGGACGGCAGTCGGGGGGCTACGCGTCCGGCGGTTACCCGTCCGGGAGTTGGCGCCCTTCCCGCAAACGCCCCGCATGCCCCCATCCCAACCCAGGTCGATACGAGCCGGACAAACCGCTCAAGCAGGGGATGCGGGTCGCGTTCTCCGGGGACACGTCCGTCGACCGCGAACTGCTGGAGGACCGGGCCGTCGAGGCCGGGCTGCATGTCGCGACGAGCCTGTCCCGGCTCACCAGCCTGCTGGTGACGAACGACCCGGACTCCAGCACGTCGAAAGTGGTCAAGGCCAAGCAGTTCGGGACACCCGTGATCGACGAGGCGGCGTTCGGACAACTGCTGCGGGACGTCGAACCCGCGTCGGAGGGGTGACGGACGTACGGGTGATTGACGGGCGACTCGCCCGGCATCCGCTCGCCCGGGCCGCCCCCGCACCCCACCCTGTGGCGCATGGCGAGATGCGAAGTATGCGGCAATGACTACGGAATGACCTTCGAAGTGCACGCACAAGGTGCCGTGCACGTCTTCGACTGCTTCTCCTGCGCGATCCACCGGATGGCCCCGATCTGCGAGCACTGTCGCGTGCAGGTCATCGGCCAGGGTGTCGAGGTCGAGGGCCACTGGTACTGCGGCGCGCACTGCGCCCGCGCGGAGGGGAATGCGGGGATCGTCGACAAGGTCTGAGTCCCGGCCCGGGACAGGGCGTCGATCCGGCCCTCGGCGGGACCCTCCCGTCGAGGGCCGAATCGTGCCTAGTACCGTCAATGGGGTGTACCGCTTCCTGTTGTCCCGGCAGTGGGTGATCCTCACCCTCGTGGCTCTCGTGCTCATCCCGACGATGATCAAGCTGGGCTTCTGGCAGCTGCACCGGCATGAGCACAAGGTCGCCCTGAACACGGTGATCTCCGACTCGCTCGCCGCGAAGCCGGTGCCCGCGGAGACGCTCACGGCGCCGGGACAGCACATCCGGCACGACGACCTGTACCGCCGGGTGACCGCGAAGGGGCACTTCGACACCGCGCACGAAGAGGTCGTCCGCCGCCGCACCAACTCCGACGGCGAGGTCGGCTACCACGTCCTGACCCCCTTCATCCTGACCGACGGCCGCGTGCTCGTGGTCAACCGGGGCTGGGTCCCGGCGGACGGCGCGCAGACCGCCTTCCCGAAGATCCCGGCCCCCGCCCGGGGCGAGATCACCGTCACCGGCCGGCTGATGGCCGACCAGACGACCGCCGCCAGCGGCATCAGGAACGTCCGGGGCCTGCCCGACCGTCAGATCATGCTGATCAGCAGCGCGCAGGAGGCGCAGCGGCTCGGCAAGCAGGTCCTCGGCGGCTACATCGAGCAGACCGCGCCGGAGCCCGGGGGCGACTCCCCCGAACTGATCCCCGACCCCGAGCACGGCGACATCGGTCCGCACATGGCGTACGCGATCCAGTGGTGGCTGTTCTCCGCGGGCGTCCCCGTCGGCTTCGTGATCCTGGTCCGCCGCGAGCGCCGCGACCGGGCGGAGGCCGCGGCCGCGCAGACCGTGGCGGAGGCGGAACCGGCGACCGTCTGACGCCGGGGACGGACCCGGGCCGTGACGCGGAGGCGTCCGGAGTCGCCCTGAAGCACCCGGAAGCGCTCGCGCCACTCCGGCGGCCCGATTGGGCGTCGCTCCGGTCGGGAACCCGTCCACCGTGCACCGACGCATCGAGGACTACGCGCTCATCGGGGACGAACAGACCGCCGCTCTGGTGGGCCGCGACGGCTCCGTCGACTGGCTGTGTCTGCCCCGCTTCGACTCGGCGGCCTGCTTCGCCGCCCTGCTGGGCGACGAGGACAACGGTCACTGGCGGATCGCGCCCGAGGGCGCGGGCCCGTGCACCCGGCGCGCGTACCGCCCGGACACGCTGGCGCTCGACACCGAGTGGGACACCGCCGAGGGCTCGGTCCGGGTGACCGACCTGATGCCGCAGCGCGAGCACGCCCCCGATCTCGTACGCATCGTCGAAGGTCTCAGCGGCCGGGTCCGGATGCGCGGTCTGCTCCAGCTGCGGTTCGACTACGGCTCGGTCGTGCCCTGGATGCGCCGCGCGGACGGCCACCGGGTGGCGGTCGCGGGGCCGGACTCGGTGTGGCTGCGCAGCGAGCCGCCCGTGCACACCTGGGGCAAGGAGTTCCGCACCCACTCGGAATTCACCGTCGCGGCGGGCGAGAAGGTCGCCTTCGTCCTGACCTGGCACCCCTCGCACCGGCCGCGGCCACCGCTCAGCGACCCCTTCGAAGCGCTGGAGACCAGCGTCCAGGACTGGCGGGCGTGGGCGGCGCGCTGCCGTTACGACGGGCCGCACCGGGATGCCGTCGTGCGCTCCCTGATCACCCTCAAGGCCCTCACCTACGCGCCGACCGGCGGCATCGTGGCCGCCCCCACCACCTCGCTGCCCGAAGAACTCGGCGGCGTCCGCAACTGGGACTACCGCTACTGCTGGCTGCGCGACTCCACGCTCACCCTCGGCGCCCTCCTCGCGGCCGGCTACCACGAGGAGGCCGAGGCGTGGCGCGACTGGCTGCTGCGCGCGGTCGCGGGCGACCCGGCCGACCTGCAGATCATGTACGGCCTCTCGGGAGAGCGCCGGCTCCCGGAGTACGAGATCCCGTGGCTGTCCGGCTACGCCGGCTCCTCGCCCGTCCGGGTCGGCAACAGCGCCGTGGAGCAGTTGCAGCTCGACGTGTACGGCGAGGTCATCGACTCACTGTCGCTCGCCCGGCGTTCGGGCCTGCCGTCCAGGCCGCACATGTGGCGGGTGCAGTGCGCCATGATGGAGTTCCTGCGGGTCGCCTGGCGGCAACCGGACGAGGGGATCTGGGAGGTGCGCGGCCCCCGCCGGCACTTCGTGTACTCGAAGGTGATGGCCTGGGTGGCCGCCGACCGCGCGGTGCGCACCCTTGAGGACGACCCGACGCTAGAGGGCGATCTGGACGCCTGGCGGGCGATGCGCGACGAGGTGCACCGGGAGGTGTGCGAGCGCGGCTTCGACCCCGGCCGGAACACCTTCACGCAGTCCTACGGTTCGCCCGAGCTGGACGCCTCCCTGCTCCTCATCCCGCGGGTCGGTTTCCTGCCCCCCGACGATCCCCGGGTGGTCGGCACGATCGACGCGGTCCGCGCGGAACTCGCCCCCGACGGCTTCCTGGTACGCCGCTACAGCGCCGCGTCGACCGGCCTGGACGGGCTCCCGGGCGGCGAGGGCTCCTTCATCGTCTGCTCGTTCTGGCTAGCGGACGCGCTCCATATGACGGGCCGTACGAGGGAGGCGCGCGAGCTGTTCGAGCGGCTGGTCGGCCTCACCAACGACGTGGGACTGCTGTCCGAGGAGTACGACGCCGTCGCGGGCCGCCAGCTCGGCAACTTCCCGCAGGCCTTCAGCCACATCGGCCTGGTGGTGTCCGCCCTCAGTCTGTTCGGCGTAGAGCCGGCGGGGGAAGCGGAAGGAAGCACACCACCGGGATGAGGAAGGATGGGGGCCATGGATCTTGGACTGAAGGATCGTGTGTACGTCGTCACGGGAGCCACCCGGGGCCTGGGCAACGCCGCCGCGCGTGAACTCGTCGCCGACGGCGCGAAGGTGGTCGTCACGGGACGCGACGAGAAGAGCGCGGCCGACGTCGCCTCCGCGCTCGGCGCGAACGCGGCCGGGATCGCGGCCGACAACGCCGCCGCCGAGACACCGGCCCGGCTGATCGCGGCCGCCCGTGACGGTTTCGGCGGCTTCGACGGCATCCTGATCAGCGTCGGCGGGCCGCCGCCCGGGTTCGTCGCGGACAACACCGACGACCAGTGGACGGCGGCGTTCGAGTCGGTCTTCCTCGGTGCGGTGCGGCTGGCCCGCGCGGCCGCCGCGGAGCTCGGCGAGGGCGGTGTCATCGGATTCGTGCTCTCCGGCTCGGTGTACGAGCCGATCGCCGGGCTGACCATCTCCAACGGTCTGCGTCCGGGCCTCGCGGGCTTCGCCAAGTCCCTCGCGGACGAGCTGGGCCCGCGCGGCATCCGCGTCGTCGGGCTGCTGCCGTCCCGCATCGACACGGACCGCGTCCGCGAGCTGGACGGTCTGTCCGCCGACCCCGAGGCCACCCGCGCGGCCAACGAGTCCCGCATCCCGCTGCGCCGCTACGGGACCCCGGAGGAGTTCGGCCGCACGGCCGCGTTCCTGCTCTCCCCCGCGGCGTCGTACCTCACCGGCGTCATGGTGCCGGTGGACGGCGGGATGCGCAGCGGGTTCTAGGCCGATCCGGCGAGATCCTTCCCGGTCTCGCCGGGAACCCGCCCGGGTCCCGTCGGGTCGGCCCGTCGAGGTCGGCCGCTCGACCGGTGTCGCTCAATTCACGCGCTCGGCACGGTGCTTGACCCCGCGCAGCCGCACCTCCGCGGGGAGCGCGGCGAGGCCCGCCGAGTCCCGTGCGTGCGCGAGCGCCTCCACCGTCAGCAGACGCAGCGCGTGTCCGGGGTCCACGTGCGGTTCCAGCAGGAGCCGTACGCGCGCCTCGGGCAGACTGCGCCGGCCGGTCAGATGGACGTGCGCCTGGTCGACACCGCCCAAGCGGGCCGATTCGGCGGCCAGTACGCCCTCCAGGGCCCGCCCGCGCAGCAGCGCGCCCTCGCCGTCGCCGGTGTCGACGAGCACGTCGGCGAGCCGTCGGCGCCGCACCGCCGCGACCAGCCACCACAGGGCGAGCAGCAGGAGCACCGCGAGCGCGGCGATGACGGCGGGCCACCACCAGCCCTGGTCCCGCCACTTGGTGCGTTCGGCGGTGCTGAGCAGCACGTCGTGCCGCCCGTCGTGGATCCACCACGAGGGCGGCCGTACGCCGAGTCCGACGGCGAGCACGGAGCCGCCGAGGACGAGCAGCACGAGCCCGATGAAGCCGAGCAGTACGCGGTTGACGATCCGGAGCACGGACCTCACCCCTTCCGTCCGGGGCGCGCGACATGCACCGACAGGGCGGGCGAGCGGGCCAGCCCCAGCCCCTTGATGCCGTCGGCGAGCGTGGTGTCGAGGTCGGCGCGCACGTCGTCCAGTTCCCGGAAGTGCGACACCGCGCGGACGTCGACCTTCCGGCGCTTCACACGCACGCGGACTGACTGCACACCGGCGACCTCCATGGCCCGGTCGCGGAGCGCCATCGCGGCGGCGCCCCGGTGCAGCCCGGCCCGGACGTCGGCGTGGGTGCGCCGCATCGGCAGCACGTCCCGCAGTCCGGGCGTGGCCGCGAGGACGATGAGCCAGAGTCCCGCGACGGCGGCGATTCCGGCACCGACGAGGACCGCGGTGTCGTCGAGCGGTCGTTCGGCGAGCTGCTGGGCCAGCCAGGTGCGCCAGCGCAGGGCGGACCGGCCGGCGCGCACCGCCACGACGTCGTACAGGAAGGCGCCCGCGGCGACGAGGAGCAGGAGCGCGACGATGCCCGCCGGGATACGGCGCGCGGACCAGAACCGGCCCTGGCGGCCGTCCTCGTCGTCGACGGTGTTCAGCGGTTCGTAGGCGGCGGAGGAGGCGGACTGGCCGAGCGCCCCCGCGTCGTCCCCCTGCTCCGGCTTCTCGGGCTTCTCCAGTACGGGCAACTTCCGGGTGCTCTCGGAGCCCTGGGGCTCGCTCATTGCGTCCTCCCCTGTCCCGCGCCGGGTCCGTGGGCCAGGTGCAGCCGCTCCACCTGGACGGCCACCTCCGGCACGTCCATTCCCGCCAACGCCCTTACCCGCTCGGTGACATGACGACGCACCGCGCGGCACCGGGCGCCGATGTCGGAGGGGTAGCCGAGCTCGATGCTGACCCGGATCTGGGCACTGTGCGTCGGTGTGCCGTCCGCTCCGCCACCGGCCGACTGCCGTCGCACGACGACCGTCGCGTGCGGGCGTACGGCGTCGGCGGGCAGCGGGGGCAGTGCCTCGCGCGCCGCCTGCGACGCGATCTTCGCGACGACGCGGTCGGCGATCCGGGTGGCACCCCGCTCGGGGGCGGCGACGGTCGTCGGGCCCGGCCGTGTCTCACCGAGCCGGTCGACATGGCCTGGCACGCGTCACCGCCGCCGGTCGTCACGGGCGCGGAAGAAGTCGCCGATGTCCAGGTCCCCCTCCAGGAGCCGTCCGACGACGAACCCGACGGCCCCGAGGGCGGCCACCAGGAGGAAGGCGCCGAAACCGCCGAAGTACCCGGCGAAGCCCAGCGCCATTCCGGCGATCATGCCGATCACGGCCAAGCTCATGATGCGCTCCTCAGCAGTCGGTGGCCGCGTGATCACTCGTGGTGCTCGGGCCGGAGCGTTCCGGTGGCCCGAGGGTCACTGGAGCCGCGTCTCCGGCTCCTCGTCTTCTTCCTCGGGAAGCTTCACATCACTCACCGCGATGTTGACTTCCACCACTTCGAGGCCTGTCATGCGCTCGACGGCGGCGACGACGTTCTCGCGCACGTCCCGGGCCACGTCGGCGATCGACACGCCGTAGTCGACGACGATCTCCAGGTCGAGCGCCGTCTGCAGCTCGCCGACCTCGGCCTTCACACCCCGTGTCACGGATTTGGAACCACCCGGGACCCGGTCGCGCACCGCTCCGAAGGTCCGGCTCAGCCCGCTGCCCATCGTGTGGACACCGAGTACGTCGCGGGCGGCGAGCCCGGCGATCTTCTCCACGACTCCGTCGGCGATCGTGGTTCGTCCCCGCGTGGCGGGATCTCCACCGCCGCGCTTGGTGGGCTTACGAGTCTGCTGGTGCTCCTTGTCGGTGTCGGGGCTGTCCGTCCGGTTCCGCTCGGTCATGTCGGTCATCGCCGTACGTCCCTTTCGGTCGTCCTCCTCTGCTCACAGTAGGTCGGGTCGCGCGGTCGCGCGCCGTGGATGGGGCACGCTGGAGCAATGACGGCGGACCGATGGACGCAAGGGGTACGGCATCAGCTCGGGCTCGGCAGACTCCTGCCGCTGGGCCTCCCGCGCGACGGCGCGTGGATCACGGAGGAGGCCGCCGAGTCCGCGCTGCGCCGTGCGGCGGCCGCTGTGGACGGCGTGCGCCTCGGCGCGCTCCGGGTCGCGCTCGCCGATCCGGACCTGACCGGGACGCCCGCCGTGCCGCCTCCGCCCAGTGCCCTGCCGCCCGGCCCGCTGCGCGTCACCGCGGAGTTCCGGGCCTCGGCCGATCCCACGTCCCCGGGCGTCGAACCCCTCCCGGCCACCGCGGCCCGACTGCGGCTGACGCTGGCCGAAGCCGCGACACAGCGGCTGGGTCTCGACGTCGCCGAGGTGGACCTGCGGGTGACGGACCTGATGGAGGATGACGAGCAGTCCGCCGCGCTCCCCGCGGACGACGTACGGGAGGCGCCCGCCGCCGGACCGGCGGACGACGTACGGAGGGCGCCCGCGCCGAAGGACCCCGAGGAGGCGCGGATCGCGGCGACCGCCCTGGCCGTCCCGGGTGTCACCCGTCTGACCGACGCCCTGGGCCAACCGGTCCACATCGGGACCGAGCCAGCCACGGAACCGGCCCTGCCGCGCCGCCACATCCGCGTCGAACTGGCGGTCTCCGCGGACGAGCGGGCGGTGGACGTGGCACGGGCGGTCAGGACGGCGATCACCGAGACCGCGGGCGACGCACCGTCCGTGGCGGTACTGGTGACCGCCGTGAGCCAGGACGCCGGTCCGTAGGGCGGCAGGCACGCAGGGGGTGTCAGGCAGGCACGTAGAGGGTGTCAGGCCTCAGGAGGTGTCCGGCCTCAAGCGTCGTCCGGCCTCAGGAGGCGTCCGGCCTCAAGCGTCGTCCCGCCTCAGGAGTCGTCCGGCCTCGGGAGGTGTCTAGTCCCCCGTGCCCGCGAGGTCCCGGAGCCTGCGTGCCTGGGAGGCCCGCTCGGCGGTGCGCTGCTCCTCGTACGGCCGCTCCTGCGCCCCGCGCAACAGGGCCTTCGTCTCGATCACGGCATCCCGCGGCGCGGCCAGCAGCGCCGCGGTCAGGTCGCGGACCGCGTCGTCGAGCTGCCCGCCGGGCACCGCGAGGTTGGCGAGCCCGGTGCGCTCGGCCTCCTCGGCCAGCACGAAGCGGCCCGTGGCGCAGATCTCCAGCGCGCGGGCGTATCCCACGAGGCTCACCAGCGGGTGCGTCCCCGTGAGGTCGGGCACGAGACCGAGGCTGGTCTCGCGCATGGCGAACTGCACGTCGTCCGCGACGACGCGCAGGTCACAGGCGAGCGCGAGCTGGAAGCCCGCACCGATGGCATGCCCCTGCACGGCGGCGATAGACACGATGTCGCTGCGCCGCCACCAGGTGAACGCCTCCTGGTACTCGGCGATGGTCGCGTCGAGCTCGGCGTCGGAGCCCCGCGCGAGGTCGATGAACGACGGTTCCCCGTCGAAGCCCTCGGGCGTGAACGCCTGCCGGTCGAGCCCAGCGGAGAAGGACTGGCCCTCGGCGCGCAGGACGACCACCCGGACGGAGCCCGGCAGTGACCGGCCGGCCTGCGTCAAGGCCCGCCAGAGAGCAGGACTCTGGGCGTTGCGCTTGGCCGGATTGGTCAGCGTCACCGTGGCGATCGCGTCGTCGACGGTGAGCCGTACGCCGTCCTTGTCGAGTACCGGGTCGAGATCCTTGTCGAGCGAAGCCATGGGGTGCCTCCGATGGGTGCGGTCGGATCAGCTGCGCACCCCGCGAAGACACGAGGAACGCACCTAAGTGACTGCACAGTAACCACCCGGTCGGTCACCCGACCGACCGGGTGGTCACCACCGAAGCCGATGGGGACGCCCGGCCTCAGGCCGAGGCGGCCTTCTTGCCCCGCGTCGCTCCGCCACGCCCTCGGAGCGTGACACCCGACTCGCTGAGCATCCGGTGCACAAAGCCATACGAACGGCCGGTCTCTTCGGCCAGCGCTCGGATGCTCGCACCGGAGTCGTACTTCTTCTTCAGGTCTGCCGCGAGCTTGTCGCGCGCGGCGCCGGTAACCCGGCTGCCCTTCTTCAGAGTCTCGGCCACCCGGTCCTCCTCATGGGAAGTGCGCTCTGGACTCTCATGATCACCCCTTACGGGCGTCATGGCCACCCATTCGGCAAGGTCCGTAAGACAAGGTTTTGACGGCAGGAGCCCGTCCCCACGAGTGGAATCTGTGGTTCCGGCAGGTGCCGTCCGTACAGCCGAACGGGTTCTTGGGCGAAGTGCCTGGTCAGCGACGCAAGACGGCCGAGCCCTTGGGAACAAAGGACTCGGCCGAGAAATCGATGTAGGACACACCTCGGTACGAGGAGATCTCACACAGATGATGGATCACGGATCGGCCGAATGATCCATACGCAGTGGATCAGTCATTCGATCAAGTGGCGTCGGCCCCCTCCCGGAGGCCGCGCACGGGTCAGGCCAGGGACACCAGGTCGGCGTAGTCGGCGCCCCACAGGTCCTCGACGCCGTCCGGCAGCAGAATGATCCGCTCCGGCTGGAGCGCCTCGACGGCGCCCTCGTCGTGGGTGACGAGGACGACGGCGCCCTTGTAGGTGCGCAGCGCGCCGAGGATCTCCTCGCGGCTGGCCGGGTCGAGGTTGTTCGTCGGCTCGTCGAGCAGCAGGACGTTCGCGGACGAGACGACGAGGGTCGCGAGCGCGAGCCGGGTCTTCTCGCCGCCGGAGAGCACGCCGGCCGGCTTGTCGACGTCGTCGCCGGAGAACAGGAACGAGCCGAGCGTCTTGCGCACCTCGACAAGGTCCAGGTCGGGGGCGGCGGAGCGCATGTTCTCCAGGACCGTGCGCTCGGGGTCGAGGGTCTCGTGCTCCTGCGCGTAGTAGCCGAGCTTGAGGCCGTGGCCCTCGATGACGTCTCCCGTGTCGGGCTTCTCGGCGCCGCCGAGGAGGCGCAGGAGGGTCGTCTTGCCGGCGCCGTTCAGGCCGAGGATGACGACGCGGGAGCCCTTGTCGATGGCCAGGTCGACGTCGGTGAAGATCTCCAGGGAGCCGTACGACTTCGACAGGCCCTCGGCCATGAGCGGGGTCTTGCCGCAGGGCGCGGGCTCCGGGAAGCGCAGCTTGGCGACCTTGTCGGAGACGCGGACGGCGTCCAGACCGGCGAGCAGCCGGTCGGCGCGCTTGGCCATGTTCTGCGCGGCGACCGTCTTGGTGGCCTTGGCGCGCATCTTGTCGGCCTGCGCGTTGAGCGCCGCGGCCTTCTTCTCGGCGTTCTGGCGCTCGCGCTTGCGGCGCTTCTCGTCGGCCTCGCGCTGCTGCTGGTAGAGCTTCCAGCCCATGTTGTAGACGTCGATCTGGGCGCGGTTGGCGTCCAGGTAGAAGACCTTGTTGACGACCGTCTCGACGAGGTCGACGTCGTGGGAGATCACGATGAAGCCGCCGCGGTACGTCTTCAGGTAGTCGCGCAGCCAGACGATCGAGTCGGCGTCGAGGTGGTTCGTCGGCTCGTCGAGCAGCAGGGTGTCGGCGTCCGAGAAGAGGATGCGGGCCAGCTCGATACGGCGGCGCTGACCACCGGAGAGCGTGTGCAGGGGCTGGCCGAGCACCCGGTCGGGCAGGTTCAGCGCGGCGGCGATGGTGGCGGCCTCGGCCTCGGCGGAGTAGCCGCCCTTGGTGAGGAACTCCGTCTCCTGGCGCTCGTACTGCCGCATGGCCTTGTCGCGGGTGGCGCCCGAGCCGTTGGCGATGCGCTGTTCGTTCTCGCGCATCTTGCGGATCAGGACGTCCAGGCCGCGGGCCGACAGGACGCGGTCGCGGGCGAGGACGTCGAGGTCGCCGGTGCGCGGGTCCTGCGGCAGGTAGCCGACCTCGCCGGAGCGGGCGACGTTGCCCGCGGCGGGCTGGCCTTCGCCCGCGAGGACCTTGGTGAGGGTCGTCTTGCCCGCGCCGTTCCGGCCGACCAGGCCGATGCGGTCGCCCTTCGTGATGCGGAAGGTGGCGGACTCGATGAGGATGCGGGCGCCGGCGCGCAGCTCGATACCGGAGGCGGAAATCACGGACAGACTCCAGGGCAGGGTCGTTGGCGGGGTGGACGGCTGAGGACGTTCCCGCCGTCTAATGCGCGAGGAGAAAGGCCATAGGACAAGTCTAACGGGGCCGTGCAAGCAAGTTTCCGGTGTGCGGGCGTCCGGCACTGTGATGCTCGCCCCGTCGACGCTTGCCGACGGGATGGGGTCCGGGGTGATCCGGCTCCGGTCGATCACGGCGATGATCACGGCGATGATCTCGCGGGTCCGGCTGCCGGAGGCGGCGCGGGGCCGCGCGGTCAGCGGGCGGATCCGGCCGGCCCGGGCGCTCGCCTCGGAGGTGTCCAGGTCGGCGGGGCACGACGGCCGGGCCGGGGCATCGCCCGTTCGGACCTCGGGCCGGGGCCGGGGTGCCGGGAGCGTATGAGGATGGCGCCACGGAGCGACGTACGGCAGAGAGCGGTGTGCCCATGCAGTTCGACGACGACGCCGACCTGGACACCTCCGAGGTGCAGGATGTGCGCGGCAGTCGAATCCCCGGCGGCAGGGCGACCATCGGCGGCGGCCTCGCTGGCCTGATCGCCCTGATCCTCGGACTGTCCTTCGGAGTCGGTCCTGACCAGCTCGGCCTCTCCTCCGGCGGCGACCAGCCCGCGGCGGCCTCCTCCTCCCTCGCGCAGATGCAGCAGACCTGCAGGACGGGGCGGGACGCGAACGCCCAGGAGGACTGCCGCATCGTGGCGGTGGTCAACAGTGTCCAGGCCTACTGGACCCGGGAATTCGCGCGCAGGGGCGGCAGGTACACCCGCTCCCCGACGGTGTTGTTCAGCGGCCGGGTCACCACCGCGTGCGGCACGGCGACGTCCGCCGTCGGGCCCTTCTACTGTCCGGGCGACCGCAAGGTCAATCTGGACCGGGGCTTCTTCGAGCAGCTGCGCACCGCGTTCGGCGCGAGCGGGGGAGCGTTCGCGCAGGCGTACGTGGTGGCGCACGAGTACGGGCATCACGTGCAGGACCTGATGGGCACGCCGGCCAGGTCGCAGGACGGGGTGACCGGCGCGAAGGGCAACGCGGTGCGGGTGGAGCTCCAGGCCGACTGCTACGCCGGGGTGTGGGCGCGCCACGCGACCACCACGGTGGCCGGCTCGACGGGCCGGCCGTTGCTGAAGTCGTTGACGGACGCCGACATCCGCGACGGCCTGGACGCGGCGGCGGCCGTCGGCGACGACCGGATCCAGGCGAGGTACCAGGGCCGGGTGACCCCGGAGACCTGGACGCACGGGTCGGCCCAACAACGGCAGCAGTGGTTCTACCAGGGCTTCAGCAGCGGTGACATGGCGCAGTGCAACACGTTCCGGTGAGCGGGCGCCGTGCCGCTGGACCGGGCGGCGGCGGCCCGATTCCATGGTGGGCGGACTCCGGTGCGGCGGCCGGGTTCCGGTGCGCGGGGCGTTGTCAGTGGCCGGTGCCAGACTGGGCAGCGGATCGGAATCCGGCAGTGTGACGAGACGGAGTGATCGGCATGGCTGGTACGAACAGCGCGCGCCCGAGCATCTACCCCTCCCTGTTGTACACGGATGCGAAGGCGGCGATCAGGCAGCTCACGGAGGCCTTCGGCTTCACCGAGCTGTCCGTCTACGAGGGTGAGGACGGCTCGGTGATGCACGCCGAGCTGGTGCAGGGCAACGGCGCCGTGATGCTCGGTTCCAAGGGCCGCGGCGGCCGCTTCGACGAGGCGATGAAGAGCGCGGGCCCGTGCGGGGTGTACATCGTCGTGGACGACGTCGACGCACACCACCAGCGGGCCGTGGACCACGGCGCGGAGATCCTGATGGCCCCGACCGACCAGGACTACGGCTCTCGGGACTACATGGCCCGCGACATCGAGGGCAACATCTGGAGCTTCGGCACCTACGCCCCGGAGATAGGCGCGTAGGACCCGCCGGGCGACGGGGCGCGCGGCGCCGGTCGGCACCCCGCGCAGGCACAGGCTCTCCGGGTCGGCACCGGCACCCCACCGGCTCACCCGGTCAGGGTCCCGGCCGGCCCTCGCCGGCTACCCGGTCAGCTCCCCCCGGTGTGCACCTGGAAGGCGGCCCGGCGTACGGCCTTGGCGAGGGCCGGGTCCGGGTGGGCGGCGGCGAGCGCGACCAGCACCTGCACCGTGCGCGGGTGCCCGACCGCGCGCACCTCGTCGAGGAGCGCGGGGACGGTGGGCTGCACCGCGGACTCCAGATGGCGGACGAGGAGCGGGGCCTCACCGTGGTCGGCGACGGCGGCCGCCGTGTCGACCCACAGCCAGGTGGATTCGGTGCGGGTGAGGACCTCGTGGGCGTCCTCGGGGTCGTAGCCGTCGTGCTCGGCGAGCCACAACAGGGCGTAGGGGCGCAGCGGGGTCTCCTCGACCACGGCGCGCACATCGGGCTCGGCGGGGGCGCCGACCACGCGCAGCGCCTCGAAGGCGAGGCCGCGGGTGAGGGCGTCCTCACCGCGGGCGGCGTCGATGAGTTCGGTGACGGCGCTGCCGACGGGGCGGGCGGCGAGCCAGGCGCGGTACTCGGCGCGGGCGGCGTTGGGGCGGAGCTGGGCGCAGCCGCGGAGCATGTCCTCGGCAGACTGCTCGATGTTCCCGGCGGGGCTCTGCGCGGCGACGCAGATCTGCTCCAGCTTGACCCAGACCGCCCAGTTGCCGAGCGGCGTGAGGGTGGCCTGTCCTTCGCCGTAGGTCAGCGCGCCGACCGAGGCGAGGGCGTGCAGGGCCCATTCGAGGAGGGGGGCGAGGGGGGCGTCCGGGACCTCGGCGGGCTCCGGGTCGGGCTCCGGCGCGGGGCCGTAGGGGATTTCGCAGCGCTCGGTGCGCAGTTCCGTGACGCGCTGCCCGAGAAGGTCGAGGAGCTGTTCCACCGGGACGGGCCCGGCGGAGAGCTGGAGGAAGGAGAGCACCTGGGGCATCGCGGAGACGACCTCGGCGACCCCCGCGGGCTCGCGGTCGACGGGCTCGGGGTACGCGAGGGACCAGGCGTCGAAGAGGGCGACCCAGCCGCGCAGGACGGCGCTGTCGTCGCGGCTCCAGGCGCGCAGTCGCCAGCCCGGGCGGGCGCTGTCGCCGTGCACCTCGATGAGGCCGGCCAGCCGCGCGGTGTCCCAGTCGGCGCGGACCTGAACCGGGCTCAGTCCGAGGTCCGCTGCGGCCCGTTCGGCGGTGGCGTCGGAGAGGGCGCCCTTGCCGCCGGGGTTCGCGCCGTCGCGCCCCGGGCGCAGGGCGGCATCGGCCCAGCGCGCGACCCGGGCCGCGTCGGACAGGCCGGTGCGTGCCATACGGGCGAGTTCCGCGGGCGGCGGTGTGCCCTCCGGCGGTCGCGGTGCGGGGCGGCGCGTGCGGCGTTGGGTCACCGCTCGGGGAGCGGCCGCGAGGGACCGCGGGCTGACGAGTCGGAGCCTGGAGTCGCGCGGGTTACGGGACGTCACGGGTGCAGTCTTCCGGTTGACAGTCCGAAAACCCAAACGGAATGCCGTCGCGGGTCACGGGGGCGCCACGAGCGGTGCCTTCTCGGGGTGCTCGAACCACGGGAAGGAGTGCCGCGCGGAGTTGTTCAGAACCGAACCGGAAGCGCCCCTTCGCGTCGGCCGGGACGCCTCTCGCAGAGCCCCGGCCCATCCGCCGCCACGCGCGCGCCGGGGGTACGGGGCGGCTTCACTCCGGGGGCGTGCGCCGGGCAGGGGCGCCGCCGAAGCGGCTGCGCGGCCGGGTGGGTTGGCCGGGCGGGCGGCGATACGGGGGTACCTCACCGGGGGTTCGTCAGCGGGCGGGCACAGGGTGCGGGCACGGAGTGCGTCACCTGGCGAGGGCCCGGTTCGGGGTTGCGTGCCGGTCTGCCCGGACGGAGTGCGGTGGCCCCCTCCGCGAGGTGCGGTGGCCGCCTCGGCGGGGTGAGGGCGCCATCTCGGCGCGTCAGGAGCCGTCTCGCCGGGGTGAGGTGGCTCACATCGGGGGGGGCGGCCCGCGTCGGCGGGGTGGCTTACATCAGCGGGGTGAGGAAGCGGCGCAGGGCTTCTTCGTAGCTCGCCGGGTCGGCGTTCCACATGGCGCCGTGCGGGGCGTTCGGGACGGTGTGCAGGGTGACCAGGTCGGGGCGGCTCGCGGCGAGGCGGCGGGAGGGGCCCCAGGGGGCGATGCTGTCGTCCGGGCCGTGCACCAGCAGGGTCGGCACTTTGAGCTGGTCGGGATGTGCGGCGTGCGCGATGCGGTCTCCGCGTACCCCGGTGCGGCCCTGGGCGGCGCGCACCGCGAGCGGCAGCAGGATGCTCGGTGTGTGGCGGGCGCCGGCGAGGGCGCGCAGCGTGGTCTCCCAGTCGAGGACGGGCGAGTCCAGGACGAGCCCGGAGATCCGCTCGCGCAGCGCGGAGTGGGCGGCGGCGCGCAGCGCCATGGTGGCGCCGGTGGACCAGCCGTACAGGACGACCCGCTCGGCGCCGTACCGGACGGCGTAGCGGATGGCCGCGTCGAGGTCGCGCCACTCGGTCTCGCCGAGGTGGTTCAGGCCGTCCGGGGGGCGGGGTGCCCCGAGGTCACCCCGGTAGGCGAGGTCGAGTACCGGAATGTGCCGGCCGTTCAGGAACTCCATCACGTTCATGGGGTGTTCCCGGGTGGTGCCCAGCCCGTGCACGGTGATGACCCAGGTGTCGCGGACGGCGGGCACGAACCAGGCGGGCAGGGCACCGAGTTCGCCGGGCACGTCGATGTCGGCGTGTTCGAGTCCGAGGGCGGACCCGGGGTCTCCGACGTACAGGTTCGGGGTGAGCCACACCTTGTCGCCGGGTTCCAGGGAGCCGTGGGTGACGCGTTCCAGTCGGCGTACGACGGTGTCGGCGGTGTGGGGGACGGAGTTCATCAGGGGGCCGACGACCGCGTGGGAGCCGTCGCCCGCGAGGCCGTAGGTCCCCGGGCGCCGGGAGGCCAGGGCCCGGGTGAGGGTGATGCCGCCCGCCGTCGTGGCGTGGACGGTGAGCCGGGGCTCGCTGGGCAGGGGCTTGCCGGGCCGCGTCTTCAGCGCGGCGTCGCTGGCGAACCGGCCCGCCGCCACGGAGGCCACGCCTGCGGCTATGGCTACGGTGACGGCCGCTGCCGTGGCTCTTAGGGTGCGCACGCGACCAGTTTCCCGGGGTATCCCGCCATCGGCCAGCGGGAGGGCCTCCAGGGGTGACGGCCGGCGCTCACCACGCCGCGCGTCCGCGGGCCGATCCGGCGACCGGAGCACGGCGGACAACGGCGGACGGCGGACGGCGGACGGGCGACGGACGGCAGGCGGCAGGCGGCAGGCGGCAGGCGGCAGGCGGGCCTTACCCCTTCCTCCTCGCCCCTCCCCCTCGTCCCTTCCCTCTCGCCCTAGTTCTGGCCTTGCCGCTTCTGGCCGTACCCCCGCAGCCGCTCGCCCGCTTCCCCGAGCTGGTCCGGTGAGAGCAGGGCGGGCGTGAGGCCCGGGACCGAGGAGGACAGGAGCCAGACGCGGCACATCCACTCCAGCTGGGCCGTGCGGTCGTACGCCTGGTCCAGCGAGCCTCCGTAGGCGAGGGTGCCGTGGTTCTGGAGGAGGCAGGCGGAGCGGCCGGCCAGGGCCCGGAGCATGTTCTCGGCCAACTCCGGCGTGCCGTACGTCGCATAGGGGGCGACGCGGACCGGGCCGCCGAGGGCCGCGGCCATGTAGTGGATCAGCGGGAGCTCGGGGACGAGGACCGAGACGGCCGTCGCGTGTGCGGCGTGGGTGTGGACGACGGCCCGTGCACCGGTCGCGCGGTACACGGCGAGGTGCATCGGCAGTTCGCTGGTCGGACGAAGCGAGCCGAGGACCTGCCGGCCGTCGAGGCCGACGCCGACGATGTCGTCCTGGGTCAGCCGGTCGTAGGGCACGCCCGTGGGCGTGACCAGGACGGTGTCGCCGACGCGGACCGAGACGTTGCCCGACGTGCCGACGACCAGCCCGTCGGCCACCGTGCGGCGGGCCGTCGTGACGAGCTCGTCCCAGGCCCGCCGCACGGAGTCCCGCGTGTCCCCGTCGGCCGACTCGTCCCGCCCGTCGCGCTCGTCCGCCATCGCTGGGTTCTCCCGCCCGTCCCGTGCGTCCCGGTGCCGTTCAACCATGCCGTGATCCTGTCAGGCACCGGCGTCGACGCACCCCGGGCGGGCGCACACTAGGCCGGAGGCCGGGCCTCCGGAAGGGCGCAAATGCGCATGCATCCCCCTGCGGCGGTGAATGGCCGGGGATCGACGGACGGTGCCGGATCTTCCCGTAGCCTCTGGGGGATTTGTCGCACACGTCGCCATTTCCGGGGGGAAATGTGGCCCGTGATCACAAACCGTTCCGTCGTCGTGCCCGCGTCGCGGCGACCGCCGTCGCGGCGGCGCTCACCGTGGGGGGCACCGCCCTCACCACGCTCCCGGCCGAGGCCGCGGGCAACACCAAGGGGCACGACGTCTCCTCGCACCAGAAGAACGTGGACTGGCGCAGCGCGAGAACGAAGGGCGCGCGGTTCGTCTACGTGAAGGCGACCGAGTCCACCACCTACCGCAACCCCTACTTCGGCCGGCAGTACAACGGCGCGCGCGAGGCGGGCATCCTCCACGGCGCCTATCACTTCGCGGTGCCGGACAAGTCGTCCGGCGCCGCCCAGGCCGCTCACTTCGTACGCAACGGCGGAGCCTGGCGCGCGGACGGCTGGACGCTGCCGCCCGCGCTCGACATCGAGTACAACCCGTACGGCAAGCGCAAGTGCTACGGCCTGAGCAAGACCGCGATGGTGGACTGGATCAAGGCTTTCAGCGACGAGGTCCGCCGGGAGACCGGTCGGCGCCCCGTGATCTACACCACAACGCATTGGTGGAACACCTGCACCGGCTCCAGCAGGGCTTTTGGCGCGAATCACGCCCTGTGGCTGGCCCGTTACGGCTCGGCCGACACCGGCGCGCTGCCCGCCGGATGGTCCGTGTGGACCTTCTGGCAGTACGACAACGGCGGCGACCTGCCGGGTGACCAGAATCTCTTCAACGGATCCCCGGCTCGGCTCAAGCGGCTCGCCCTGGGGTAGCCATCCGTGCGGAGCCCCAGATTCCACCTCCGTTCGAAACGCAAGGTCGCCCCTTCGAGGCAAACGGAGGGGCGATTCGCCATTTGAGACACCAGGACGCCTGACCTAGTTCACCTTCCGTTCATCCAGGTTGCCTACGGTCCACCTGCCACTGACGTCCAACAGAAGCCTGGGTAAATGGAACACATCACGCTCCTCCTCGGAATCGTGATCGTCACCGCTCTCGTGTTCGATTTCACGAACGGTTTCCACGACACCGCCAACGCGATGGCCACCACCATCTCGACCGGCGCGCTCAAGCCCAAGGTCGCGGTGGCCATGTCCGCCGCGCTCAACCTTGTCGGCGCCTTCCTCTCGGTGGAGGTCGCCAACACGATCTCCAAAGGCCTCGTCGATGAATCCGGCATCCAGCCAGAAGTGATCTTCGCCGCGCTCGTCGGCGCGATCCTCTGGAACCTGGTGACGTGGCTCGTCGGACTCCCGTCCAGTTCCTCGCACGCCCTCATGGGCGGCCTGGTCGGCGCCACCATCGCCTCCGCCGGTACCGGCGCGGTGCACGGTGACGTCCTGGTCGGCAAGGTGCTTCTCCCGGCCGTCGCGGCCCCGATCGTCGCCGGTCTGGCCGCGATGTTCGCCACCCGGCTGTCGTACAAGCTCAGCGGCAACGCCGAGACCAAGGCCACCAAGAAGGGGTACCGCGCCGGCCAGATAGCCTCCGCGGGCCTGGTCTCGCTGGCCCACGGCACCAACGACGCGCAGAAGACGATGGGCATCATCACCCTGGCCCTGGTCGCCGGTGGCGCCGTCGCTCCCGACTCCGACCCGCCGGTCTGGGTCATCCTGTCCGCCGGTCTCGCCATCGCGCTCGGCACCTACCTGGGCGGCTGGCGCATCATCCGCACCATGGGCAAGGGCCTGACCGACCTTCAGCCGCAGCAGGGCTTCGCCGCCCAGACCAGCGCGGCCACGGTCATCCTGGCCTCCTCGCACATCGGCTTCTCCCTCTCCACCACGCACTCGGTCTCCGGTTCCGTGATGGGTGCGGGCCTCGGCCGCAAGGGCGGTGTGGTCCGCTGGTCCACCGCCACCCGGATGTTCGTGGCCTGGGCCCTCACGCTGCCCGCCGCCGCGCTGGTGGGCGCGCTCGCCGAATGGGTGACCGGTTTCGGTGCCTGGGGCACCACGCTCGTCGCCGTCTTCCTGGTCGGGTCCAGCTTCGCGATCTGGCGCCGCTCGCGCCGCGAGGTGATCGACCACACCAACGTGAACGACGCCGAAGAGCCCGCCGGTGTGGTGACCACGGCCATCGCCGCCGTCACCCCGCCCCCGGCCGGCACCGTGGCCGAAGAGCTCACGGCCACCATCCCGGCTCCCGCCGAGCCCACGGCGACCCCGTCGGCGCCGTCCCCCGTGGCCTGAGAACCGAAGGAAGAAACAGCATGCACATCGACTGGTCAGCCCTCGGGTCCGTCTTCGGGGTCAGCCTCGGAGTGACCGTGGCCCTCGTCGGCCTCTTCACCCTCGGCGTCGCCGGCCTCTCCAAGAAGGAGTCCGCGCAGGGCGGTTCCGCGGTCGCGGCGGCCACCGGCGCGTACGTCTGCTTCGCGGCCTGCGCCGCGGCGGTGGCGTACGGCATCTCTCTGATCATGAGCAAGTAGCAAGTAGCACGAACGAGCGGCCCGGAACAGGGTCGCGCAGAGCGGCACTTCGCGTGGGGTGGGGGGGGGGGGGCCGGGCCCCCCCCCCCCCCCCCCGGGGGCGGCGGCCCCCCCCCCACCCCCCGGAAAACCCCAGATAGTCCGACAAAAGCACGCGGGGGGGGTGGA
>NZ_JBEXNW010000055.1:0-49255 GCF_040611295.1 Streptomyces sp. NPDC002935
CTCCCGGACCCGCGCCTTGCTGATCACGTCGAGCCCGATCGTCGGCTCGTCGAGGTAGAGCACCGCCCCGGCGGCCACGACCCCGGACCTCGACGGCCCGCCCCTGAACACTCCCGCCGAGCCCGGTGCGGACACCTCGCGGGCGTCGGGCCCCGTGGACGCCGAGCCGGGGTCCGGCCCGGCCGCGGACTCCGGGAGCCCCGCGCCCGACGGAACCGCGAAGGGCCCCCGGGCCCGGCTCGCGTTCCGTCGTGTCCGCACCCACCTCGGCACCGTCGCCGGTGTCCTCATTCTCGGCGTGCTGCTCTGGCGGATGGGCACGGGGGTGTTCCTGGACGGCCTGCGGCGGATCGACGGCACGACACTGTGGGCGGCGATCGGGATCGGCCTGCTCACCACGGTGTTCAGCGCCTGGCGGTGGTGCATCGTCGCGCGCGAGCTGCGCATCCGGCTGCCGCTGGGCGCGGCCGTCGCGGACTACTACCGCGCGCTGTTCCTGAACGCCGCCCTGCCCGGCGGAGTCCTCGGCGATGTGCACCGGGCCGTGCGGCACGGGCAGAGCGCCGGTGACATCGGCAGGGGCGTACGCGCGGTGGTGCTCGAACGCACCGCGGGACAAGCCGTGTTGGTGGCCGTCGGCGCGGTGGTGCTGCTCACCCAGCCGTCACCGGTGCTCGCGCAGTCCCGCGAGTTCGCACTGATCCTCGCGATCGTCTCGGTGTGCGGCGTCGTCACCGTGGGCGCCGTGCGCAGAGGCCGGGCCCCCGCGGTCACCGGCCGGTACGGCGCCGTCCGCGGCACGCTCGTCGAGGCGCGCGGCGCCCTGCTGGCCCGGGGCAGCTGGCCCGGCGTGACGCTCTCGTCGGTGCTGGTGCTCGCCGGCCACCTGGCGATGTTCGTGCTCGCCGCGCGGAGCGCCGGATCCACCGCGTCCGTCGCCCAGTTGATGCCACTGGCGCTGCTCGCCCTGCTGGCCATGGGGCTTCCGCTGAACATCGGCGGCTGGGGGCCCCGCGAGGGCGTCACCGCCTGGGCGTTCGGCGCCGCCGGGCTCGGCGCCGGCATGGGCCTCACCGTCGCGGTGATCTACGGAGTGCTCAGCTTCGCGGCGAGCCTGCCCGGCGCCGTGGTCCTGGTCGTCCGGTGGGGTGGCGCGCTGCGGCGCCCCCGCGAGGAGAGCGCGGGAGGGCCTGATCAGTGCAGCGTCTCGGACGTCACCAGGGCGAAATACGCCCCGAACGCCTCGGTCAGCCCGGCGAGGAGCTCCTTCCCCTTCTCCGCGCCGGCCATCGAGGGACGGCCGATGACCCCGGACTCGGTATAGGCCGACATGCCGAGGGTGAGCAGATGCCGACGGTCGTCGGCGACGAAATCGGAGGCCTCATAACCGTCTTTGACGCATTCCGGATGGGCATGCAGGAGAATGGACGTCTCGATTTCTCCCGCGTGCATATCGGTGAGCAACGACGTCTGCACACCGGCCCGTTCACACGCGCCTTCCCAGTCCTCCATGGCCGGGAAAAGCGCCATACGAGTACCGGTGCCCGCGGATTCCTGGACTACATTGCCCAATACGTAATTCCCGCCGTGTCCGTTGACCACCACCAGGGTGTCGATGCCCGAGCGGCGCAACGACGCGGCGATGTCACGGACGACCGCGTACAGGGTGACGGAGGAGATGCTGACGGTACCCGGCCAGGCGGCGTGCTCGTGCGAGCAGGAGATCGTCACCGGAGGAAGGAGATGCACCGGATAGGCGGCCGCGATCTCCCCCGCGATGGCGCACGCCACGAGTGTGTCGGTCGTCAGGGGCAGGTGGGCGCCGTGCTGTTCGAGGCTGCCGACGGGAAGCACGGCGACCTGACGGGTGACACCGGCCCCCCGCTCGCGGACGTCCTCCGTGGTGTCCAGCGGCAGCACACCGGACACCGTCGCGCGCGTTCCCGAACTACTCATGTTTTTCACGGCCCTTTCGACTCTGCTTAGGAACCAGATCATGACAGATAACTTTGGCGTACTCGGCGGGAATGCCCACCTCACAGGTGTCGAACGAGTCGTGATTGCCCCACTGCCCACCGAGTACGGCGATTTCCATGCCGTCGGCTACCTCGACCACGACCGCGGCGAGGAACAAGTCGTCCTCGTCCACGGGGACTTGGACACTCTCCGCGAAGGGGACGTGCTCACCCGGCTGCATTCCGAATGCCTCACCGGCGACGCCTTCGGATCGCAGCACTGCGAGTGCGGCCCCCAGCTCGTCGCCTCGCTGCGCGCCATCGCGGCCGAGGGCCGCGGCATCCTCGTCTACCTCCGGGGTCATGAGGGCCGGGGCATCGGACTGCTCGCCAAGCTGAAGGCGATGAAGCTCCAGGCGGAGGGTCTCGACACCGTCGAGGCGAACGTCGCCCTCGGGCTGCCGGTGGACGCCCGGGACTACCGGGTGGCGGCGGAGATGCTGCACGACCTCGGCGTACGGTCCGTACGGCTGCTGTCGAACAACCCGCGCAAGCGTGAGTCGCTGCTGCGCCACGGCATCAAGGTCGCCGAGCAGGTGCCGCTGCTGATACCGCCGTGCGAGGACAACCTCAGCTATCTGCTGACCAAGCGGGAGCGCCTCGACCACTACCTGCCCCACCTGGACAGCGAGGAATGGACCAAGGCGATCTTTTGCGAATCGGCGAAGACGGTTATCACTGAGGAATGACGCACGACGACCTCGGTCCGCTGTTCCTCTCGCGCGAGCAGGTGACACGGCTGCTGGACACCGACGCGGCGATCGCCTCGCAGCGCGCGGCCTTCACCGCGCTCGGTGACGGCACCGCGGAACTGCCCGGCAAGATCATGCACCCCAGCCGCTTCGACGACAGCGTCGTCTTCGCGTACCTGGCCCGCCTGTCCGCGGACACCGGGGCGGTCGCCAAGATCGGCAGCGTCAATCCCGGCAACGCGGCGGCCGGGCTGCCGACCGTCCACGCGGTGATCAACGCGCTCGACCCGGTCACCGGGCGGCTCGTCGCCGTCATGGACGGCACCGCGGTGACGACCCTGCGCACCGCCGCGGCCAGCGCCGTCGCCTTCGACGTGCTGGCCGGCGCCGACAGCGCGGAGCTGGGCCTGCTCGGCTCCGGCACCCAGGCACTCGCCCACGCGCGGGCCGTCGCCCGGGTGCGCGAGCTGCGGTCCGTACGACTGTGGAGCCCGCATCCCGGCCGGCGCGCCCGAGCGGCGCAGCGCCTGGCCGCCGAACTCGGTGTCGCCGTCACGGCCGTCGACTCGGCCGAGGAGGCCGTGGCAGGGCTGCCGATGGTCGCCGCCTGCACCCTCAGCAGCACGCCGGTCGTCCGGGGCGCCTGGCTGGCCCCGGGCTGCACGGTCGTCAGCGTCGGATCCTTCGAGCCGACCCGCAGCGAGGTCGACGCGGAGGTGCTCCGGCGGGCCGCCGCGGTGGTCGTCGACGATCCCGGGACTGCGGCCGAACACGCCGGGCCGGTGGTGGACGCGCTGCGGGAGGGCCGGCTCGCCCCGGGAGATCCGATCGCGCTCGGCGACGTGCTCACCGGCCGGCGTCAGGCCCGCACGCGGCCCGAGGACATCGTCTTCTACAACAGCGTCGGACTCGGCATCCAGGACGCCGCCGCGGCGTGGGCCGTCATCCACGCGGCAGGGGCGGCGGAGCCCGGCGCCTGACCTCGGCGCGCACGGTCGTCGGCCGAGCCCGGTGTACGACCTCGGCGCTCACGGCCGTCGGCGGCGGCGTCCTGGGCACGGGCATCGCCCGGCACCCGGCAGGGCGGGTGGTCGCGGATTCATCGCGCCCCGGGATCAACCTCGTATGATCGCCGGGCACTTGGAGTCGTCCGACGGGGCCGGACAGGTCCCCTCCGAGTGGTGAGAGAGGACCATGAAGACGGCGGCGCACGTGCCTTCGCCGCAGGCGTCCGGTCCGACCGCGAGGTGCTCCTGGTGTGCGCGGGCGTGATCGTGGCCGCCACGGTGCTCAACCTGTGCGTACGGGATGTGTACCGGATCAACCGGACGACGTCGAAGCCGAGTTGAACGGCGAGGCGATCAGGCCGGTACCGCCTCGTGCAGCAGCCGTTTGAGCTCGGGGAAGACCGAGTGGGAAGCCGTCGGGCGGAACTGGCTGAGGAACTGCACGGTCAGATCGCGCCGTGGGTCGACCCAGAAGGTCGTGGTGGCCACTCCGCTCCAGCCGAACGCGCCCTCGCTCGACGGGGCACGGGTGATCGCCGGGTCCACCACGACGGAGACGCCGAGGCCGAAACCGAGGCCCGCGTTGCCCGGTTCCTGGTGGACGGGGCTGCCGAAGGAGCGCCGGTCGGCGTTGCCGGGCAGTTGGTTGGTCGCCATCATGTCCACGGTCCCGGGGCGGAGCAGACGGGCTCCGTCGAGTTCGCCGCGGCGGCGGAGCATCTCCATGAAGCGGTGGTAGTCGTGGGCGGTGGCCACCATCCCGCCGCTGCCGGACAGGAAGCGGGGCCGGCCGCGCAGCGGGAGTCCGGCGATCGGGGTGATCCCTCCCTCGCCGTCCTCGCCGTACAACTCGGCGAGTCTGCCCGCCTGTTCGTCCGCGACGTGGAAACCGGCGTCCGTCATGCCGAGGGGCCGGAAGATCCGCTCGTGGAGGAAGGCGTCGAGATCCTGGCCGGACACCACCTCGATGACCCGACCGAGGACATTGGTGGCGACCGAGTAGTTCCACCGGGTGCCCGGCTCGAACTGGAGCGGCAGCCGGGCGTACACCTCGCAGGTCTCCGCCAGGTCCGCGCCCGGCGCGACGGACGACTCCAGACCGGCGTCGCGGTAGAGCTCGTCGACGGGGTGCGCGTGGTAGAAGCCGAAGGTCAGGCCGGCGGTGTGGGTCAGCAGGTGGCGGATCAGGATGGGCCGGTCGGCCGGCCGGGTCGTCGTGTCGGGTCCCGTTCCGCCGACGTAGACCCGTGGCTCGGCGAAGGCCGGAAGGAAGTCGGCCACGCGGTCGTCGAGCCCGAGGCGTCCCTCTTCGAGGAGCATCAGCGCGGCGACAGAGGTGACGGGCTTGGTCATGGAGTAGATCCGCCACAACGTGTCGCTCTCCACCGGGAGCCCGGCCTCGCGGTCGCGTCTGCCGTACGTGGTGAGGTGGGCGACCTGTCCGTGCCGGGAGACGGCGACCAGATAGCCGGGCAGCCGGCCGTCGTCGACCAGACGGGCGAAGTGCCGGTCGAGTCGGTCCAGCGCCTCGGCGTCGAGGCCGACCGATCCCGGCTCGACTTCCTGTCGCAGATGTCCCATGGCTCTCCTCCGGGCGGCGGCTCGTGTCCTTCATCGTTCCGTACGGGCTGGTGAGGCTTCCTCCGGGCTCCCGTGAGCGGCGCTCACGGTGTCCCTATGCCCCGGAAGCCGCAGGGCGATCAGCGTTCCTGCCGCGGAGAACGCCGCGAGCGTCGTCAGGGTGGGTCCGACGGCGGCGCCGGGTGTCACCGTCATCAGCGTGGCCGCCGCCGCGATCCCCAGGGTGGGCCCGACGTTCATCGCCGTCTGCTGCAACCCGCCCGCCACACCGGCCGACGCCGCGGACGCGTGCCGCACGACGACCGCCGTCGCCGTCACCATCACCGTGGCGAAACCGGCGCCCAGCAGCAGGAAACCCAGTCCGATGGACACGGCCGTCGACGCCTCGTCGAGCTGGGCCAGCAGCAGGACACCGAGCGTGAGGACGAGCGTTCCGGCCATGGTGGTCCGCCGCGGGCCGAACCTGCGCAGCAGCACGGCGGCGACGGGAGCGCCGAGCACCATCATCACGCCGCCCGGCAGGGCCCGCAGGCTGGTCTGCAGCGGGTCAAGACCCAGGGTCCCCTGAAGGAAGTAGCTGGCGACGAACAGGGTGCCGAGCATGGCGGCGGACGCGGCCACCAGAATGCCGAGCGCCGCGCCGATGGTCGCCGAGCCGAGGACGTCGGACGGCACCAGAGGGCTGGCGGCGCGGCGTTCCCGACGTACGAACGCGGCGCCGGAGACGGCCACCACGGCGAGTCCGGCCACGGTCGCAGCCGTCCACCCGGCGTCGGGTACGGCGACCAGTGTGTGCACCAGGGCGACCAGGGCCACCGTGAGCAGACAGGCGCCCGGCACATCGAGGCCGTCCGCCGCGGCCGGGCGCGCGGTCCTGGTCCCCGCGTCGTCCGGCGCCCGGACGGTGAGCGCCGCCGTGCCCATCACCAGCGCGGGCAGCACGTTGAGGAAGAAGACGGCCCGCCACCCGAAGTTGCTGACCAGCGCGCCGCCGAGCAGCGGACCGGCGGCCGCGGCGAGACCGATGGCACTCGTCCGCAGCGCGATGGGCATCCCGAGCCGGTCGGGCGGGTACGCGGCGCGCAGCATCCCGAGCGTGGCCGGTTGCAGCAGCGCGCCGAAGACGCCCTGTACGACCCGCAGCGCGATCACCCAGCCGATCCCGGGCGCGACGGCGATCCCCGCCGACGCCGCCCCGAACCCCAGGATGCCGAGGGCGAAGACCCGTTGATGCCCGTGGCGGTCTCCGAGGCGTCCCGCGAACACCAACAGGCCCGCCACCGCGATGAGATACCCGGTGCTGGTCCACTGGACCCGCGCGAACGAGGCGTCCAGGTCGCGTTGCAGCGTGGGCTGCGCGACCGTGAGGACCGTGCCGTCGAGGGCCACGATCACGGCACCGACGACGCTGCTCGCCAGGGTGATCCGGCGGTGCGCGGTCGCCGGGGCGGTGCGGCGGGCGGCGGACTGCGAACCGGGCACGTTCACCGCTCCTCCGGTCCGAGGTGCGCGTCGAGTGCCGCGTGCAGGAGGGGTACGAAGTCGTCGGCGCCCGTGGCGAGTTTCAGGCTTCCCCAGCCCCACAACTGGGCGATGCCGTGCAGGTTCGCCCACAGGGCACCCGCGAGGATGCGGGCGTCGGCCTCCGGACGCACCCGGCCGACGAGGTCGACCAGCGCCCCGAACAGCGGCAGGCTAGTCTCGCGGAGCCCCAACTCGTTGCTCTCCAGAAGGTCGTGACGGAACATCAGCTCGTACATGCCGCGCTGGGACAGCGCGAAGTCCAGGTAGACCTTCGCCAGGGTGGTGAGCCGGGCACGGGGGTCGCCCCCGCCGTCACCGTCCGCCTCCGTCGCCCGGGCCTGGAGGTCGGTGAAGCCGCGGCGCGCGATGGCGGACAGCAGCTCCAGGTGGGTCGGGAAGTAGCGGCGCGGGGCGCCGTGCGAGACCCCCGCCCGGCGGGCGATCTCCCGCAGCGTCAGCGCCTGCGCGCCCTCCCTCGTCACGAGATCGACTCCGACGTCGATCAGGCGCGTCCTCAGCCCGATGGTCTCCCGTTCACTCATAGACACTGTCTACCAGGAGTGAGTAGACACTGTCTACTCATGTGCGCGATGAGGGACGGGCCCGGAAGGACGTCGGCGCGGAATGACGTGCCGGATCCCGAGCGTTGAACCACACATGACTGAGGAAGCGACCCAGGACGCACTGCTCAAGCTGCTCTCCGAGTACAAGGGCGGGGTGCTCGTCACCCTCAAGAAGGACGGCCGGCCCCAGTTGTCGAACGTCAGCCACTTCTATTACCCCGACGAGGGGGTCATCCGCGTCTCGCTCACCGACGACCGCGCCAAGACCCGCAATCTGCGCCGGGACCCGCGGGCCTCGTACCACGTGACCAGCGCGGACCGGTGGGCGTACACGGTCGTCGAGGGCACGGCCGAGCTGACGCCCGTCGCCGGGGACCCCCACGACGAGACGGTCGAGGAGCTCATCCGGGTCTACCGGGACGTCCTCGGCGAACACCCCGACTGGGACGAATACCGTGCCGCCATGGTCCGCGACGGCCGGCTCGTGCTGCGGCTGCGCGTGGAGCGGGCCTACGGGATTCCCGGACGCTGACACGTTCCCCGGCGCCCAGGGGGCGGCGGGGAACGTCCCTCCCGCTTCTGTGAATGCGCGGGCCTCAGCCGGTCAGGGACTTCCACAGCGTGATCGAGCGGTCCTCGACCGCGACCTGGTCGTTGTGCCCGTGGCCGTCGGCGATGCAGATGATCCGGTATTTCTGCTGGTGGAACACCCAGAACAGGCTCAGCCCGTTGATGCGCTGCATGTCCGGCACAGCGAGGAACTCGTCCACGCGGGAGACGCCGGCCAGCGACTGCCACAGACTGAGCGAACGGTCGCCGCGCTCGATGACGTCGTTGTGCGCGGAGCCGTCGGCGATCGAGATCAGCCGGTAGACCTGCTGCCCCAGGGAGGAGTGGAAGAGCCAGTAGTGGCTCTTCCCGTTCTGGCGCTGCATGTCGGGCACCGGCAGGAAAGCGTCCACCTGCTCGATTCCGTTGAACGAGGCCCAGGCCGAGATCGGCCGGTCGGGCCGGTCGACGGCGCCTGCCGCCTCGGGGTCGAGTCCGGACTCCGCTCCGTCCGCGATCGAGATCAGCCGGTAGACCTGGCGGCCTTCGACGGTGTGGAACAGCCAGTACCGGCTCCGGCCGTTGACACGCTGCTCGTCCGGCACCGGCAGGATCGCGTCCACCTTTGACACGCCGATGTAGCACGGCCAGGTGGCCAGGGGCCGGTCGGGGCGCTCGACGACGTCCTTGTGCTCGTCGCCGTCGGCGATGGAGATGGTGCGGCAGACCGGTCCGTCGCCACCGGTCCCGTAGGCCCAGTACCAGCTCTTGCCGTTGTCCCGCTGGCGGTCGGGAATCGGGAGGAAGGCGTCGGTCGGACGGACGGTCTCCGGGAGTTTGTCGGTGAGGTGGCCGTCGCCCAGCAGCCGCAGTGTGGTGAGCGAGGGGACGAAGGCGTAGACCGAGCCCTCGGTGGTGACGAACTGATGGAAGCTCAGCTCGGTCGTCGCGTCGGGGCTCTCGAAGTTGACCTTGCCGGTGAGGCCGACCATCGGGTCGGGGCCGGGCTTCGCGGGGCGGTTCGGCGGGAAATCGACGTTGTCGATCCACATCTTCTGGATGAACTCGAACTGCTCGACGAGGTCGGACTGGTAGCAGACGAAGAGCAGCCCGCGCGGGTGGTCGGGGCCGCCCGGGCCGTCCGAGGCCGGGTCGAAGGGCGCACCGTAGGGGGCGCCGCGGCGGATGATCCGGCGTCGGTCCATGACCGGCTTCTCGGGGAGCGGGCCCGCGCCGGGCCTCTCCTGCAGGCCGTCCCGGGGGTTGGTCTTGCGCAGGTGGGAGAAGAGCGGGGTGGTGAACCCCTCCGGGTCGTTGCGGTAGCCGAAGTCGTTGTCCTGGCCCGCGAGGGCGTTGTCGGGCATGTCGGCGTGCGGGCACTTGGCGACGGGAGTGCCCGAGCGCCAACGGCCCACCATCCGGGCGGCCAGCCATTCGGCGGTCGCCTCGTCCGGCACCACTTTGGCCTTCCTCAGGACCTTCAGCTGCGCGGCGACCTGGGCCCACCAGCCCGGGACGTCCTGAGCGAGCCGGCGCACCACCTGGAAGCTGCCGTTGTCGGCCCACTCCGGCATCTCGTCGTACGGAATCCCGCCGACCCGGTCGTGCCCGATGACGAACTCGCCGGGCGGGACCAGCCGGGTGCCCGGGTGGTCCTTGACGTACTCCGGCCGCTCCGGGTCGGGCTCGTCGAAGCCGATCACCCCCGGCTCGCTGACCCCGTCCTTGAAACCGAAGTGTTCCTTTCCGCGGCGGGTGCCCGGCAGCGTGGCGCCGTTCTGCTGGAAGACGATCACGATCTTGGCCTGCGCGGCTGCCTCGCGCTGGGCGGTCAACGCGTCCTGGAGCCCCTCGGCGGTGTCGGAGGCGACGGTGATCACGGCGTGCACGGTCTGGCCCTTGCCGTCCCCGAACAGCCAGTTCTCGGGTGAGCTGTCGCCGGTGTCGCCCAGCGAGCGCTTGTGGGACCCCTCCTTGAACGCCTCCAGAGTGCCGCCCTTCCGTACCGAGGGCAGGGGGTCCTTGCCGCCGATGAGGACCTTCAGGCCCTCGTAGGTGAAGCTGACGTTCGTCCAGGTGGCCTTCAGCGCCTTCGGGTCGTCGCCGCCGGTGGCCTGCCTCGCCATGCGGAACGCCGCGTTGAAGGTGGCCACCTGCCTGGTGGTGGAGATCTGGGATGCGAGCCGCTTCACCCAGGTACGAGCCCGAGCGGGGTCCTCGAACTTGAGGAAGAGCAGCGTCATGCGGTCCTTCTTGAAGCCCGCGATCACATCGCCCTGGATGTCGTCGCTCTCACGAAGTTTGGGCTCTTCTCTCACGTTTTCTCCTTGACAGACGCATATGCCACGGAATGATCACAGTAATCGAGACGCTACGTCATGTGATCGACGAAGGCGTGGGGGTGCCGCCGGACGGGCCCGTCAGCAGGCATGCGCCGTGACGCAAAATCCCAGCCCTGTACGGGTTCTGACTCGTTCGGCCGCCGGAAGATCACCCGCCCGCCCGGCATCGCGCGACAGCGGACGATCAAGAGGCGAACACTGTGCGTAGTCACGTGCTCGCGTCATGTGCCCGCCATCGGGTCGGTGACACGGCGCGGCCGCGACGCCACCGCTGCGCGCCCTTCCCCTCTCTCGCAAGGAGTCCCATGTCCCGTAGGAAGCTGACCGGGCCGTCGTCCAGAAGGACGTTGGCCGCGGCGATCTCCGCGTGTGCCGTCTCCGCACTGACACTCGCCGTGCTGTCCTCCGGCCCGGCCGCCGCCCATGAGCACGGTGGTGACGGCACCTCGGCCGACCGGTCGCAGGCCGACCAGGACGAGGCGAAAGTCATCGGCAAGGAGCACGCCGATGAGCACGCCATGACCAGGAGGGCCATCAAGGCCGTCGGCGAATACCCACAGTCCACCCGCACCGAGCGACTCAAGGCACTCGGGGCCTCCCAGGCCAAGGTCAACGCGGACTTCGACGCGATGGACTCCGGCCGGTTCCGGGAGTACTTCCAGTCGCCGGACTTCGCCGCGCACATCGCCATGCTGCCCACCGGCAAGGTGCTGCTGTTCTCCTTCGAGCGCATCGAGAGCAACCCTCAGAAGGAACCCGCCCCGACCGACACCATCGGCAAGGAGAACGCGGGCCGCGCGTACCTGTGGGATCCGGCCAAGGGCACCGGCCCGGGCTCGTTCGCCAAAGTCACGCCGCCCGTGATCAACATGCCGGACGGGCTCAACCAGCCCCGCCCCGCGCCGTTCTTCTGTGCCGGTCATTCCTTCCTGCCCAACGGGATGCTCGGCGTCTTCGGCGGCAACCTCGGCGGCAACGGCGGTTCCGGCGCCAAGCTCTCCCTCGTCTTCGACCCGTGGGAGGAGAAGTGGTACCAGAACCAGGACATGGTGGTCGGCCGGTGGTACCCGTCGGTGGTGACCGGCGCGGACGGGCGGCAGCTGATCATGTCCGGCCAGTCGGAGCTCGGCTGGGGCACCCCCACCTCGATCGTCGAGCGCTTCCCCGCCCTGAACAAGCCCGTGCCCACGGCCAAGATGGACAAGCCGGAGGGCTGGGCGCCGGAACTGTTCAAGGCCGACGCCCCGTTCAAGCGTGACTACCCGCACCTCTTCTCGCTGCGTGACGGCAAGATCTACGGCCTGGGCCGGAACCCCGACCAGCAGTGGAAGTTCGACCCCGCCGCCGAGACCCGGACGGACCTGGCACCTCGCCCGGACAACATGCCGCGCAACTACGGGTCCGCCGTGCCGCTACCCGCCGGCTTCAAGGGCCCGGACTCGGTGCTGGTGCTCGGCGGGGACCGGAACGACCCGAACACCTATCAGCTGGTCGGCGGCCAGTGGAGCAAGGAGAAGGCGAGAGCCTTCGGCCGCACCCAGGACGACACCCTGCTCATGCCGGACGCGACCCTGATGACCGTCAACGGCGCCTTCGACATCCGCGACTACGGCAACGGCCCGTACAACCCCAACGCGGATCTGAAGTACCGCCAGATCGAACTGCGCGACGAGAAGGGCAACTGGAAGCTCGGCCCGGCCCAGCGGCTGCCGCGCGGCTACCACTCCAACGCCGTGGTGCTTCCGGACGGCCGGGTGATGGTCACCGGTGACGAGCTCCAGCAGCTCGCCAACGACCCCGACGTCAGCGACGACATGAACGGCAGTATCGAGATCTACGAGCCGGCCTACCTCCAGCAGGGCAGCCGCCCCCACCTCGGCACCGTGTTCAACCCGTCCGTCGGATACAACGAGAAGATCACGGTGAGCAGCAACACCGCCGCCGACGTCACCCGCGCAGTCCTGCTGGCACCGACCACCGCGACCCACTCGGTCAACACCAGCCAGCGCCACCTCGACCTGCGGATCAAGAGCCGCAGCGGCAGCTTCCTCGAACTGCAGGCGCCCCCGTCGGCCAATGCCGCCCCGCCCGGCTACTACATGCTCTTCCTCCTCAATGAGGAGGGCGTACCCAGCACCGCCGGCTGGGTCCAGCTCAAGCCGGCCTCCGGCGGCCAGACCCGGGGGTCGAGCCTCCGTCCGCAGTAACCGCGCGGCTCTGAGGACCTCCGCTGTTCGGAGGTCCTCAGAGGGCTTCGGCTCCGTCACCGCTCAGGACCCCGGCGACGTGGGGAAGGGGATCCGATCAGCGATGGGTGCGGCTCGTTTCGAGTGAGGCCGCTGGTCAGGCGGTCACGGCCGCACGCCTGACCGCGTCGCCCGCCGCGTCCTCGCCGAGCAGCTCGGTCGGCACCTTGTGCGTCTCCCGGGCGGTGAGCGCGGCGAGGACCGGCGGCACGCACAGGGCCGCGGTGAACAGGGCCACCGAGGACCAGTCGTCACCGCCCGGTCCGGCGATCTGCGCGGCGAAGGTGACGGCGAACCCGGCCACGGCGAAGCCGATCTGGGTGCCGATCGCCATGCCGGAGAGCCGGACGCGGGTGGAGAACATCTCGCCGTAGAAGGAGGGCCAGACACCGTTCGCGGCGCTGTAGACGAGACCGAAGGCCAGGATGCCGAAGAGCAGCACCAGAGGGTACGAGCCGGTGGAGATGGCCCACAGGTAGGCGAACATCAGGACCGCGCTGCCCGTGGCGCCGATCAGATAGACCGGGCGGCGGCCGATGCGGTCGGAGAGCGTGGCCCAGGCGGGAATCGCGCCGAGGGCGACCAGGTTGGCCAGCGCGCCCACCCACAGCATCTGCGTCCGGGACAGACCGACGGCGTCACTGGTGCCGTAGGCCAGCGCCCACACCGTGAAGATCGTGCTGACCGAGGCGATGAGCGCCCCCGCGACGACGCGCAGCACGTCCGCCCAGTGCTCGCGGAAGAGCACGGCGAGAGGCAGTTCGACGACCCCCTCGGTCGCCGCCTGCCGGGTGAAGGCCGGAGTCTCCTGGAGCGTACGGCGGATGACGTAGCCGACGACGGCGACCCCGACGCTCGCCCAGAAGGGCACGCGCCAGCCCCAGGAGAGCAATTGGTCCTCGGGCAGCGCGGCCACCGGCAGGAAGACCAGGGTCGCGAGGAGTTGGCCGCCCTGGGTGCCGCTGAGGGTGAAGCTGGTGAAGAAGCCGCGCCGGTCCGGCGGCGCGTGTTCCAGCGTCATCGAGCCGGCGCTGGCCTGTTCGCCGGCCGCGGAGATGCCCTGCAGGACCCGGCACAGGACCAGCAGGACCGGGGCGAGGCCGCCGACCTGCGCGCGCGTCGGCAGACAGCCGATCAGGAACGTCGAAAGACCCATCAGGATCAGCGTGAAGACCATGATCTTCTTGCGGCCCACCCGGTCGCCGAAATGGCCGAGGAAGAGCGCGCCGACGGGGCGGGCCGCGTAGGCGACGCCGAACGTGGCGAGTGACAGGAGGGTCGCGGTGGCCGGGTCGGACTCGTCGAAGAAGACCTTCGGGAAGATCAGGGCCGCGGCGCTGCCGTAGATGAAGAAGTCGTAGTACTCCAGGGCGCTGCCGATCCAGGCGGCCATGGCGGCCTTCCTGGGCTGACCTGGAGGCGCGTCGAGCGGGACGGCGGTGTCGGACACGGCGTGCTCCTTCGGGAACTCCGGGGACGGGAGTGCGGCGGGGCCGGGGGACGGATGCCGGGACCCCGAGGGGTGCGGGTCGGCCGTGCCGGGAGTGAGTCCGGGCGACGACCGCAGTCTCACGGCTAATTAACCCACTGGATAGTTAGTAGCGGATGGCTACGGATGTTGCGCCCACGTTTCCCGGGTGTCAAGGGGTCGCGCCGAAGGATCTCTCCGTGCTCAGTCCGTGGCGCGGTCCGCGGTCAGATAGGCGATGACCATGTCGCCGAGCATCGTGCGGTAGTGCTCCCGCTGGTCGGACGCGACCAGATCGCGGCCGAACAGGGCTCCGAACGTATGGCGGTTGGAGACCCGGAAGAAGCAGAAGGCGCTGATCATCGCGTGCAGGTCCACGGCGTCGACGTCGGCGGTGAACAGGCCCGACTCCCGGCCGGTCGCCAGGATCCGGCCGATCACGTCGAGCGCGGGCGAGCCGATTCTCCCCAGTTCCTCGGAGGCCGCGATGTGTTCCGCCTCGTGGATGTTCTCGATGCTCACCAGGCGGATGAAGTCGGGATGCGCCTCGTGGTGGTCGAAGGTCAGCTCGGCGAGCCGGCGGATGGCCGCGACCGGGTCCAGATGCTCGACGTCCAGCTCCTGTTCGGCCTGCCGGATCACCGAGTAGGCACGCTCCAGGACCGCCGTGAAGAGCTGCTCCTTGCCGCCGAAGTAGTAGTAGATCATCCGCTTCGTGGTGCTGGTGCGGGCGGCGATCTCGTCGACCCGGGCGCCCGCGAAGCCGGCGCGGGAGAACTCCTGGGTCGCCACGTCGAGAATCTCGGCCCTGGTGCGGGCGGCGTCGCGGATGCGCCCGCCCGGTCGTGCGGGTTCTTCGACGCTGGTCATCGGGTTCCTTCGGGCGAGTCGGTCGGTGTCCGCGATTCTAGAAGCAGGGCGCCCCGACGTGAGGTCGCCCAGGTTCCCTCTCTTCCCTTCGGGCGGGCGGCCTGATAGGACTAACGGACTAGTTCGTACATTACTCGTTCGTCGGTCGGTCGCCGGCCGCTCACCGACCTGCCGCCGACCCCACGCCTCCGGAGGCCCGCCGTGTCCCAGACCTCGTATCTCGTCGGCCTCATCGGCTCCGGAATCGGTCCCTCCCTCAGCCCGGCGCTGCACGAACGCGAGGCCGACCGGCACGGACTGCGCTGTCTGTACCGGCTGATCGACATCGACACCCTCGGCGCTCCACCGGAGGCGGTCGGCGATCTCGTACGCGCCGCACGCGACGTCGGCTTCGACGGGCTGAACATCACCCACCCCTGCAAGCAACTGGTCATCGCGCACCTCGACGAGCTCGCCCCGCAGGCCGCGGCGCTCGGCGCGGTCAACACCGTCGTCTTCGAGGACGGCCGCGCGATCGGGCACAACACGGATGTCACCGGCTTCGCCGCCTCCTTCGCGCGCGGACTGCCCGACGTCTCCCTGGAACGGGTCGTCCAGCTGGGCGCGGGCGGCGCGGGGGCGGCCGTCGCCCACGCGGTGCTCACCCTGGGCGCGGGGCACATCACCCTTGTCGACGCGATGCCCGACCGCGCCGCGTCCCTCGCGGCAGCGCTGAACCGCCACTTCGGCGACGGCCGGGCCGCCGCCGCGACGCCGGACACCCTCTCGTCCCTGCTCGCCGACGCCGACGGCATCGTGCACGCCACGCCCACCGGCATGGCCGCGCACCCCGGACTCCCGTTCCCGGCCGGACTGCTGCACCCCGGGCTGTGGGTGGCCGAGGTGGTCTACCGGCCGCTGGAGACCGAGCTGCTGCGCACCGCCCGCGCGGTCGGCTGCGCCACTCTCGACGGGGGCGGCATGGCCGCCTTCCAGGCCGCGGACGCCTTCCGGCTCTTCACCGGGCGGGAGCCCGACCCGGCGCGGATGCTCGCGGACATCGCCGAACTGGCCGGCGCCGCGGGCGCCCGGAGCTGAGGACCGTGCGAGCCGGGAGGGCGCGACGACCGGCCGCGATGACCGGGAGGCCGCGATGACCGGACGGGCGCCGGACCGGTGGAGGCCGGACCGGTGGAGGCCACTCGACCCGTTCCCCGCACTCCTGTCCGTGTCCCGCCCCGGCCGGGCCCCGAACCGAAGTGACACCGAAGGAGCATCGCCATGCGTACGTCCATCGCCACCGTGTCCCTCAGCGGCTCCCTGACCGAGAAGCTCACCGCAGCGGCCCGGGCGGGGTTCGACGGTGTCGAGATCTTCGAGAACGACCTGCTCGCGAGCCCCCTCACCCCCGAGGAGATCCGGGCCCGTACCGCCGACCTCGGACTGAGCATCGACCTCTACCAGCCGATGCGCGACATCGAGGCCGTCCCGGAGGAGGAGTTCGCGCGCAATCTGTGGCGGGCCCGCCACAAGTTCGAGCTCATGCGCCGCCTCGGGGCCGACACCGTGCTCGTGTGCTCCAGCGTCTCGCCGCGCGCCGTGGACGACGACGCGCTCGCCGCGGAGCAACTGGGCCGACTGGCCGGACTCGCCGAGGACTTCGGCGTCCGGGTGGCGTACGAGGCGCTCGCCTGGGGCCGGCACGTGAATACGTACGACCACGCCTGGAGCATCGTCGAGGCAGCCGGTCACCCCGCCCTCGGGACCTGCCTGGACAGCTTCCACATCCTCGCGCGCGGCTCGGACCCCAAGGGGATCGAGGGCATCCCCGGGGACAAGATCTTCTTCCTGCAACTGGCCGACGCCCCGCTGATGGCGATGGACGTGCTCCAGTGGAGCCGTCACTACCGCTGCTTCCCCGGCCAGGGCGGCTTCGACCTCTCCGGACTGCTCGCACATGTCCTGCGCGCCGGCTACCGCGGCCCCCTCTCCCTCGAAGTCTTCAACGACGTCTTCCGCCAGGCCGAGGCCGGGCCGACCGCCGTCGACGCCCGCCGTTCCCTCCTCGTCCTCCAGGAAGCGACCCGGCCCCTGCTGCGGGAGGCTGCCGGGCTCGCGGCACCGGCCGCCCCCGTCGTGCCGACCGGCGTCGCCTTCGCCGAACTCGTCACCCCCGACGTCGTCCCCGTCGCCGAGGTCCTCGGCGCCCTCGGCTTCACCCGTACGGCCCGGCACCGCAGCAAGCCCGTGGACCTGTGGGAGCAGGGCCGGGCCCGGGTCCTCGTCAACACCGGACCGGCCGCCCGGCGCGACGGCACCGCGCTGGCCGCCATCGGCCTGGAGTCGCCCGACCCCGCCGCCGCGGCCCGGCGCGCCGAATCCCTCCTCGCCCCCGTCCTGCCGCGCCGCCGTGCCCTCGAGGACGTGCCCCTCGACGCGGTCGCCGCGCCCGACGGCACCGAACTCTTCTTCTGCGCGTCCCCCGCGCTCCCGGTCCTGCCCGGGCAGGTGGGTTCACCCGTCCGTCCGGAACTCCGCGACTGGACGGACGACTTCGAGCACGCCGAGCACGCCGAGCACGCCGAGCACGCCGAGCGCACCGAGCGCACCGAGCTCGTCGGGCGCGTCGGGCGCGTGGGGCAGGGGTCGGGCGCCGGCTCCGTCACCCGGATCGACCATCTGGCGCTCACCCAGCCCTGGCACCAGTTCGACGAGGCCGTCCTCTTCCATCACAGCCTGCTCGGGCTGAGCGGCCAGGAGAGCGTCGACGTCGCCGACCCGTACGGACTGCATCGCAGCCGCGCCGTCACGAACGCCGACGGAAGCGTCCGCATCGCCCTGGGCGTCGGCCCCGCGCCCACGGACGACGGCGCCCGCGCCCAGCACATCGCGCTCGCCACCGACGACGTCACCGACGCCGCCCGGCGCTTTTGCGCCGCGGGCGGCCGTCTGCTGGCGGTGCCCGCCAACTACTACGACGACCTGGCCGCACGGTACGAACTCGGCGACGAGGAGCTGGCGACGTACCGCGAACTCGGCATTCTCTACGACCGTGACCGGAAAGGGGAGTTCCGGCACTGCTACACGGAGACCGTCGGCCGAGTCTTCTTCGAACTCGTCCAGCGCGACGGCGGATACCAGGGGTACGGAGCGCGAAACGCCCCGGTGCGCCTCGCGGCGCAGCGTGCGGCGGGACGAGCGGGACGCTGACGCGCCGGGCCACCCGGGCCGGTCGCCGTGTCGCTGACGATGCCGGACAGGGCGCCGCGGTGCCTCCGGACGCGCCGCGGCCCCGGCCGCCACGCCAACGCACCCACCCCACCTGGGGTGTTGAGCGCGTCGGAGACGTGGCGCGGCCGTGGCCGGGTCAGCCGGTGTACCGGGTTCCTACAGGTCGAACTCGTGCGGCGGCAGGTCGAGCGTGAAGCACGCCTCCCGCACGACGGCCTGCTCGGTCTTGTCGAAGTCGCCGTCGGCGCCGCCGATGACGATGCCGATCTGGATGACGGCGCGCGCCTCGGCGGGCTTCTTCTTCGCCTTGGCGATCTCCTGGAGGACGCTGACCTTGCCGAAGGCGAAGTCGGCGGTCAGCTTGTTCAGGTTGTCGTCGAAGCGGCGCTGGAGGTCGATGGCGTCGAAGTTCTGCAACACCTCGTTCGTGGCGATGAGCTGGGCCACACGCTGCCGCTCGGACGGGTCGATAGAGCCGTCCGCCGCGGCGACGAGCGCGCACATCGCCATGCTCGCGTCGCGGAAGGAGCCGCTCTTCAGATCGTTCTTCTTCGCCACGAGCTGGGTCTGCATCGTCGACGCGGACTCCTTGATGCGGTCCCACAGGGCCATGAGAACTCCATACGTAGGCAAGGGTCCGGTCCGCCCGAGCGGGCGGACCGGAAACCTCTTCGGTTTCTACAGCACCGTAGAAACTAGCGGACCACGACGGAAGTTCCCGGCTCGTTCCATGTGGCGATCACCGGATCGCCGTGCTCGGTGGAGAGCCGGCTGACTGTCCCGGTCGAGAGCTGGAACAGCCGCCCCGACTCGGGCGGCAGCCCCAGTCGGCGGGCCGTCAGGACACGCAGGAAGTGCGCGTGCGCCACCAGCACGACATCACCGGGGTGGTTGCAGAGCGCGGCGTCCACCCGGGAGAGCACCCGGTCGGCGCGCACCCCCACCTCGCGAGGCGATTCGCCGGGGTGGCCGTCCGGGCCGGGCGGCACCCCGTCGTTCCAGAGCACCCAGTCGGGCCGGTCCCGGTGGATGGCGCGGGTGGTGATCCCCTCGTAGCCGCCGTAGTCCCACTCGTGCAGATCGGGGTCGATCCGCCCGTCGGACAGGCCCGCGAGCTCGGCGGTCCGTACCGCGCGGTCGAGGGGGCTGGTGAGGACCTGGGCGAAGGTGTGCCCCGCGAAGAACGGGGCCAGGGACTTGGCCTGTTCCTCACCGTGCGAGGTGAGCGGAAGGTCGGTCCAGCTGGTGTGCTGTCCCGTCAGGGTCCACTCGGTCTCTCCGTGGCGGACCAGGATGAGATCGCCCATGGTCCGCCTACTTCGCCGACTCGACGGCGTGGCCGCCGAACTGGTTGCGCAGCGCCGCGATCATCTTCATCTGCGGCGAGTCGTCCTGACGGGACGCGAAGCGCGCGAAGAGGGACGCCGTGATGGCGGGCAGCGGTACGGCGTTGTCGATGGCCGCCTCCACGGTCCAGCGGCCCTCGCCGGAGTCCTCCGCGTAACCGCGCAGCTTGTCCAGGTGCTCGTCGCCGTCCAGCGCGTTGACGGCGAGGTCGAGCAGCCAGGAGCGGATCACGGTGCCCTCCTGCCAGGAGCGGAACACCTCACGTACATCGGTGACCGAGTCGACCTTCTGCAGGAGCTCCCAGCCCTCGGCGTACGCCTGCATCATGGCGTACTCGATGCCGTTGTGGACCATCTTGGAGAAGTGGCCCGCGCCCACCTTGCCTGCGTGCACGAAGCCGAAGTCGCCCTCCGGCTTGAGCGCGTCGAAGACCGGCCGCACCTTCGCGATGTTCTCGGCGTCGCCGCCGACCATCAGCGCGTAGCCGTTCTCCAGGCCCCACACTCCGCCCGAGACACCGGCGTCGACGAAGCCGATGCCCTTGGCCGCCAGCTCCTCGGCGTGCTTCTCGTCGTCGGTCCAGCGGGAGTTGCCGCCGTCCACGACCGTGTCGCCGGCCTCCAGCAGGTCGCCGAGTTCGTCTATGACGGACTGGGTGGGGGCGCCGGCCGGCACCATCACCCAGACCACGCGCGGGCCTTCGAGGCTGCCCACGAGTTCGGTGAGGCTGTGCACGTCGGCGAGGTCCGGATTGCGGTCGTAGCCGATGACGGTGTGTCCCGCGCGGCGTATCCGCTCGCGCATGTTGCCGCCCATCTTGCCGAGGCCGATGAGTCCGAGCTGCATTGTCAGTTCACTTCTTCCGGAGAGTGCGGTAAGCGGCCACGAGAGCGGCCGTGGAGGGATCGAGTCCGGGGACGTCGGCGCCCTCGGTCAGGGCGGGCTCGACCCGCTTGGCGAGCACCTTGCCGAGCTCGACGCCCCACTGGTCGAAGGAGTCGATGTTCCAGATCGCGCCCTGCACGAACACCTTGTGCTCGTAGAGCGCGATCAGCTGGCCGAGGACCGAGGGGGTCAGCTCGGCGGCGAGGATCGTGGTCGTGGGGTGGTTGCCCTGGAACGTCTTGTGCGGCACCAGTTCCTCGGGCACTCCCTCGCCGCGCACCTCGTCCGGTGTCTTGCCGAAGGCGAGCGCCTGCGTCTGCGCGAAGAAGTTCGCCATCAACAGGTCGTGCTGCGCCTGGAGTTCGTCGCTGAGTTCGCCGACGGGGTTGACGAAGCCGATGAAGTCGGCGGGGATCAGCTTGGTGCCCTGGTGGATCAACTGGTAGTAGGCGTGCTGGCCGTTGGTGCCGGGCGTGCCCCACACCACCGGTCCGGTCTGCCACTCGACCGGATGCCCGTCACGGTCCACCGACTTGCCGTTCGACTCCATGTCCAGCTGCTGGAGATAGGCGGTGAACTTGGACAGGTAGTGCGAGTACGGCAGCACGGCGTGCGACTGCGCGTCGTGGAAGTTGCCGTACCAGATGCCCAGCAGACCCATCAGCAGCGGTGCGTTGGCCTCCGCGGGAGCCGTGCGGAAGTGCTCGTCGACCAGGTGGAAGCCGTTGAGCATCTCGCGGAAACGGTCCGGGCCGATCGCGATCATCAGCGACAGACCGATCGCCGAGTCGTAGGAGTAACGGCCGCCGACCCAGTCCCAGAACTCGAACATGTTGGCCGTGTCGATCCCGAAGTCCGAGACCTTCTCGGCGTTCGTCGACAGCGCCACGAAGTGCCGCGCCACCGCCTTCTCCTCGCCGAGCCCGGCCAGCAGCCAGGAGCGCGCGGAGGTGGCGTTGGTGATCGTCTCGATCGTGGTGAACGTCTTCGAGGCGATGACGAACAGCGTCTCCGCCGGGTCGAGGTCCCGCACGGCCTCGTGCAGGTCGGCGCCGTCCACGTTCGACACGAACCGCACGGTCAGCGAGCGGTCGGTGAACGAGCGCAGCACCTCGTACGCCATCGCCGGACCGAGGTCCGAGCCGCCGATGCCGATGTTGACGACGTTCTTGATCCGCTTGCCGGTGTGCCCGGTCCACTCGCCCGAGCGCACCCGCTCGGCGAAACCGGCCATCTTGTCCAGGACGGCGTGCACGGCCGGCACGACGTTCTCCCCGTCGACCTCCACCACCGCGTCCCGCGGCGCGCGCAGCGCGGTGTGCAGCACCGCGCGGTCCTCGGTCACGTTGATCTTCTCGCCCCGGAACATCGCGTCCCGCAGCCCGAAGACGTCGGTGGCGGTGGCGAGTTCCTGGAGCAGGGCCAGGGTCTCGTCGGTGATCAGGTGCTTGGAGTAGTCGATCCGCAGGTCACCGACCTGTACGACATAGCGCTCGGCGCGGGCGGGATCGGCGGTGAACAGCTCGCGCAGCCGCGGGTGGAGCAGCGCGGTCGCGCGGTGGTCCTCCAGGGCCACCCACTCCGGGCGCCGTGTGGGCTTGGGGGAGTCAGACATGACGGGGGGTCTCCTTGGTGGCCTCGCCCCGCAGGGCGACGGCGTACATCTCGTCCGCGTCGAGGCGGCGCAGCTCCTCGGCGATCAGCTCGGAGGTGGAGCGCACTTTCAGCGCGAGGGTGCGGGAGGGCTGACCGGGCAGGGACAGAGTCGCCAGCGGGCCTTCTGGGCGGTCGATCACGATCTCGCCGTTCGCGGTGCCGAGCCGGACGGCGGTCACCACGGGGCCGGCGGTGACGACGCGCTCGGTCCTGACCTGGAGGCGAGCCTCCAGCCAGCGGGCCAGCAGTTCGGCGCTCGGGTTCTGCGCCTCGCTCTCGACGGTCGCCGAGATCACCTTCGTACGGGCCTGGTCGAGGGCGGCCGCCAGCATCGAGCGCCACGGCGTCAGCCGGGTCCACGCCAGGTCGGTGTCGCCCGGCGCGTACGAGGCGGCGCGGGCGTCCAGCGCCTGGAGCGGGGCCTCGACGGCGTACATGTCGGTGATCCGGCGCTGCGCGAGGGCGCCCAGCGGGTCCTTGACCGGGTTGTCGGGCGCGTCCACCGGCCACCAGACGACGACCGGGGCGTCCGGCAGCAGCAGCGGCAGGACCACCGAGTCGGCGTGGTCGGAGACCTCGCCGTACGTCCGCAGGACGACCGTCTCGCCGGTGCCCGCGTCGGAACCGACGCGCACCTCCGCGTCCAGACGGGAGTTGGTGCGGTCGCGCGGGCTGCGGGCGACGCGCTTGATGACGACCAGGGTGCGCGAGGGGTGCTCGCGGGAGGCCTCCTCGGCCGCCTTGATCGCGTCGTACGCGTTCTCCTCGTCGGTGACGATGACCATCGTCAGGACCATGCCCACGGCGGGGGTGCCGATGGCCCGGCGCCCCCGTACGAGCGCCTTGTTGATCTTGCTTGCCGTGGTGTCGGTCAGGTCGATCTTCATGGCCTGCGCCAGCTCCGTCCGTCTCGTGCGAGCATTTCGTCGGCTTCCTTCGGGCCCCAACTGCCCGAGGGGTACTGCGCGGGCGTGCCGTGCGCGTCCCAGTACCCCTCGATCGGGTCGAGGATCTTCCAGGACTCTTCCACCTCCTGGTGGCGGGGGAAGAGATTGGCGTCGCCGAGCAGGACATCCAGGATCAGTCGTTCGTACGCTTCGGGACTGGACTCGGTGAACGACTCGCCGTACGCGAAGTCCATGGTGACGTCCCGGATCTCCATCGAGGTACCCGGCACCTTGGATCCGAAGCGCACCGTCATGCCCTCGTCGGGCTGGACGCGGATGACGATGGCGTTCGCGCCGAGCTCCTCGGTGGCCGTGGAGTCGAAGGGGGAGTGCGGGGCGCGCTGGAAGACCACCGCGATCTCCGTCACCCGTCGGCCGAGGCGCTTGCCGGTCCGGAGATAGAAGGGGACGCCCGCCCAACGGCGGTTGTCGACCTGGAGCTTGACGGCCGCGTAGGTGTCGGTCGTCGACGCGGGGTCGATGCCTTCCTCCTGGAGGTAGCCGCGCACCTTCTCGCCGCCCTGCCAGCTCGTCGCGTACTGGCCGCGCACGGTGTGCTCGCCCAGGTTCTCCGGCAGCTTGACCGCCCTGAGTACCTTGAGCTTCTCGGCGAGCAGCGACTCGGCGTCGAAGGCGGCCGGCTCCTCCATGGCGGTCAGCGCCATGAGCTGGAGCAGGTGGTTCTGGATCACGTCCCGGGCGGAGCCGATGCCGTCGTAGTAACCGGCCCGGCCGCCGATACCGATGTCCTCGGCCATCGTGATCTGGACGTGGTCGACGTACGACCGGTTCCAGACGGGCTCGTACATCTGGTTGGCGAAGCGGAGCGCCAGGATGTTCTGGACGGTCTCCTTGCCGAGGTAGTGGTCGATACGGAACACCTGGTCCGGGTCGAACACGCCGTGCACGATCCGGTTCAGCTCGCGCGCGCTCGCCAGGTCGTGGCCGAACGGCTTCTCGATGACCGCGCGCCGCCACGAACCCTCCGGAGCGTCCGCGAGACCGTGCCGCTTGAGCTGCTGGACCACCTTCGGGAAGAACTTCGGCGGTACGGAGAGGTAGAAGGCGTAGTTGCCGCTCGTGCCCCGGGAGGAGTCCAACTCCTCGACGGCCGCTCGCAGTTGCTTGAACGCCGCGTCGTCGTCGAAGTCCCCCGGGATGAACCGCATGCCCTCGGCGAGCTGCTGCCAGACCTCCTCGCGGAACTCCGTCCGCGCGTGCTCGCGCACCGAGTCGTGCACCACCTGCGCGAAGTCCTGGTCCTCCCAGTCACGCCGGGCGAACCCGAGGAGGGAGAAGCCCGGCGGCAGCAGACCCCGGTTGGCGAGGTCGTACACGGCCGGCATCAGCTTCTTGCGGGACAGGTCACCGGTGACACCGAAGATGACGAGACCGGAGGGGCCCGCGATCCGGGGGAGCCGGCGGTCGCGCGGGTCGCGCAGCGGGTTGTCCCAGTCGGCCGCCGGGACGCCGAGCGCCTCGGCGAGGGCCTCGGGGCTCATCCCACCCGGTTCCACGGCCGCGTCACCGGATCCCTGCGGCGCGGCGGGCGCACCCTGCGGGGTGCCGTCGGAAAGCGCCTCACCCTTGGTCATTCCCCCTCAACTCCCTTGCCGCGAAGCGAGGTCGCCACCGCGTCGAGAAGATCCTCCCAGGCCGCCTCGAACTTCGAGACGCCCTCGTCCTCCAGTTGCCCGACGACCTCGTCGTAGGAGATCCCGAGCGCCTCGACCGCGGCCAGATCGGCACGGGCCTGGGGGTAGCCGCCGGTCACCGCGTCGCCGTGGATGTCTCCGTGGTCGGCGGTGGCGTTCAGCGTCCCCTCCGGCATGGTGTTGACCGTGCCCGGCGCGACCAGCTCGTCGACGTACAGGGTGTCCTTGTACGCCGGGTCCTTGACGCCCGTGGAGGCCCACAGCGGACGCTGCTTGTGGGCGCCGGACGGGGCGAGCGCCGTCCAGCGGGCGCCGCCGAACACCTCCTCGTACGCCTCGTAGGCGAGCCGCGCGTTGGCGAGCGCCGCCCTGCCCTTGAGCGCGAGGGCCTCGTCCGTGCCGACCTTCGCGAGCCGCTTGTCGATCTCGCTGTCGACCCGGGAGACGAAGAAGGAGGCCACGGAGTGGATGCCGGTGAGGCCGATGCCCGCGGCCTGCGCCCGCTCCAGGCCCGCCAGGTAGGCGTCCATGACCGCGTGGTAGCGCTCCAGGGAGAAGATCAGCGTCACGTTGACGCTGATGCCGAGGCCGATGACCTCGGTGATCGCCGGGAGGCCGGCCTTCGTCGCCGGGATCTTGATCATCACGTTGGGGCGGTCGACCAGCCAGGCGAGCTGCTTGGCCTCGGCGATCGTGGCGGCCGTGTCGTGGGCGAGGCGGGGGTCGACCTCGATGGAGACCCGGCCGTCCCGGCCGCCGGTCGCCTCGTACACCGGGCGCAGGATGTCGGCGGCGGCGCGCACGTCCGCGGTCGTCATCATGCGGACGGCCTCGTCGACCGTCACCCCGCGCACGGCGAGATCGGCCAGCTGCTCCTCGTATCCCTCGCCGGAGCCGATGGCGGCCTGGAAGATGGACGGGTTGGTGGTCACGCCCACCACGTGGCGGGTCGCGACGAGTTCGGCCAGGTTGCCGGACTCGATCCGCTTGCGGGACAGGTCGTCCAGCCAGATGGAGACGCCTTCGTCGGAGAGGCGCTTCAGGGTTACCGCGGTCGCGGTTGCTTCGGTCACAGTGATCATCTTCCTTCGTGCGAACGGATCAACCGCGCAGGGCGGCAAGGCCAGTCGTCGAATCGAGCACAGCCCGCGCGGCGGCGGCTACGTTCTCGACGGTGAAGCCGAACTCGGCGAACAGGGTTCCGGCGTCGGCGGAGGCGCCGAAGTGCTCCAGCGAGACAATGCGTCCTGCGTCACCGACGTACCGGTACCAGGTCAGACCGATCCCGGCCTCGACCGCCACGCGGGCCTTCACGGACGGCGGAAGGACGCTCGCCCGGTACTCCGGGGACTGCTCCTCGAACCACTCCACGGACGGCATCGACACCACCCGGGTGCCCACGCCCTCCGCCTCCAGCCCCTCGCGCGCCGCGACGGCGAGCTGAACCTCGGAGCCGGTCGCGACGATGACGACGTCCGGGGTCTCCGTGGAGGAGTCCCGCAGCACGTAACCGCCACGCGCCGCGTCGGGGTTGGCCGGGTAGGTCGGCACGCCCTGACGGGTGAGGGCCAGACCGTGCGGGGCCGGGTTCGTGGCGTGCCGCCTGAGGATCTCGCCCCAGGCGATCGCCGTCTCGTTGGCGTCGGCCGGGCGGACGATGTTCAGGCCGGGGATGGCGCGCAGCGAGGCGAGGTGCTCGACCGGCTGGTGTGTGGGACCGTCCTCGCCGAGGCCGATCGAGTCGTGCGTCCAGACGTACGTCACCGGGAGCTGCATCAGCGCGGACAGGCGGACGGCGTTGCGCATGTAGTCGGAGAACACCAGGAAGGTGCCGCCGTAGACACGCGTGTTGCCGTGCAGCGCGATGCCGTTCATCTCCGCGGCCATGGAGTGCTCGCGGATGCCGAAGTGGATCGTGCGGCCGTACGGGTCCGCCTCCGGCAGCGGGTTGCCCTTCGGGAGGAAGGAGGACGTCTTGTCGATCGTGGTGTTGTTCGAACCGGCCAGGTCGGCGGAGCCGCCCCACAGCTCGGGGAGCACGGCGCCGAGCGACTGGAGGACCTGGCCGGACGCGGCACGGGTGGCGACGGACGTGCCCTCCTCGAACACCGGCAGCGCGGTCTCCCAGCCCTCGGGGAGCCGGCCCGCGACGATCCGGTCGAAGAGCTGGGCGCGCTCGGGCTGCGCGGTGCGCCAGGCGCCGATGCGCTTGTCCCAGGCGGCGTGTGCCTCGGCGCCCCGGTCGAGGGCCTGGTGCGCGTGTGCCAGCACCTCGGCGTCGACCTGGAAGGTCCGCTCCGGGTCGAAGCCCAGGATCCGCTTGGTCGCGGCGATCTCCTCGGTGCCCAGGGCAGAGCCGTGCGAGGCCTCGGTGTTCTGCGCGTTCGGGGCGGGCCAGGCGATGATCGTGCGCATCGCGATGATGGAGGGGCGCCCGGTCTCGGCCTGCGCCGCCTTGAGCGCCGCGTACAGGGCGTGGACGTCGATGTCGCCGCCGAGCGCGGGCTCGATCCGCTGCACGTGCCAGCCGTACGCCTCGTAGCGCTTCAGCACGTCCTCGGAGAAGGCGGTCGCCGTGTCGCCCTCGATGGAGATGTGGTTGTCGTCGTAGACGAAGACGAGGTTGCCGAGCTTCTGGTGGCCGGCGAGCGAGGAGGCCTCGGCGGAGATGCCCTCCTCCAGGTCGCCGTCGGAGACGATCGCCCAGATGGTGTGGTCGAAGGGGGACTCGCCCTCGGGGGTCTCGGGGTCGAAGAGGCCGCGCTCGTAGCGGGCGGCCATGGCCATGCCGACCGCGTTGGCGGCACCCTGGCCGAGCGGACCGGTCGTGGTCTCCACACCCGCGGTGTGTCCGTACTCGGGGTGACCGGGCGTCTTGGACCCGTGGGTGCGGAACGCCTTCAGATCGTCGAGGCCGAGTTCATAACCCGACAGGAAGAGCTGTGTGTAGAGAGTCAGTGAGGTGTGTCCGGGGGAGAGGACGAAGCGGTCGCGGCCGGTCCACTCCGGGTCGGCCGGATCGTGACGCATCACCTTCTGAAAGAGGGTGTACGCCGCCGGGGCCAGGCTCATCGCGGTCCCGGGGTGACCGTTGCCGACCTTCTGCACGGCGTCAGCGGCCAGAATGCGGGCGGTGTCGACGGCGCGGCGGTCGAGCTCGGTCCAGGTGAAGCCGTCGGAGCTCTGCGTACTCATCTTCAAGAAGTCCTCACTGAACGGGCGAACGCTGGGGCAACGCCTTCAAACCTAAAAGTCAGACTTTTGCCGGGGAAGGTGCCCGTGTGTCAGCCTTCGGTGAAAGTGGGACACGCAGAGTCGTGGCGAGCCGACGCGAGAAGGACATGGCAGACAGAACCACCCAAGGCGGCAGCGGGAACGACGACGGCCAGGACGGGATCAGGACCTTTCCCTTCCCGGCCGATCTGAGCCTGTCCGGCGTGGGCATGCAGGTCGGCGCGATGGGGACCGGGCGCACCTGGCACGCGGACGCCCCGCTGGAACGCGTGCACCGCATCGACTTCCACGTCGTGATGCTCTTCCACGAGGGACCCGTCCGGCACATGATCGACTTCGCCGAGTACGAGGCTGGTGCCGGCGACATCCTGTGGATCCGGCCCGGCCAGGTGCACCGCTTCTCCAGCACCGACCGCTACCGCGGCACCGTCCTGACCATGCAGCCCGGCTTCCTTCCCCGCGCGACCGTCGAGGCGACCGGCCTCTACCGCTACGACCTGCCCCCGCTGCTGCGCCCCGACGCCGACCGGCTCGCCGCGCTGGAGCACTCGCTCGCCCAGCTGGAGCGCGAGTACCTGGACACGACCACACTGCCGCTCAGCCTGCACACCTCGGTGCTGCGGCACTCGCTGACCGCGTTCCTGCTGCGTCTCGCCCACCTCGCGGCGAGCTCCGCCGAGGCGGCCCGCGAGCACACCGACACCACGTTCACCCGGTTCCGGGACGCGGTCGAGAAGGGCTTCGCCACCAACCACAGCGTCAGTGCCTACGCCGACGCCCTCGGGTACTCGCGTCGCACCCTGGTCCGCGCGGCGCGCGCCGCCACCGGCGAGACGCCCAAGGGGTTCATCGACAAGCGGGTCGTCCTGGAGGCCAAGAGGCTTCTCGCCCATACGGACATGCCGATCGGGCGCATCGGAGTCGCCGTCGGCTTCCCGGACGCGGCCAACTTCTCCAAGTTCTTCCACCAGCACACGGGGACGACCCCGGTGGCCTTCCGGGCCGAACTGCGCTGAGAGGGGCGGACCGTGCGGTCCGCCCCTCTCAGCCGGCCGTGCGGCGGTGGGTCACCAGCCGATGCCGAGCGTCAGCCCGGTCGGCGGGTTCGCGTTGCCGAGGATCTGCACCGACGACTGGTCGTTGATGTCGTCGTAGGGGAAGGCGTAGGCCCGCCGGTCGAGACCCACGGTGTGCAGGAAGGCCGCGTAGTCGTTCTTGACGCCTCCGGTGTAGTAGGCGGACGGGGTGTACCAGGCCGAGGTGTCGAGGGCGACGCCCCGGTTGAACACGGCGCAGAACTCCGCGCCGAGCTGCTTCTCCGGGTCGCTGCCCGAGGCCAGCGCGCCCGCGCAGGCCACGACGTCCGGGGAGGACGGCTTCTGGAGCGTGTAGGGACCGGCGCCGTTCTTGGTGAAGGTGAGAGTGTTCCCGGAGACCTGTCCCGAGAAGGTCTCTCCCAGCCGGGTCAGCTTGAAGGGATGGGCGGCGTACGAGGACCAGGTCTGATCGATGTACGCCTGGAGGTGGTTCGCCTGGGAGCCTCCCGCGAGGAAGAGGGCGGAGGAGCGCGGGGCGACGATCCGGTACGTGTTCTGCAGCGGCTTGAAGGCCGCGCCCACCGAGGCGGCGTACTGCGACATGACCTGGGCGCGGGTCAGCGTGATGCCCCGCGTGGTGTCGTAGCCGCTCGACGCCTGTGTGAGCCGCGAGGTCATCGGGAAGCCGAACTGGTCGACCTGGGTGGTGTTCCCGCCGAAGGCCACCTGTCCGAAGACGTACGTGTACTCGTACCAGTCGTAATAGACGTCGGTGTTGGGATCGTTCGGGTTGCGCAGGTCGGGGCCGCCCCAGCCCTGGTCGTCCGGGGAGACCGGGATGTACAGCGGTGAGCCCAGGGAGACGTAGATCCGGCCGCCGCGGAGGGACGTGGGGGAGGGGACCGAACCGCCCGACTGGGCCATCGTGAACGACATGTTCGGGTAGGCCACGCCGTTCTTGGTCAGATGTCCGGGCGCGCTCGCGTCCAGGTGGCTGATGTGCGCCATGGTCCCGTCGGCCTTCATGTATGACCACTGACCGGGCGTCACCTGGCCGAGCACCGTGACGTAGATCTGTGAATCGGCGTACGTCCCACGGGTGTTGTTCTGGAAGGTGATCGGGAAGCTGCCGGTTCCGCCGCCCCCTCCACCGCCTCCCCCTCCGCCTCCCACGGTGTGGGTGAAGTGCGGGGTGTCGTGGAGCGGGCCGCTCTTCTCGTACGTGAACCAGTACTCCAGGGTGAAGCCGCTCGGCAGGCCGCTGACGTTCTGCCGCCAGGTGCCCGAGACGTTCGCCATCCGGAAGTTCTGCTGGCCCGCGCCGGGTGACAGGTAGTGCACATCGACCAGCGCCGCGGGTGCGGCGGGCGTGAACCAGATCTGGACGGAGCCGGAGCCCGTCGAGGTGACGCCCTGGGTGTAGTCGGCGGCGGCCTTGGCGGGTACCGCCCCGGCCAGGCCGAGCACCAGCACCGTGAGGAGGGCGGCCAGGACGGCGCCGACTTTCCGTCCGACCTCGGAGCGTGATGTGGCCGGCCCGGCCGGGGATCGGGTGAGCATGCGTCAACTCCTGTGTCAGTGGCCGAAGTCGAACCAGTTGACGTTCACGAAGTCCGCGGGCTGGCCGCTGGTGAAGGTCAGATAGACGTCGTGGGTTCCGGTGACGGAGCTGATGTTCGCGGGCACGGTCTTCCATGCCTGCCAGCCACCGGTGTTGCCCACCGCGAAGCTGCCGACCGGCGTGCTCGTACGGCTGTCGAGGCGCACCTCGACCAGGCCGCTGACACCGCCCGCCGCGCCGCTCGCCACCCGGCCGTAGAACTGCTTGGCCGCCGTGGAGCCGAAGTTGACGCCCTTGTAGAGCGCGTAGTCGCCGTTCGCGAGGGCGCTGATGTTCTGGCCGCCGCCGGAGTCGGTGGTGGTCTCGGTGCCGACGCCCGCCTGTCCGTCGTAGGACTCGGCCTGGATGGCGCTGTACGCGTCACGGTTGCCGGTGGGCGGCGGAGTGGTGCCACCGCCGCCACTGCCCGACTGGAGCACCTGGACGTAGTCGACCACGAGCGGGTGGCCGGGTTCCGTGCCGCTGTCCGGGCCGCCGCCGAAGGCGTCCGGGAAGCCGCCGCCCATTGCGACGTTCAGGATCAGGAAGTAGCCGTGGTTGGTGGCGTTCGTCCAGGTGGTCGCGTCGACCTGGTTCGCCCGCACCGTGTGGAAGTTGACGCCGTCGAGGTAGAAGCGCATCTCCTCGGGGCTCGTCGACTTGTCCCACTCGACGGCGTACGTGTGGAACCCGGCCTGGCATGTGGTCCCCGCGCAGGGGGTGTTGCCGCCGATGCCGGAGGTCTCGTTGCAGGGGCCGCCCGGTGAGGTGCCGCAATGCATGGTGGCCCACTCGGTGTTGAGCCCCTGGACGTTCTCCATGATGTCCAGTTCACCGATGCCCGGCCAGTTCCAGTAGTTGCCGCGGAAGGGCGCGCCCAGCATCCAGAAGGCGGGCCAGTAGCCCTTGGCCGCGGCACCGGTCACGTTCGGCATCTGGAGCCGGGCCTCGACGCGGAGCTTGCCGCCCGCGGGCGGCTGGAAGTCGGTGCGGACCGTCTCGACGCGGCCCGAGGTCCAGTTGCCCGCGGCGTCGCGGCGGGGGGTGATCCGGAGATTGCCGGTGCCGTCGAGCGCGACGTTGTTGGTGCTGGAGGTCATCGTCTCGATCTCGCCGGTACCGAAGCCCCCGGGACCGCCGGGGTAGCTGGTGCCCGTCGTGTACTGCCAGTTGGCGGTGTTGACGCCGGTTCCCGCGGCTCCGTTGAAGTCGTCGAGGAAGACCTGGGACCAGCCGGAGGGGGGTGTGGGGGCGGAGGCGTTCGCGGGGAGGGTGGCCGCCGTGGCGGCGACCGCCGCCAGGCTCAGCGTGCTGAACACGGCGACGAGTACGCGCCGCAGAGAGCCGCGTCTGACGGGTGTGCCGGAAGTTTCACTCATGGGGTGTGCCTCTTCTGGTACGGAGTGTGGGGTGCGCGGGTGGGGTGTGAGAGCGCTCCCATGGCCATTTGAGAGCGCTCTCACAGCAGCTGCGCGGCCAATGTGCTCTCTGTCACTCCGGCCGTCAAGAGGTGAAGCCGAGAAAGTCCTTTGCCCGCACGGGAGTTCACGCCGTGAAAGAAGGGGGCATGCGGAATGGGCGGGCCGGCGCGGTGCGCCGGGACCCGCCCCTCGGGTCAAGCCGTCACAGAGCGCTCCCGGCCTGCCAGTCCGCCCACGACATGTTCCAGCCGTTGAGGCCGTTCGACGCCTCGACGGTCCGCTCGCCCGAGTTCTCGACGACCACCACGTCACCGAGCATCGAGCTCTCGTAGAACCTGTAGCCCGGCACGGAGCTGTCGTTCCCGCCCTTCGCGTCGTGCAGGCCGATGCAACCGTGGCTGGTGTTGCTGCCGCCGAAGACCGAGGCCGAGGCCCAGTAGTTGCCGTGGATGAAGGTGCCGGAGGTGGTCAGGCGCTGGGCATGCGGCACGTCCGCGATGTCGTACTCGTCGCCCAGCCCGACCGTCGAGGATTCCATCCGGGTCTCCTCGAACCGCTCGCTGATCACCATGATCCCGGACCAGGTCGTGTGGTCCGCGGCGCCGCCGCTGACCGGGTAGCCGGCGAGGGTCGTGCCGTCCCGCTCGACCGTCATGGTCTTGCGCGCGAGGTCGACGGTGCTCACCTGGCGGCGGCCGATGTGGAAGGTGATGTCCTTGGACTGCACGCCGTAGACGCCGTCGGTGCCCTCGACGTCCTTGAGGCGCAGGCTCAGCGTGATCTTCGTGCCCGCGGCCCAGTACCGCGCGGGACGGAAGTCGAGCCGCCTGTCCCCGAACCAGTGGCCGACCACCTCCACCGCGGGCTCCGCCGTCACGGTGATGGCCTTCTCGACGGCCGCCCGGTCGGTCACGGCCTTCGTGAAATTGATCGACACGGGCATGCCGACGCCGGAGGTCGAATTCGCCTCGGGCGTGAAATAGCCCACGAAGGTCTCGCCCGGGGACTTCGTGACGAAGGTCGTGGTGTGTTCCGCGGCGCCCTCCGCTTTCGCCGTGACCGTGTATTTGGTCCCCGAGTAAGGATTTCCGGTGGAGGTCCATCGCGTGCGGTCGTCGTTGAAGGATCCGGCCAGAGTGGAACCGTCATTGCCGGACACCTTGACCGTCGACAAGGTCCCGTCCGCCACGGAGACCTCGACCGGGTTGGTGAAGTCGGCCTTCCGTGTGCCGTCGGCGGGGGAGACCGTGACGGTCGGCGTCCTGACCTGGGCCTTGGCCCTGGTCCCGGCCCCGGTGCCGTCGGTCGCCGTCGCGCCCGCCCCCTCGGCGGCGTCCGTCGCCTCGCCGCACCCGGTCAGGGCGAGGGCCGGTACCGCGGCGCCGAGGGCGACCAGGATTCCGCGCCGTGACCAGGCCGGACGCCCGGCCCGGTGCCGCGCCCGTCCCGAGGCATCCGGCGCGGACTCGGGACGGTTCGATATCTCAGGGACGCCCACGGAACGCCTTTCCTCGGTTCATCGCTCACCACCACTGCGGGTGCATCCTGCGCGACTTCCATGGGTTGATTCTTTGAATCCGACGGCTCCAACCTGAGATTCCAGTGAGGAAGCCCGGAGAGACGGCCTGAATCCACGGTTGCCGGGGTGCCCTGGATTATGAACAGAGTATGAAGGGCCGACCGGGACCCTGAGGTTTCCGTGAGATCCCGTTCCGGGAGTCCTTTCCGACCTCTCCGGTCGCACGAGTGACGTAGGAGTTCCGCTTGCCGGTTCCGCAGCAGACCCCGCCGGAGGTATCCGTGAGTCCAGCCCGTGAGCGGCACACCGTGGCCATCGTCGGAGCGGGTGCGGCCGGCACGCTGACCGCCGTGCAGCTGTGCGAGACGGCGACCCGCCGCCGCACCCCCCTCGAACTCGTCCTCGTCGACCCGGCCCCCGAAGCCGGACGTGGCACCGCGTACGCCACCCCCGATCCCCGGCACCGGCTGAACGTGCCCGCCGGCGGCATGAGTTGCTACCCCGACGATCCCGGCCATTTCACCCGCTGGCTGTGCCGGCACGGCGAACCCACCGTCAGCGGAACCGACTTCGCCACCCGCTACCGCTACGGCGCCTACCTCGCGGACACCCTGGCGCAGGCGATCGTCCACGCCCACGGCACCGTCGCCGTACACCGCCTGCGGACCAGGGCGGAGGGCTGCACCCGCACCCCGGACGGCAGGGTGTCGCTCCAACTCGCCGACGGAGAAAGCCTGTCGGCCGACAGCGCGGTCCTCGCCACCGGACCGGCGGCCACGACCGGCGACTGGGTCCCGCCCGGACTCCGTACCTCCGGACGGTTCATCGGATCCCCCTGGGCTCCGGGCGCCCTCGACGGACCGCTCGCCGAGCCGGCCGCCCGCACGAGCGGCGGCCCGAGTACCGACGTCCTGCTGGTGGGCACCGGGCTCACCGCGGTCGACCTGGCGCTCAGCCTCGACCGGCCCGGACGCACCGTGCACGCCCTCTCCCGCACCGGCCTGCTGCCCCAGCCGCACGCGCTGAGCCCCGCCCCGGCGATGGCCGCGCCCGAGGGGCTCGACGCGCCGACGCTGTCCACGCTGCGCCGGACCGTCTACCGCCACATCGGCCGCGCCGTGCGCGCCCACGGCGACTGGCGCCCCGCGCTCGACAGCCTGCGTCCGCACACCGCGCGGCTGTGGCACAGCCTCACTCCCGAGGAGCGTGCCGCGTTCCTGGAGCGCGAGGGCGCGCTGTGGAACACCCACCGCCACCGGATGGCGCCGACGACGGCCGAGTCGGTGGCCCGGGCCCGTACCGCCAGACGTCTGCGCGTGCACACCGGCAGGATCACCGACGCCGTCGCACAGGCCGACGGCTCCGTGCAGGTCACCCTCTCCGACGGCCGCCGCATCACAGCCGGTTGGGTGATCGACTGCACGGGGCCGGGCCCGCGCCCCGAAGACCCCCTGTGGCGTTCGCTGTTCGACGCGGGTGCCGCCGTGCCCGGCCCGCTCGGCATGGGCGTCGCGACCCGCGACGGCAGACTCCTCGACACCGAGGGCCGGACCGACCGCCCGCTGTTCACCCTCGGCGCCCCGCGCCGCGGCGAACTGTGGGAGACGACCGCCATTCCCGAGATCCGTGCCCAAGCCGCCGACCTGGCAGGCGAGTTGCTCGCGCCACTGGCTCCGGAGCGACGCTCCGCGCGTCGCCGGCCGGTCGACGCGCACGGGCTCCCGCTGTCCACCCACGCCGAGGCGGCGGCCGCCCACCGCACCGGCCTCGAACGGGTCCTCAAGGTCAGGGCCGGTGCCGAGGACGCCTTCGCGCGCGCCGTCGCCCTCGACCCCGGCTTCGCGCTCGGGCACGCCGCGCTCGCCCTGCTCGGCCACGAGTGCGGCGCCGACGTCGACGTACCGAGGGCCCTGGCCGACGCGCAACGGTGCGCGCGGGAGCGGGCCGACGAACGCGAGCGCTCCTTCGTCGACGTGGTGACCCGCCGTGTGCACGGTGAGTCACCGGACGGGGGTGCCAGGGCGCTGCTCGGACACCTCGCCGCGCACCCCGCCGACGCGCTGGCGCTCGCCGCCGCCGTACCCACCATCGCCTTCTCCGGCCTCAACGACCTCGACACGGGCTACGCGCTGGGCCTGGTCGAACGCGCCTCGCCCGCCTACGACGGCCACTGGTTCCCGGCCTCGCTCCTGGCCTTCCTGCGCCAGGATCAGGGCCGCTACGACGAGGCAGCCGAACTGGCCCTGTGCGCGCTGGCCGCCGAGCCGGCCTCCGGACACGCCGTGCACGCACTCGCCCACGTCCACTACGAGTCAGGAGCCCACGAGACGGGCCGCGACTGGCTGGACGCCTGGGTGTCGGGGCACGGACGCGGAGCCGTCCACCGGGCGCACTTCTCCTGGCACATAGCCCTGCACGAACTGGCCCTGGACGACCCCGCCGCCGTCCGCAGACGCTGGTTCGCCCAGCTCGCGCCGGGGCGGGTGACCGGCGTACGCGCCCTGGTCGACTCGGGGTCCCTGCTGTGGCGGGCCCGGCTCAGCGACAGCTGGCGCGGGCGGGTACCGGCGGCGGACGTCCTCGACAGCGTCGCCCGCGAGATCGTGGAACGGCCCGCGACCGCCTTCACCGCGCTGCACGCGGCGGTCGCCCTCACCGCCGCCGGCGACCTCGCGGCGCTGCGCCGGCTGCGCGACCACGCCGCCGGCGCCGACCCCGTTCAGCGCGAGGTCGTCGTCCCCCTCTGCGAGGCCTTCGCCGCCCTCGTCGAGGAACGCTTCCACGAAGCCGCCCGGGGACTGGCCGCGCTCCTTCCGGTCCTCGGCCGGGTCGGCGGCAGCGCCGCCCAGCGCGAGGTCGTCGAGGAGACCCTGCTGTACGCCCTCGTCGCGGCGGGCCGCTGCGATGCGGCCCGGCGCCTCCTGGACACCCGCCTCGACCGCGGCCACGCACCCCGCGACCGCCGCCTGCTGGCCGAGCTGCCCAGTTGACGGGGTGACGCGGGGCAGGCCGCCCAGCCCGGCCGCATGACGGCAACGCCGACCGCGCACGCGAGGAAGCGGCCCGGCACCCGCGTCGGAGGGTCCGTACGCGTGCTGGTGCCTGGGGCTGTGCCCGCTCCATGGCCGTGCCGGTAGCTGCCCCGCGTGCATGCCGGTGCCGGCGTCAAGCGGGCGGCACTGTCCGGGCCGTCGGCCGCCAGCCGAGAGCCCGGGAGATTCCGCGGGCCGCCAGCCGTACGGCAGGGATCAACGCCGGGATCTGCGCGTCGGCGTGAGGTACGACGACCGACACGGCCGCGGCGACCGTTCCGTCCCTGCCGCGCACGGCCGCGGCCACCGACAGGGCGTCGTCGGTCACCTGACGGCTGCTCACCGCCGAACCCGTGCGACGTACTTCGGCCAGGGCGCGGCGCAGCCGGGCCGGATCGGTGATGGTGTACGGGGTGTAGGCGGCCAACGGCCCGGCGCAGTACGCGTCCTGGAACGCGGGCTGCGTGTGCGCGAGCAGCGCCAGCCCGACGCCCGTCGCGTGCAGTGGCCAGCGGGCACCCACCTGAATGCGTACGCCGACCGACGAACGCCCCGAGATCCACTCGGTGTAGACGACCTCGGCGCCGTCGCGGACCGCCAACTGCACGTTCTCGTGCGTCGCTTCGTACAGGTCCTCCAGGTACGGCAGGGCGATCTGCCGCAGGGCCAGACCGCGCGGGGCGAGCGCCGCGATCTCCCACAGGCGCAGGCCCACGTGGTACGCGCCCTCCGCGTCCCGCTCCAGCGCGCCCCATTCCGTCAGCGCGGCCACCAGCCGGTGCGCGGTCGTGAGACTGAGGCCCGCCCGGCGGCTGATGTCCGTCAATGACAGCGCCGTGTGCTCGTGGTCGAAGGCGGCGAGCACGGCGAGGAGGCGGTTGGGAGCGGACAGGGGGGTCATGAGTTCAGCTCGGCGTCCGCGATCCGTTGCAGCAGCGTGCGGGCGGGGCGGTTCGGGTGTACGGGCCCAGCATGCCGTAGGGGTCGGACGGCAACAACTGGTGACGTCGACACTTGTTGCTCCTGGCTCCGAACTCGTAGCCGCACCACGTGAAGGGACCCCTCGCGCCCGCCGTCGATCTCACCGGCAGGGCTGTCGTCGTCCAGGACGGCGGCGGGCAGCCCGCCGCCGTCCCGCAGAGCCTGTCGCGGTTCTCCGTCCGATGCTCGGGGACCCCGACCCGGACGGACTCCTCGGCGCGGCTAGCGCAGCCGGTAGGCGTACACCGAGGTCGCGACGGCGCACGTGCCGGGCTGGACCACCTCGGCGCGCAGCGTCCCCCTCGACGTGTCGTAGTCGACGCCCTCCGCCTCGTACGTCCCGTCCGTGCACAGGCTGCGCTGCGGCAGGGCGAAGAGGCTGCTGACGTGTCCCGTGACCGGCCCGCCGTCGACCTTCCGTTCCAGGTCGACCTGAAGCAGCGGCCGGTCCTCGGGGAACAGCGTGCGCGAGCTGTCGTCCGAGGCGCAGAGCAGCCGGGTGGCGTCGACGAAGTCGCAGCCCTGGATGTCGCGGACGGGCTTGTCGAGGGTGATCTGCCCGGCCTGCGGCAGAGCGCCGCCGGTGGGCGGGGTCGACGGGTTGAGCAGCGGGGCGGGGAAGACCTGGAGCCGGTTCTGGTCACCCCACTCGCCCGACACCAGCCACTGCCCGTCGGGCGACACGGTCGCGAAGGAGTTGTTCAGCTTCTCGCCCGGGTCGAGCTGGTGGACGTACTCGGAGCGCTTCCCGGCAGGCGTGGTGACGGCGAACATCTTCGAGGTCGTCGTGTCCGGCCCCTGGTAGGCGTCGAACACATAGCCCTGGGCGATGTCCGGGTCACCCACATGGTTCCAGCCCTTGATGCGCAGGCCGAGGGGGATGGAGGCGAGCCCGCGGTGCAGCAGTGAGCCGTCCGCGCGGCTCGCCAGTCCCTGGCCCCCGCTCAGCGAGTCGACGTAGGACGTGCCGGTCTCGGTCCACGCGGGCTCGGCGGCCACTGCGGCCGACGTACTCATGCCGAGCGGTAACGCGCCCAACAGGCAGGCGAGGGACACGAAGTGACGCTTCATCAGCAGCCTTCCACATCGACGAACACCGGGTTGGAATAGAACCATGTGTCGACCCACGGGTCACCGTCTCCGGGCACGTGCGGAATCGGGCCGTGCGGGTCGATCGCCGCACCGAGGAATCCGGCGCCGTTCCTGTTGCCGTCGCTGCCGCGCAGCCGGACGTAGAAGGACTCGTCCCCGGCGGTCAGCGGTATGCGCAGGGTGTACGTCCCCTTGCGGCCGCTCACGTCCTCGGTACGGACGACCCTGGTGTCCGGGGCCCGCCAGGTGTCGCGGTCGGTCGCCGGACCGCGCACCGCGCCGCGGATCACGTCGACATGCGCCAACTCCGGGAGAATGCCCTGGGCGTTGGGGCGCGCGGCTGTCGTCACCGTGACCGACAGGGTGAGTCTGTCGCCCTTGCGGACGCGGATCCGGCCGCCCAGGGTGACACCCGCCCCGTGGTCCCGGTCCCGCTTCAGGCGGACGTCGAGTCCGTCCAGCAGATGGCCGTGGTCCAGCCAGACCCGGCCCGCGCGCAGACCCGCCATCACCGAGCGATAGCCGTAGCGGGTGACGCCGACATGGGTGCGGCTGAACTGTCCGGGCCAGAAGTCGCCGCCCGGCTGCTGGGTGTCGGTGTTGACCGGGTCGGGGACGTGCCCGGTGTTGTCGAAGTTCTGTCCGGGCGCCCAGTCGCCGTTCTTCCAGGTGTCGAAGACGACGCGGTGCACATCGGAGTTGGTGGTGATGGTGAACAGCCGGCCCTCGGCGAGCATCGCGTCCCACATGCCGCCGACCGTCGCCGTCATCCAGTCGAAGCCGCCGTACAGGACGTACGCGTTCTCCGGATAGCCGGCGAAGGAGTTCTCCGACGGCTTGTTGACGTACTCGCCGCGCTGTTGGCCCGAGCCGACCCAGCCGGGGATGCCGCCGCCCTGGGCACCGGGAGCGCCCTCCATGCCGATCATGATCTCGGGGGCCGCGTCGCGCCAGTTGCGCATCTCGTGCGGGGAGTCGATACCCAGGCGCAACGGGTGGTTGGCGAGGACCAGCACGTCGTCGACGTATCCCGTGCGGCGCTGCTCGGCCAGCCACTGGATCGCCTTGACGGCGTGAGCCTCGTTGCGGGCCGTGTCGGGACTGGCCGGCGAACCCGCCGTGTAGCCCAGCAGCTTCCCGTCGTAGGCGAGTTCGAACCGGGTGAGGAGGTCCACCTCGTGCGGGCCCGGGGCGGCGAAGACGGTGGCGTGCTCGGCGGCCGGGATGTACCACTCCAGACCCTGGAAGAGCAGCTGTCGGGGGTTCGCGGCGCGCGCCTTGAGGATCTCCTGGTGCTCCAGCCGGGCGCCGTAGGAGGCGTGCCCGAAGTTGGAGTGCTCGTTGAAGACCATCCAGTCGAGCCCGTACGAGGCCCCGGCCCGGGCGAGTTGGGAGAACGTGTACTTCGCGTCGTGGCTGTAGACGGAGTGGATGTGATGGTCGCCCACAAGATACGCGAGGCGCGGATCGCTGCCGCCGTACCCTCTTCCGGACGCCGCCGCGGGCGTGGCGAGCGAGCCGACCGCGAAGGCCGCCCCGAACAGGCCCGCGCCGCGCAGCAGCCCGCGCCGCGACACACCCTGCGGATCCAGTGCGGCGGGGGAGACGGACGGATCGGCCCAGGCGGGCAGTTGCTGCTCGGTCATGGTCGTGTGGTCCCTAGGTCAGTGGTTCATGAACGACGTGACGGGGAAGGCGCGTTCGGTGCGTCGTGGGTGGCGGCGGCCATGTCCGCAGCGCGGTCGCCGGCGTGAGCCCGGCGGTTGCGTGGCGCCTTGCCATCGTTGTCGCGGGGCCCGACGACACCGCGCCCAGCCGATCTTCCGCCGTTCACGCGTTGGAGAATGCCTCGGTCCCAGAACCCCCGCGTGAAACCGCCCTGAAGCTCCGGGGTCCACTCGATGGCGGCCCAGTGGTCGGCGAGCTCGCTGTCGCCCCGGGCGTGGGAGACGGGACCGCGAGAGCCGTGGGACCGGGACGCGACGGGGTGGTGACGTACGAGTCCGTGGACGCGGTGACACGCTGGTCCCCGGAAGACGAGGGCGTCCAGGTGGTCGTGGCGAGATCACACGCCGCGCGACCCGCGCCCGCACGAACTGCAAAGGTGGTACTTGCGTGAGGCTGACCATTCTGGGCGGCGGTGGATTCCGCGTCCCGCTCGTGTACGGGGCGCTCCTCGGGGACCGCGCCGAGGGCCGCGTCACCCGGGTCGTGCTGCACGACCTGGACGCGGGACGGCTCTCCGCCGTGGCCCGCGTCCTCGCCGAGCAGGCGGCGGGCGACCCCGACGCGCCGGAGGTGACCGTCACCACCGACCTCGACGAGGCCTTGCGCGGCGCCGACTTCGTCTTCTCCGCGATCCGCGTCGGGGGCCTGGAGGGGCGCGCGGCGGACGAGCGGGTCGCCCTCGACCGGGGCGTCCTCGGCCAGGAGACGGTCGGCGCCGGCGGCATCGCGTACGGCCTGCGCACGGTGCCCGTCGCCGTGGACATCGCGCGGCGGGTGGCCCGGCTCGCACCCGACGCCTGGGTCATCAACTTCACCAACCCCGCCGGGCTCGTCACCGAGGCCATGTCCCGCCACCTCGGCGACCGCGTGATCGGCATCTGCGACTCGCCGGTCGGCCTCGGGCGCCGGATCGCCAAGGTCCTCGGCGTGAACCCGCGCGAGGCGTGGATCGACTACGTCGGGCTGAACCACCTCGGCTGGGTACGGGGCCTGCGCGTCGCGGGCCGCGACGAACTCCCGCGACTGCTCGCCGACCCCGCCCTGCTCGGCTCCTTCGAGGAGGGAAAACTCTTCGGCCCGGAGTGGCTCCGGTCGCTGGGCGCCGTCCCCAACGAGTACCTGCACTACTACTACTTCAACCGCGAGACGGTCCGCGCCTACCAGGAGGCCGACCAGACACGCGGCGCGTTCCTGCGCGACCAACAGGCCCGGTTCTACGACGAGATGAAGAGCCCGGACGCCGCAGCCCTGAGCGCCTGGGACCGCACACGCGCCGAGCGCGAGGCCACGTACATGGCCGAGAACCGGGACGCGGCCGGTGCCGGAGAACGCGACGCCGACGACCTCTCCGGCGGCTACGAGAAGGTGGCGCTCGCCCTCATGCGGGCCATCGCCCGCGACGAACGCGCCACCCTGATCCTCAACGTCCGCAACCGCGGCACACTGGGCGCCCTCGACACCGAGGCCGTCATCGAGGTGCCCTGCCTCGTCGACGCCAACGGCGCGCACCCCGTCACCGTCGACCCGCTGCCCGACCACGCCACCGGACTGGTGTGCGCCGTCAAGGCGGTGGAGCGGGAGGTGCTCTCCGCCGCCGAGTCGGGGTCCCGCGCCACCGCGGTCAAGGCCTTCGCCCTCCACCCGCTCGTCGACTCCGTCAACGTGGCACGCGCATTGGTGGACGGCTACACGGCCGTCCACCCCGGCCTGGGTTACCTGAAGTAGAGACCGATCAGACTCCGCCGGGAACCCGGTGCCCGCAGCTGTTGCCCAAGTCCGTGTCGATGACAGCCGCTTTGCGCACCCGGACTTGCCGACGCCTTGACGATCCGTTCCCTGCGCGTTCAACCGGGCGCCTGTGCCCGCGTTGTGTACCGTCCCTAAGGTCCCTGAGTGCTTCGAGTGCTTCCAGTGCTTCGAAGAAAGGGACTCATGGACACACCCCTCGCGGTCCGGGCTCGTGGGATCAGCAAGTGTTTCGGCGATGTCGTCGCACTCGACGGCGTCGATCTGGATGTGGCGCAGGGCCAGATCCACGGTCTGGTCGGACCGAACGGCGCCGGCAAGACGACCTTGCTCGGTCTCCTGCTGGGCCTGGCCGTCGCCGACGAAGGCAGCCTGGAGATCCTGGGCACGCCCGTCAGGCGCGCGCTCGCCGCCCCCGCCGGTGTCGCCGGTTTCGTGGACGGGCCCGGTCTCTACCCCTCGCTGACCGCCCGACAGAACCTCGCCGCCCTGGCCGCTCTCCGCGGCCAGGGGGCGCGGGCGGCGGGGGTCGACGACGTGCTCGACCAGGTCGGGCTCACCGATGTCGCCGACGACCAGACCCGCGGCTTCTCCCTCGGCATGCGTCAGCGGCTGGGACTCGCCGCCGCCCTGCTCACCAGGCCGCGGCTGCTCGTGCTCGACGAACCGTCCAACGGCCTCGACCCGGCCGGCAAGAAGCATGTGCACGGTGTCCTCACCGGGCTGGCTGCGAACGGAACCGGCGTCGTTCTGTCCAGCCACCGCATGGACGACCTCCAGGCACTGTGCTCCGAGGCCACCATCGTCGCGACCGGACGGGTCGTCTTCTCCGGCCCGCTGAGCAAACTGGCCGCCGAGAACCGCGAACTCGACTACCGGCTGCTCACCTCCGACCCGGAGGCCGCCCGGCGGCTGGCCCTGGACACCGCCGGGATCCGGGTCGTCGACGACGCCGGGGCACGGCGCGACGCCGACCTGCTCGTCGTGCGCGCGCTGGTGCCCTCCCTCGACGAACTGGTGGTACGGGTCGTACGGGCGGGCATCGCGCTGCGTGAACTCGCCCCCGTCGTGTCGCCGCTCGAAGCCGCTTTCCTCGCCCTCACCGAGCAGAAGGAGACCGGCGGATGACCGCGACCATCACCGAGGACGGTGACCTCGGAGCACAGGGCCAGGCGGAAGACGTTGCCGCCGCCCCGCGTGTCTCGGTCGCTCGTGCCTACCGCTTCGAGCTGGTCAAACTCGTCTCGCAATGGCGGATCCGCCTGCTGGTCCTCGCCTGCTGGATCGTGCCGGCGCTGTTCGTCGCCGCGGTGAGCCGGCAGAGCACGCTCCCCGTCGACACCCTCTTCGGCCGCTGGATGCACGCCACGGGGTGGGCCGGGGCGCTGGTCATGCTCGGTTTCGCGGGCACCTGGGCGCTCCCGCTGCTGACCTCGGTGGTCGCCGGCGACGTGTTCGCCTCCGAGGACCGGCTCGGCACCTGGCGCCACCTGCTCGTGGCGGTCCGCTCGCCTCGACGGATCTTCGGGGCGAAGGCACTGGCCGGCCTCACCGTCATCCTGCTGCTCGTGGCCGGGCTGGTCTGTTCCAGCGCCGTGGGCGGGGTCGTGGCGGTCGGCGACCAGCCGCTGGTGGGCCTCGACGGCCATCTGCTGGCGCCGGCGGACGCCGCCGGCCGGGTCCTGCTCGCCTGGCTCTGTGTGCTCGCCCCGACCCTGGCCCTCGCCGCGATCGGACTGCTCGGGTCCGTCACGCTGGGGCGCTCCCCGATGGGACTGCTGCTGCCCGCGCTCGTCGCGCTCGCGATGCAGCTCGCCCAGATGATGCCGCTCCCCGTCGCCGTACGCCTCGCCCTGCCCAGCTACGCCTTCATCGCCTGGAACGGTCTGTTCACCAGCCCCGCACAGCTCGGCCCGCTCCTGATCGGCATCGTGGTCAGCCTGCTGTGGGCGGTGACAGCGACCGTGTCCGCCCATGTGCTCTTCATGCGGCGCGACTTCACCGCCTCGGCCTACGACGGCTCGGGGCGCAGCGCGGTCACCGCCGGAGTCCTGCCGCTCGTCGGGCTGGTCGCCGTGACGGTCGCGGTCGTCGGCGTCACGACGGGGGCCACGGGCTCCGGGATCGAGCAGGACAAGGTGCAGCGCTCGGCCGCCACGGCGTTCGCCCACCTGTACCGGCTGCAGACCGGCCAGCTCAACCGCCCCGCCGTCACGGAGGCGCAGCTGAGGGTCACGGCGTCGTGCGACAAGGGCAGCGTCAAGGTCGCGGCCGAGGGGCCGGGCAACGACTGGCGCTGTGTCATCTCCTGGCACCTGCCCGGCGTCGAGGCCGTGGGGACGGCCGTCTACCAGCTCGATGTCACCCCGGACGGCCGATTCATGGCCGACGGGGACGGACCGAAGGAGGTGAACGGCTACTTCCTGGTCCGTACGCCGACCGGGGACGCACCGAACCCGCTGTGGCAGTTCGACGGCAACGTCGACCTGCTCGCCACCTCGAAGGGATGACTCCATGCAGGTAACGCGCCGCCGTCGGCGTGTCGAGAAGAAGCGTTCGGGCGCCCTCGGCAGCAGACGCACCGGCAGACGGATACCTCTGGTGACGGCGGGTACCACCGCCCTCGCCCTCGTCGCCGCCGGTGCCGCATTCGCCCAGACCCATCAGTTCGGCACCGACCAGGTCGGCCAGATCACCGACCGGGGTCAGGTCGTCTCCAGCGACCAGTACATCGCCCCGTACGGTGACCGGCTCGTCGTCAACAACGGCAAGATCATGTCGTCCTCGGTCAGTCCGGACGGCACCCACCTCGCGGCCTCGGTCACCGACGGCGGGAGCGCGCTGTCGATCGTCGACCTGAAGAACTGGAAGGTGCAGCAGCTCGTCGGCAGCTCCGCGTCGTCGGTCCCGCGCATCAGCGGCAACAGCGTGGGCCAGGAAGGCCCGACGTACTCGCCCGACGGTTCGCAGCTCTGGCTGGGCCAGACCGACGGCTACACGAGGTTCACCGTGAACCCGGACGGCTCCGTCGCCAGCCCGACGTTCGTCCCGATCCCGGCGGACGGGCCCAAGCACGCGCTGGTCGGTGAGGCGGTGTTCTCGCCCGACGGCTCCACGGTGTACTCCGCGGTCAACGGCCAGAACCGGGTGGTCGCCATCGACGCGGCGACCGGGACCGTCCGCCAGAGCTGGGCCGTGGGCAACGCCCCGCGCGACATGGCCCTGGCCGGGACCAAGCTCTACGTCAGCAACGAGGGCGGGCGTCCGGCGCAGCCCGGCGACACCACGATCAACTCCTACAACACCCAGGTGCCGGCGGATCCGGTCACGGCCGCCACGACCACCGGCACGGTCAGCGTCATCGACCTGGCGAACCCGGCCACCGCCGTCGCGAGCATCCACGTCGGTCTGCACCCGACCGCCCTGTACGCCAAGAACAAGGCGCTGTTCGTCACCAACACCGCGACCAACGACGTGTCGGTCATCGACACCGTCAAGGACAAGGTCGTCCAGACCGTCGCCACCCAGCCGTGGCCGGAGGCGTCGGTGGGCTACGAGCCCGACGGGGTGACACTCACCGACGACGGCCACCTGCTCGTGACGCTCGGCCGGGCCAACGCTGTGGCCGTCTACCGCTACCGGACCCCGCAGGAGCCGGTCCGCTACATCGGCCTGCTCCCGACGGACTACTTCCCCGCGGAGATCGCCACCGTCGGCAAGGAGGTGGTGGTCTCCAACACCCGTGGCATCGACGCCCGTCGGCCCACCACCAGCACCGGGCACGGCACGCACGACACGACGTCGAGCGTGCAGCGGTTCACCCTCCCGGACGACAGCGTCATCAGGTCCCGGACGGCCAAGGTCTTCCAGCAGAACGGCTGGAACCGGGGCGCGGTCGCCCTGTCCAAGGGCAGGGGCCAGGTGAAGCCGGTGCCCGTGCCGGTGCGGCTCGGCGATCCCTCGACGATCAAGCATGTCTTCCTGCTCGTCAAGGAGAACCGGACCTACGACCAGGTCTTCGGGGATGTCCCGGAGGGCAACGGCGACCCGTCGCTGGCGCAGTTCGGTGAGAACGTGACGCCCAACCAGCACGCGATGGCCGAGCAGTTCGGGCTGTACGACAACACGTACGACATCGGCACGAACTCGGCCGAGGGGCACAACTGGCTGATGCAGGCGGACGATCCGGAGTACACCGAGTCCTCCGCCGGTGAGTACGCGCGCAGTTACGACACCGAGGACGACGCTCTCGGCCACCAGCGGACCGGCTTCATCTGGACCGGTGCACAGGCCGCGGGGAAGTCGGCGCGCGACTTCGGTGAGTTCCAGCAGTTCCTGACCAAGCCCGCGGACGCGAGCTGGCAGAACCTGTACTGCGACTCCAAGAACATGGCGTCGACCGGGCAGGACACCGCGTACACCCTGAACTCGTCCTCGCCGATTCCGTCGCTCAACGACGTGTCGGTGCACGGCTTCCCGAAGTTCGACACCAGCGTCCCGGACATCTACCGGGAGGAGATCTGGAAGCGTGACTTCGAGAAGAACGGGCCGGCGGACCTGAACATGTTCTGGCTCTCCAGCGACCACACCGGTGGCCCGGCGAACGCGGCGGCCCAGGTCGCGGACAACGACCTCGCGACCGGCAGGATCGTCGACGAGATCTCGCACAGCAAGTACTGGAAGGACTCGGCGATCTTCGTGGTCGAGGACGACTCCCAGGCCGGCCTCGACCACGTCGACGGCCACCGTGCCCCGGTCCAGATCATCAGCCCCTGGGCCCGGCACGGCATCGTCGACAGCCACTACTACTCGCAGATCACGATGATCCGGACCATCGAGCAGATCCTCGGGATCCACCCGATGAACCAGAAGGACAGCGCGGCCAGCCCGATGCGTGCGGCGTTCACCCGGCGCGCGGACTTCACGCCGTTCGAGGCGCTGCCCAACCGGACCTCGCTGACCGACGGCCTCAAGACCCCGCCCGCCTGCGGTCTGGACACCCCGGCACCGCAGAACCCCGCCGCGGCGGCGGTGCCGTCGGCGAAGGTGCCGGCGGACAAGCGGGCGTTGGCGGGGAAGTGGGAGGACTGGAAGTCGCACCAGCGGCTGACCGGGCCCAACGCCATTCCCGACTTCGCGAACCCCGCGCAGATGAACCACTTCACGTGGTACGAGACGCACGGGTGGACCAAGCCGTACCCCGGTGAGCACGAGATCTTCGCGCCCCAGGACGTGCCGGGTGCCTACATCCCGTCGTCGGAGTCCGACGGCTGAACGGCTGAACAGCTGACGGCTGACCGCTGATGGCCAGTGGCTGACGGCTGAGCGTGACGCGATGGGCCGTCCGGATTCCCCGGACGGCCCACCGTACTGTCCCGCGGCCGTTCTCAGCCGGTGAAGCCGGCCGTGATCGACGTGAACTGCCAGGTGCTCTGGCTGATGCCGGAGCAGTTGCTCACCACGCCGCCGCCGGGGCAGGACCGGTCGCGGTTGACCGCCCAGTAGGCGAGCCGGGCGATGTGGTGACCGTTCGCCCAGTCACGGATGGATGTCCAGATCGCCGGGGTGGTGTTCTCCTGCTGGTCGGACAGGCCGTTCATGCCCGAGATGCCGATGTGAGAGTAGGCCGTGGCGTCGTCCCAGCCGAAGGTCGACTTCAGCTTGGTCTTCAGCCCCTCGGCGGCGTTGACCGTGTTGCCGTACATGTCGGAGCCGCCGCCGAAGTCGAACGGCATGATGGTGAAGACGTCGATGTTGGCGTTCAGGGACTGCGCCTGCTCGATGAGCCGGTTGCCGTAGTAGGTCGGGCCGGTCGTCGAGGTGCCGAAGGTGACGATCGTCTTCAGGCCGGGGTTGTTGGCCTTGACGGTCTTCAGCGCGGTCAGGATCCGTGCCTGCACGGCCTCGTTCTCGAACTCGTCGGTGTTCTCGATGTCCATGTCGATCGCCTTGAGGCTGTAGGCGTCGATCACCTTCTGCAGAGCACCGGCGAGCGCGCTCGCCGAGGAGCAGTTGGCGCCGAGCTTGCTGCCCTGCCAGCCACCGAACGACGGGACGATGTCACCGCCCGCGGAACGGATCTGGTTGATGGCCGTCTGGTCGACGCCGCCGGTCAGCGCCCGGCTGCCGTCCCAGGCCGGGTTGCAGCCGCCGGAGTCGAGGACGAACGCCATCGTGAACCACTTGATCCCGGTCGCGTTCATCACCGTGGTCGGGTTCGGGGGATCGCCCCAGCCCTCGTACAGATAGGGAGCGGCCTGCTTGAAACCGGTGCCGCCCCCGCCGCCCGCGCTCGTCGTGACGCTCACGGAGTTGGAGGCCGCGGAGGTGTTCCCGGCCGCGTCCCGCGCCTTCACGGTGAACGAGTAGGCGGTGCTCGGGGACAGCCCGCTGACCGTGGCGCTGGTGCCCGACACGCTGAGCAGCTGGTTGGAACCGCTGTAGATGTCGTACGCGCTGACGCCGACGTTGTCGCTCGACGCGCCCCACGACAGCGACACGCTGGAGGAGGTCTTGCCGGTGGAGGTCAGGTTGGTGGGCGCGGTCGGCGCCTGGGTGTCGGAGCCACCACCGCCCCCGCCGGGACCGTCCAGGCTGATGTCGTCGGCGTAGTAGGTGCCCTGCGCGTACCAGCCGTGGACGTAGATCTTGGCGCTGGTCTGCGAGGCACCGGTGGTGAAGGACACGCTGAGCTGGCTGTACGCCGACGGGGACGTCGTCCAGGTCGAGGCACCGCCGTCCACGCCGAGGTAGACGTAGCTGCCGCGGACCCAGCCCGAGAGGCTGTACGTCGTGTTCGGCTGGACCGAGACGGTCTGGGTGCACTGCGCGTTGTCGCTCGAACTCGCCGCCCCCGCAAGGGCTTTGGAGCCGCCGTGCACGGGGCTGGAGACGATCGAGCCCAGGTTGCCGGAGCAGGACCAGGGGGCGAGGCTGCCCGTCTCGAAGCCGGGGTTGGACAGGATGTTGGCCGCCTGAGCCGTACCCGGCAGGGCGACCGCCCCTGCGAGGGCCAGCGCGGCCGTGCCCAGCAGGGCGAGGAAGCGATGTCTGGAACGTCTGAGCTGTGTGATGCGCACGCGATCTCCCTGGGAAATGGGGGTGTTCGGGAGTACAGAGAGGTGCGCAACCAAGTTGGTATGGACCAATCCCGGTGTCAAGACACTGAGCGGAATTGGTCCAGACCGGTAGGGAGTTTCCGGGCGGGCTAGGCGGGCTAGAGCGTGTCTCTTTGATCGGTTGGCCGGTTGATCGGATGTGTCCGTCCGTTTAGTGATCACTGATGCGATGTGGGACCGGATCGAGCCG